>CALDYW010000030.1 GCA_937944395.1 uncultured Paracoccaceae bacterium | reverse complement strand
TCCAGCGTGGGCGAAACGGGGGCCGGGGCGCCCGCCTCGAACGGGGCGCCCCGGCGGGGGATACGCGGGGGTACGGGATGACCCGAGACTTCGGAGAGGTGCCTCAGGCCTCGGCCTCCAGCGTGGGCGGCAACCGGGGGGATCCGGCCCGCGCCTCGGTGCCTGCCGGCGAGCCGCTCGGCCGCGCCGCCGCCGACCCGGTGCGGCGCGAGACCGGCTTGTTGGCCATCGGCGGCGTCGCTTCGGTCGGGCCGGTCGCGCCGGTTCCGGCCCGGTTCGATCCCCCGCTGACGGAGTTCGGCGTGGTCCGGGCTGCTGCCGGCACGCCGCGCCTTGTCTTCGCCCTCGCACCCGCGCAGCTTCTGCGGGCGACGGGCGCGAGGCTCGCCGACTTCACCGCCCGGGCCGCATCTCGGCCGGCGGCGCGGCCGGGCAGGCCGGTTGCCGGGGCGCCTGCGGCCGCGGTGGACGGGCAGGGCGCGGCGATGTGAAATTCCTTCACATCGCCCCTTGAACGAGCGCCGGACCTCTCCCACCTGCCCAGATGTGAAGCCAATTCACATGAGACGTGCCGATCGAGGGAGAACGCCCATGAATACCGTCGCAACCTGGCCTGCGCAGGCCGAAGCCTGGCTGGACCAGCGCGGCAAGGCCGCATGGATCGCCGCCGTGGTGCTCGGCTTCATCGTCTTCTGGCCGATCGGCCTGGCGCTGCTGGCCTACATGATCTGGAGCAAACGCATGTTCGGGAAATCCACCTGCGCGACCCGGTGGGAGCGCCGCGGCCGTCTCCGCCACGCCTTCGCCAGCTCGGGCAACTCGGCCTTCGACGCCTACAAGGCCGACACGCTGCGCCGGCTCGAAGAGGAGCAGGCCGCCTTCGAGGCCTTCCTGCAGCGCCTGCGCGAGGCCAGGGACAAGGCCGAGTTCGACCAGTTCATGGAAGAGCGCGCCCGCCGGGTCCGCGACACCACGCCGGAGGCCGAGGCCTGAGGCACCTCTCCGAAGTCTCGGGTCATCCCGTACCCCCGCGTATCCCCCGCCGGGGCGCCCCGTTCGAGGCGGGCGCCCCGGCCCCCGTTTCGCCCACGCTGGACGCGCCTTGGAGTCCGATCATGGCCGACGCCCTGCCCGACCCGGCGACCCAGGCCGAATTCTACGCCGACGTGCCCCTCAAGCGGTTCCTTGCCTGGGTGGTGGACGCGGTGCTGGTGGCGCTTCTGGTGCTGCTCGCGCTTCCCTTCACCGCCTTCCTCGCGCTGTTCTTCCTTCCGGTCGTCTGGCTCGTGCTGTCCTTCCTCTATCGCTGGCTCACGCTCGCGGGAGGCTCGGCGACCTGGGGCATGCGGCTGCTGGCGATCGAACTGCGCGGGGGCGACGGCCGGCGGGTCGATGCGGGCGTGGCGCTCCTGCACACGCTGATCTACACGCTGGCCATGGGCACCTTCGTCCTTCAGCTTCTCTCGGTGGTCCTGGTCCTGATCTCGCCGCGGCGGCAGAACCTGCCCGACCACATCCTCGGCACAGCGGTCGTGAACCGGCCCGCGGCCGGCTGGTAGCCCTGCCCGCGTCGGGGCTTCACAGCGGCCGGGTCCCTTGCTAGCGTCTCGGGCAGACGCCTGCCGCACCGGCCCCCTCGCGAAGTTCCCCCATGCGCCACACCCTGCCCGTCGCGCCGCAGTTCTACGTGACAGCCCCGCAGCCCTGCCCCTACCTGCCCGGGCGAATGGAACGCAAACTGTTCACCGCGCTGCAGGGCGACCATGCCGAGAAGCTGAACGACGCGCTGTCGAAGCAGGGGTTCCGCCGGTCGCAGAACGTGCTCTACCGGCCGTCCTGCGCCGAATGTCAGGCCTGTCTCTCGGCGCGGATCCGCGTCGCCGACTTCGTGCCGACGCGCAGCCAGCGCCGGGCGCAGCGGCGCAACCGCCACCTGCGGCGCGAACCGACCAGCCCCTGGGCGACCGAAGAGCAGTACCTCTTGTTCCGCCGCTACCTCGACGGCCGCCATGCCGACGGCGGCATGGCCGACATGGACATCTTCGAGTTCGCGGCGATGATCGAGGAGACGCCGGTGCGCAGCCGCGTCATCGAATACACCGCCGACCCGCCGCCGGGCAGCCGCCGCCGGCCGCTGGTCGCGGTCTGCCTGACCGACATCCTCGACGACGGGGTGTCGATGGTCTATTCCTTCTACGACCCTGCGCTCGAACGGGCGAGCCTCGGCACCTTCGTGATCCTCGACCACATCGAGATGGCGCTCGAGGCCGGGCTGCCTTACGTCTATCTCGGCTATTGGGTGCCGGGCAGCCGCAAGATGGGCTACAAGGCCCGGTTTGGTGCGATCGAGATCTTCAAGGGCGGCGTCTGGCAGGATCTGGGCGATCCCTCGGCGCACGGTGCGGCCACGCATCCGCTCTCGGTCGATCCGATCGCCGAACAGGTGGCGAAGATCACGCTTCCCGACCTGCGCCCGACCGCGGGCTGACAGGCCGCGCACCGGCCCGGTTCGATGTCCGGTCCGCAAGTATCCTCGGGGGGTGAAGGCGCGCGGCATCGCGCGCCGAGGGGGGCAGACGGCCCCCCTTCCGCGGCCTCATCCCCGCGTGCCGCCGATCAGGATCGCGCGGAAGTCGTTGACGTTGGTCAGGGTCGGTCCGGTCACCACCTGGTCGCCCAGCGCGGCGAAGAACCCGTGCGCATCGTTCCGCGCCAGCGCCGCGGCCGGGTC
>CALDYW010000029.1 GCA_937944395.1 uncultured Paracoccaceae bacterium | reverse complement strand
ACATTCGCGGTCTCGATGGTCAGCCGACCGACCCCCGGGCATGGCATTGCGGGCGTAGACGCACAGATTCATCGCCGCGCTCTCGAGTTGGTGCGGATTGGCGACCGCCGGCCGCGTCTCGCTATTGCGGACCAGCTCGATCGCGATCCGCCCGCCGAGGGTGCGGACCAGCATGGCACCCATCCGCGGGAGCACGGCGTCGACATCGGTCGGCTCGGCGGCGTGGGCGCGCGCGAGCAGCTCCGTATTGCCGAGGATGACGGTGGGGATGGTGTTGAGGTCGTGGGCGATGCCGGCGGTCAGCCGTCCGAACACCTCCCGCCGCTCGGAGAGGCAGAGCCGCTCCGCGCTGGCGCGGAGCGCGGTGACATCCTCCTGGAAGGCGATGAAGTGGGTGGGGGGCCGTCCGGCCCGGCGATCGGGACGATGATGTGGCGCGCGCGGAACAGGCTGCCGGACCTGCGCCGGTTCATCACCTCGGCGGTTCAGGTCCGCCCGGCGCGGATGGTGTCCCTGAGCGAGGCGTAGAACGGGAGGGGCCTGGCGGCCGGATTTGAGCCGGCGCGGTGTCCGGCAGCGTGCATCGGCGGCCGGCCAGAGGGTGAGGCGCTCGAACGCGTCGTTCACTGGGGGGATCGCACCCTGGTTGTCGGCGACCGCACGGCGAGCGGGACCGTGGTGATGGCCGGGGCCAAGACCGAGGGCGGAAGGGCAGCGGGCATCAGGCGGCAAGGTGCGTCCGGCTGCGCGGCCCGAGGGATATCTGCGGCGCAAACCTTTCGCGCCAGCGCAGCGCAGCGGACCGGAGCGGCGTGGGTTCAGCGCATCACTCCTCGCGTCGACATGAGAGTCACCCTGGGCAGAACAACCGAGAGGGGGTGGCCTTTGACCAGCGTCAGGTCGGGTTGACAGCCGCAGGCAGAGCTGCGGGATCGGTGACCGGCAGGCCGCAGGTGCCGGCACGGCAGATGTGAGCGGCTGCACGGCCGTTCACCGTCCCCTTGCCGGCGGCCGGGTGGCCCGGCGGCAGGTCGTCGCCCGCGAGCTGCACGGTGACGCCAAGCTCCGGCATCGTGTGCGCGGCGGCGAGCATCGCCCGGGTGTCCGGGGCGTCCGGCGTGCCGGCAATGACCACCGCCGCACCGCGCTCGAGCATGTCGGCGGCGACCAGCAGCCACGGATGCGCCCAGGGCTGCTCGGCCGCGCCGCCGGCATACGCGGCGACCAGGGAAGCGGCGGCGGCACGGTAACGGTCCTCGCCGGTGACCAGCCAGAGCCGGGCAAGCGCATCCGCCATCATGCCGTTGCCCGAAGGCACGGCGTTGTCGGTGGCGTCCTTGGCGCGCACGATCACGTCGGCTGCGTCGGCCGGTGCGGTGAAGAAGGCACCGTCGGCGTCGAGGAACAGGGCGAAGGCCGCGCGGGTCCAGGCCTCGGCGGCGCGCAGGGGGGCGGGGTCGGCAGCGGCGCCGGCGAGGATCACCCCGGCGCGGATCATCGACGCGTAGTCGGCCAGCAGCCCCGGCACCCGCACGGTGCCGTTGCGCCAGGAGTGCCAGAGGCGCCGCCCGCCGCCCGCCTCGCCCGCATCCATGTGGCGGGAGACGAAAGCGAAGGCGCGGGCCGCGAGCGCGATCCAGCCGGGCTGGCCGAAGACCTGGCCGGCGCGGGCGAGCGCGGCGATCATCAGCCCGTTCCAGTCGGCCAGCACCTTGTCGTCGCGGCCGGGCGCGATGCGGGCAGCGCGGTTGGCGAACAGGGCGGCGCGGGCGCGGGCGAAGAGTGCCTCCTCGGCCGGGTCGGCGGTCGGGCAAGCGGAGCGGTTGAGGATGACCTTGTGCTCCCAGTTGCCCTGGGGCGTGACGTCATAGGCGCGGCAGAAGCGGTCGATCGCGGCCGCGGCAAACCCGGCGGCCTTGAGCACGCTGCGGACCTGGGCGTCGGTCCAGACATAGAACCGGCCCTCCTCGCCCTCGCTGTCGGCGTCGAGGGTGGAGGCGAAGCCGGCCGTGCCGTCGGCGGCAGGGGTGGCGATCATCTCGCGGGCGAGCCAGGCGACGGTCTCCTCGGCGCGGGCGCGCCAGAGCGCGGCCAGCGACGGGTCCGGGCTGGGGTCGCGCTCGGCGGCGAGGAGGGTCAGCAGCTCCAGGATCTGGGCGTTGTCGTAGAGCATCTTCTCGAAATGCGGCACGAGCCACTGCGCGTCAGTGGAATACCGGGCATAGCCGCCGCCGAGGTGGTCGTAGAGGCCGCCCTGGGACATCCGCTCCAGGGTCAAGGCGACGGCCCCGCGGGCGGAGGGATTGCCGGTGCGGCGATGCTCGTTCCAGAGGAAGCGGAACAGCGAGCACTGGGGGAACTTGGGCGCGCCCTGGAGCCCGCCGTCGCGCCGGTCGATGGTTCGCAGCAGCGTGGCGGCGGCGCTCTCCATCTGTGCCGGGCCGACCGCGGCGCCCGGTTTCGCGCGTGCCATGGCGGCGAGCGCCTGGGTCAGCGCGGCGACGTTCTTCGCGACCTTCTCGGGCTCCTCGCGGGCGACCCGGGCGATCGCCTCGAGCACCTGGGGGAAGGAGGGGCGGCCGAAGCGGGGCTCCGGCGGGAAGTAGGTGCCGCCCCAGAAGGGCTTGGCGTCGGGGGTGAGGAACATTGTCAGCGGCCAGCCGCCGTGCTCGCCCATGAGGTGGAGCGCCTGCATGTAGATGGCGTCGATGTCCGGGCGCTCCTCGCGGTCCACCTTGATGTTGACGAAGTGGCGGTTCATCAGCGCCGCGATGTCCGGGTTCTCGAAGGACTCGTGGGCCATGACGTGGCACCAGTGGCAGGCCGCGTAGCCGACCGAGAGCAGGATCGGCTTTCCGGTGGCGCGGGCCTCGGCGAGGGCGGCGTCGGACCAGGGGCGCCAGTGCACCGGATTGTCGGCGTGCTGGAGCAGGTAGGGGCTGGTCTCGTCGGCCAGCAGGTTGCGCGGGGGGAGTGTGGCCGTGGGCGTGTCAGGCATGGATCCGTCGCGGGAGCGGGGTTTCGGCGGGGGCGTCCCGCCTCTACATAGGGTGCGGTTGGGCAGGAGAAAGCGATGAGTGACGGGCGACGGCGGGCCGGGGATCCGCCTCCGTACTATGAGGCGCATGTCTTCATGTGCTGCAACCGGCGTCCCGAGGGACACCGGCGCGGCAGCTGCGCGGAGAAGGGGTCGGAGGCGCTGCGCGGCTATATGAAGTCGCGGGCCAAGGAGCTCGGGCTGACGGGCGTCCGGGTGAACATGGCCGGCTGCCTGGATCGCTGCGAGTTCGGCCCCACGATGGTGATCTACCCAGAGGGGGTCTGGTACCGGGTGCGGACGCGCGAGGAGGTGGACGCGGTGCTTGAGGCGCACCTGCTGCGCGGGGAGAGGGTATCGGAACTGATGCTGACCGAACTGGACGTGGTGGAGAAGGCGCCGAGGCCGGCGGTGGCCGCGGCCGCTGGCGGCGACGGCTGAACGTGTTTCACGTGGAACAGGCCCCCCTGCGTTTCACGTGAAACAGGAGGCCCCTGCCCTTGCCCCGGACCAGCGCGCGCGTCTCACTGCCTATGTCGAGCTGATCGCCCGCTGGTCGCCGCGGATCAACCTGATCGCACCCGGCGACCTGCCCCGGTTGTGGGACCGCCATATCGTCGACGCCGCGCAACTCGTCCCTCTGATCCCGCCCGCCACGCGATCCATCGCCGATCTGGGCTCCGGCGCCGGCCTGCCGGGACTGGTGCTGGCGATCCTCACCGGTCTCCCCACCCACCTGGTCGAGCGTGACCGCCGCAAGGCCGCCTTCCTGCGCGAGGCCGCCCGCGCCACCGCCGCCCCGGCCACGGTCCACACCGCCGACGCTAACTCCCTCACCCCGCTCGACGCTGACCTCGTCACCGCCCGCGCGCTGGCCCCCCTGCCCGACCTCCTGCCCCTCGTCGTTCGCCATCTCGCCCCTGGCGGTGCGGCGCTGCTCCCCAAGGGCGCCACCGCCAAAGCCGAATTGACCGCCGCCGCCGCCCTCTGGACAATGCGCATCGAGCAGCTCCCGAGCCGCACAGATCCTGCCGCCACCATCCTCCGTCTCACCGAGGTCGCGCGTGCCAGACGCAGCCCCTGACGCCTCGCCCGCCGCCCGGCCCCGCATCATCGCGCTCGCCAACCAGAAGGGCGGCGTGGGCAAGACCACCACGGCCGTGAATCTCGCCACCGCCGTCGCCGCCACGGGCCACGCCGTTCTGCTGGTCGACCTCGACCCCCAGGGCAACGCCTCCACCGGCCTCGGCCTCGCGCGCGGCGAGCGCGGCGCCGGGTCGTACGCGATGCTGATCGAAGGCCGCCCCATCGCCGAGCTGATCCGCCCGACCAGCATCCCGAATCTCTCCCTCCTCCCCTCCGACCAGGACCTCGCCGGCGCCGAGATCGAGCTGGTCTCGCTCACCCGCCGCGAGTACCGCCTGCGCGACGCCCTCGCCGGCGCCCCGCCCGGGCTCGTGCTGATCGACTGCCCCCCCTCCCTCGGCCTGCTCACCCTCAACGCCCTGGTCGCGGCCGATGCCGTGCTCGTCCCCCTCCAGTGCGAATTCTTCGCGCTCGAGGGCATCTCGCAGCTCATGCGCACCATCGAGGTGGTGAAGCGCGGCCTGAACCCCCGCCTCACGCTCCAGGGCATCGTGCTGACGATGTTCGATCGGCGGAACAATCTCTCCGACCTGGTCGCCGCCGATGTGCGCGGCTTCTTCGGCGACAAGGTCTACGAGACGGTGATCCCCCGGAACATCCGCGTCTCCGAGGCGCCGTCGCACGGCAAGCCGGTGCTGCTCTATGACGTCCGCTCCGCCGGCAGCCAGGCCTATATCCGCCTCGCCGCGGAGCTGTTGAAGCGCGAGCGCGAGGCCAAGGAGACCCCGGCATGAGCCCCAAACGTGATGCCTCGAAGCGCCTCGGCCGTGGGTTGGCCGCGCTGCTCGGCGACGCGGCTTCCGTCTCCCCCGCTCCGGCCGAGGCGTCTGTGCCCGCGGGCGATGTGCAGTCCGTGCCGATCGCCGCGCTGGAGCCGAGCCCGTTCCAGCCGCGCTCGGGGATCAAGCCGGAGGGGCTGGAGGATCTCATCGCCTCGATCCGCGAACGCGGCATTCTCCAGCCCTTGCTGGTCCGTCCGCATCCCGAGCACACGGGCCGGTACCAGATCATCGCGGGCGAGCGGCGCTGGCGCGCGGCGCAGGCGATCCCGCTGCACGAGGTGCCGGTGCTGGTGCGCGCGCTCTCCGACCTCGAGGCGGCGGCGGCGGCGCTGGTGGAGAACCTGCAGCGCACCGACCTCGACCCGCTCGAGGAGGCGGAGGGATTGGTGCGTCTCATTGAGACGCACAAGCTCTCGCAGGAAGAGATCGGCCGCATGATCGGCAAGAGCCGGTCGCATGTCGCCAACACCATCCGGCTGGTCAACCTGCCCGCCAACGTCCAGCTGCATGTGCGGGAGGGGCGGCTGACCGCCGGCCATGCGCGCGCGTTGCTGGGGGCGAAGAACCCAGGGGCGTTGGCCGCGCGCGTGGTCGAGCAGGGGCTGAGTGTGCGCCAGACCGAGGCCCTGGTGGCGGCGCAGGCGCAGGCAGGGCCGAGGAAGCATCCGCCGCGGGCGGTCGACCCGAACCTGGCGAGCCTGGAACGCGACCTGAAGGAGCGGCTGGGGGTGGGGGTGCATGTGCGCCCGCGCGGCCAGGGGGGCGAACTGCGCCTGCGCTACGCGAACCTGGACCAGTTGGACGGGCTGCTGGCGCTGCTGATGCGGGAGCCTTGAAAGCCTGGGGGAAGGGCCAGTCGGC
>CALDYW010000028.1 GCA_937944395.1 uncultured Paracoccaceae bacterium | reverse complement strand
GGGGGCGCGCCGGGGGGCGGACGGCGGCGGCCCGATCGGCGCGGGCCGCGCGCCTCGGTGGGGCAGGGGTCCCGTCGCGTCCGCAGGGAAGATGCGGCGGGTCGCCGTCACGCGGGTGTCGCCAGGTGCCGGCACCTCTTGCAGTGCCGGCGAACGGATGCGAGGATTCGCCATGGAGCAGGGATTGATGCCGAAGAGCTGGGCCGAGACGGCGCCGCGGCTGGTGGCCGTGGCGGCGGGCCGGGCGCCGGCCGATCTGGTGCTCCGCGGCGGCGCCTGGGTGAACGTGCACAGCCGCGAGGTGATCGAGGGCGCCGACATCGCCATCGCCGCGGGGCGCTTCGCCTATGTCGGACCCGACGCCGGGCCTTGCATCGGGCCGCAGACCGAGGTGATCGAAGCCCGCGGCATGTTCATGGTGCCCGGGCTCTGCGACGGGCACATGCACATCGAATCGGGGATGCTGACCCCGGCCGAGTTCGCTGCCGCCGTCATCCCGCACGGCACCACGACGATGTTCGCCGACCCGCACGAGATCGCCAACGTCCTCGGCCTTTCCGGCGTGCGGATGATGCACGACGAGGCGCTGATGCAGCCGGTGAACATCTTCCTGCAGATGCCGTCCTGCGCGCCCTCGGCGCCGGGGCTCGAGACCACCGGCCATCCGGTCACCGAGGCCGACGTGGCCGAGGCGATGGCCTGGCCGGGGATCGTGGGACTGGGCGAGATGATGAACTTCCCCGGCGTCATCGCGGGCGATGCGCAGATGCTGGCCGAGATGGCGGCGACCATGCGCGCCGGCCGCACCGTCGGCGGACACTACGCCAGCCCCGACCTCGGCCGCCCGTTCCATGCCTATGCCGCGGGCGGCGCGGCCGACGATCACGAGGGCACGCGCGAGGCCGATGCGGTGGCGCGTGTGCGGCAGGGAATGCGCGCCATGCTGCGGCTCGGCAGCGCCTGGCACGACGTCGCCGCGCAGATCACCGCGGTGACCGAGCGCGGGCTCGACCCGCGCGGCTTCATCCTGTGCACCGACGATTGCCACTCCGGCACGCTGGTCCGCGACGGGCACATGAACCGGGTGGTCCGGCACGCCATCGACTGCGGCGCCGACCCGCTGGTGGCGATCCAGATGGCCACCCTGAACACGGCCACGCACTTCGGACTGGAACGCGAACTGGGAAGCATCGCGCCGGGCCGGCGGGCCGACCTGATCCTGACGCCCGACCTGCGCAGCCTGCCGGTGCAGCGGGTGATCGCGCGCGGACGCACGGTGGCGGTCGAGGGGCGGCTGACCGCCGAGTGCCCGCACTACCCCTGGCCCGAGGCGGTGCGGCGCACGGTGCGGCTGAAACGGCCGCTGGCGGCGGAGGATTTCGCCGTGGCCGCGCCGGAGGGCGCCAATCGGGTGCGGGCCCGGGTGATCGGCGTGATCGAGAACCAGGCGCCGACGCGGGCGCTCGAGGCGGACCTGCCGGTCGCCGAGGGGCGCGTCGAACCCGACCCGCGCGCCGGGATCGCGATGATCGCGCTGGTCGAGCGGCACCGCGCCACCGGCGGCGTGGTGAACGGATTCGTCCAGGGGTTCGGCTACCGCGGCCGGACGGCGGTCGCCTCGACCGTGGCGCACGACAGCCATCACATGATCGTGGTCGGCACCGACCGGGCGATGATGGCGGCGGCGGCGAACCGGCTGGCCGAGGTCGGCGGCGGGGTCAGCGTCTGGCACGAGGGGCGCGAGACCGCGCTGGTGCCGCTGCCGATCGCCGGGCTGATGTCCGACCGCCCCGCCGCAGAGGTGGCGGAACAGGCGAACCGTATGGTTCAGGCGATGATCGAGGCGGGCTGCACGCTGAACAACGCCTTCATGCAGCATTCGCTGCTGGCGCTGGTGGTGATCCCGGAACTGCGGATCTCGGACCTCGGGCTGGTGGACGTGACCCGCTTCGCGGTCACCGACCTGCTGCTGGGCGAGGCGCCATGAACGCGCCCGATCCGAAGCTGCCGGTGGTCACCCCCGACCTGCCGCGGGCGGAGGCCTTCACCCACGCCGCCGCGGCGGTGGCGCGGCTCGAGGCGATCTACGCCGCGGCGACCGGCTTCCTGCGCGAGCGGTTCGCCACCAGCCTGCGCGAGGGGCGCCCGGCGGCGCGGTTCCGTGCCTTCTATCCGGAGCTGCGCCTGACCACCACGAGCTATGCGCAGGTGGACAGCCGGCTGTCCTACGGCCATGTCGCGGGGCCGGGCACCTGGTCCACCACCATCACCCGGCCCGACCTGTTCCGGAACTACCTGACCGAACAGATCGGTCTTCTGATCCGGAACCACGGCGTGCCGGTGCAGGTGGGCCCCTCGACGACGCCGATCCCGATCCATTTCGCCGCCGCCGCCGACGCCGCCCTGCCGGTGCCGCAGGAAGGGGTTCTGGACTGGCCGCTGCGCGACGTCTTCGACGTGCCCGATCTGTCGACCACCAACGACGACATCGTCAACGGCACCCGGCTGACGAACCCCGACGGCTCGCGCCCGCTCGCCCCCTTCACCGCCCAAAGGGTGGACTATTCGCTCGCCCGCCTCGAGCACTACACGGCGACGCGGCCCGAGCACTTCCAGAACCATGTGCTCTTCACCAACTACCAGTTCTATGTCGAGGAGTTCGAGGCCTACGCGCGGCGTGCGCTGGGCGACCCGGCGGCGGGATATGCCGCCTTCGTCGGCCCCGGCAACCATGCCATCGCCGCCCCCGACGCGGTGCTGCCGCAGCCGGCGAAGCTGCCGCAGATGCCGGCCTATCACCTGACCCGCCCCGACGGGCAGGGCATCACGCTGGTCAACATCGGCGTCGGCCCGTCGAACGCCATGACCGCGACCGACCACATCGCGGTGCTGCGCCCGCATGCCTGGCTGATGGTCGGCCATTGCGCGGGCCTGCGCAACTCGCAGTCGCTGGGCGACTTCGTGCTCGCGCATGCCTACCTGCGCGAGGACCATGTGCTCGACGACGACCTGCCGGTCTGGGTGCCGATCCCGGCGCTGGCCGAGATCCAGATCGCGCTGCAGGAAGCGGTGGCCGAGGTGACCGGGCTTCAGGGCTACGACCTGAAGCGGATCATGCGCACCGGCACGGTCGCCACCATCGACAACCGCAACTGGGAGCTGCGCGACCAGTCCGGCCCGGTGCAGCGGCTGAGCCAGAGCCGGGCGATCGCGCTCGACATGGAAAGCGCCACGATCGCCGCCAACGGCTTCCGCTTCCGGGTGCCCTACGGCACGCTGCTCTGCGTCTCCGACAAGCCGCTGCACGGCGAGCTCAAGCTGCCCGGCATGGCGACCGAGTTCTACAGGACGCAGGTCTCGCGCCACCTGCTGATCGGCATCCGCGCGATGGAGCGCCTGCGCGACATGCCGCTCGACCGGATTCACAGCCGCAAGCTCCGCAGTTTCGAGGAGACGGCCTTCCTCTGACCGGCCGGATTCGGTGAAATGACGGGGAAATTGCACACAACCCGTTGTGCGATCACCCCATATTCGGGTATCTCCAGCAGACGCGCCCCCAACGATGGGGCCGAACGAGGAGACCGGAGATGGCGAAACCGATGACGAAGGCCCAGCTGGTGGCGGCAGTCGCGGACCGTATGGGGGCCGACCGCAAGACCGCCGGTGCCGCGCTCGAGGCGCTCGCGGGCGTGGTGGCCGACGAGGTGACGCAGGGCGGCAGCGTGACGATCCCGGGGGTCGGCAAGATCACCTGCCGCACGCGCCCCGAGCGCACGGTCCGCAACCCGGCGACCGGCGAGCAGATCCGCAAGGACGCCGACAAGGTCGTGAAGATCAGCGTCGCCAAGTCGCTGAAGGATCTCGCCAACGGCTGATCCCGGCGAGGGCCGGGCAACGCCGCCGCGACCGCGGCGGGCCCGGTTCCGCGCCCCGGAACGACCCGACCCGCCGCCTGCGGCGCGGCCTCCGCGGGTTCCGCCGCGTCCCGGATGCCCCGGGGTCCGAGAGGCCGGCTTGCGCGGCTGCGCGACCCGGCCGGGCCGGCACCGGCCGCGACCTGGCCCTGCCGCCCCCCCCCGGCGCCGGAACCCGACAGGCCGGCGCGCCGGGGGCCGCGCGGAGGTTTTGACCGGGAGACTGGCCGCATGGACGTCCGCGCGCTGCTGCTGGGGCTGGCCTTCGCGCTGATGTGGTCGTCGGCCTTCACCTCGGCGCGGATGATCGTGGCTGACGCGCCGCCGCTCGCGGCACTGGCGCTGCGGTTCCTGCTGTCGGGGCTGATCGGCATCGGGCTGGCCCGCGCGCTCGGGCAGTCGTGGCGGCTGACGCCGGGGCAGTGGCGCGCGACGCTGATCTTCGGGCTGTGCCAGAACGGGCTCTATCTCGGCCTCAACTTCGTCGCGATGCAGCGGGTCGAGGCCTCGCTGGCCGCGATCGTCGCCTCGACGATGCCGCTGGTCGTGGCGCTCGCCGGCTGGGCGGCCTTCGGCGAGCGGGTGCGTCCCCTCGGCCTTGCCGGACTGGCCGCGGGGCTGGCGGGCGTGGCGATGATCATGGGCGCGCGCGTGACCGGCGGGGCCGACGCGGCGGGAATCGCGCTCTGCGGCCTGGGCGTTCTGGCGCTGTCCTTCGCCACGCTGGCGGTGCGGGGGGCAAGCTCGGGCGGCAACCTGATGATGATCGTCGGCCTGCAGATGCTGGTCGGGGCGGCGGCGCTGGCGCTGCCCGCGATCCTGTTCGAGGCCCGGGCGGTGACCTGGACGCCGCGGCTGGTGCTGGCCTTCCTCTACACCACCCTGGTGCCGGGACTGCTGGCGACCTGGGTCTGGTTCCTCCTGGTCAACCGGATCGGCGCGCTGAAGGCCGCAACCTTCCATTTCCTCAACCCCTTCCTCGGGGTGGCGGTGGCGGCCGTGCTGCTGGGCGAGCGGCTCGGGCCGCTCGACCTCGCCGGGGTCGCGGTGATCGCCGCGGGCATCCTGGCGGTGCAACTGTCGCGGACGCGCCCGGCCTGAACCGGCCTCTCGCGCCGATCACGGCATTGTCGGGTGACGCCGCGCCGGAGCGCGCCATCCTTCCCGGTGCGGCGGGTCGCCGCCGCACCGACGAGGGAGCATCCCGATGAGCTATCACGAGTTCCGCCGCCTCATTGCCGGGGCGACCCTGCCGATGCCGCCGTGGCACCGGACGCAGGCCGGGCCCGGCAGCCGCGGCTAGTCGCGGCACGGCAGCAGGCCCGAAGGCAGGGGGGTCGGGAGCGACGACAGGCAGGGGCGGTGCGCTGCGGCGCAGCCGGCCCGTCTCGGCCAGTGTGGCGGCCGCTGTTGCGGTTCCTGTGGCGGGCTGCGAAGCGCGGGGAAGGCCCGGGCCGCAGGCGGCGGGGCGCGGGCTCAGACCCGGACCAGCGTGCCGAAGATCCTGTCCTTGTGCTCGTCCATGTAGATGCGCAGCCAGGGCGTGAAGCGCTCCGGCCGGCGGGCGACCTCGGCGGCGAGGTCGTAGAAGCCCACCCACTCCACCTGCATCACTTCCGCCGGGTTCGGATCGACCCGTATCCTGCGCTCGGTCACGGCCAGGAAGATGTCCACCACCTCGTGCTCGACCATCCCGCCCCCCACGTCGGCGCGGTATTCCACGCGGTCGCGGAACGCCGGCCAGAGGCCGGTGATGCCCAGTTCCTCGCGCAGGCGCCGCACCGCGCAGTCCTGCGGCGCCTCTGCCCAGCGCGGATGGGTGCAGCAGGTGTTCGCCCAGAGGCCCGGCGTGTGGTACTTGCCCATCGCCCGGCGCTGGATCAGGACATTCTCGCCGTCCATCACGAAGACCGACACGGCCTTGTGCCTCAGCCCCTTGCGGTGAACCTCGAGCTTGTCGACAGGGGTCAGGGTGCCGTTCACCCAGGCCGGGATCGGATCGGTCATGTCGCGGTCGCCCGTAGCAGCCCGGTAAGGTGGCCGAGGTTCTTCAGCCCGATCTTGATATGGGCGAGCGGACGCGCGCGCACCAGACGCTTGTTCATGTAGGCCTCGAAGGTCAGCCTCTGCACGTCCACGTCGTGGCAGAGCGAGACGAAGCGCTCGCGCCGTTCGTCCGAGCGGTAGTAGGCATCCTGCATCGCGCGCAGCACCCGGAACACGGTCTTGTGTTCGGCCATGAACAGCTTCCGCGCCAGGGCCAGATCCTTCGCGCGGCCCGACCTGAGGCAGGCCAGGGCGGCGGTCGCCGCCACGCGCCCGCCGACCATGGCGTAATAGATCCCCTCGCCCGAGGACGGCGCGACCACGCCGGCGGCATCGCCGGCCAGCACCGAGTCGCGCCCGTTGTCCCATTTCCTGAGGGGCTCGAGCGGGATCGGCGCGCCCTCGCGGCGGATCGTCTCGCACCCCGAAAGGCCCGCGGCGGCGCGCAGCTCGGCCGTGGCCCGCTTCAGGTCCACCCCGTCCTTGCCGGTGCCCATGCCGACGCTGGCCTGGGGTCCGTGCGGGAACACCCAGCCGTAGAAGTCGGGGCTCACCCGGCCGTCGTAGACCACGTCGCAGCGGGTGGGGTCGTAACCCCCGGCCGTCGCCGTCTCGGGCGCCCGGATGATCTCGTGATAGGCGATGACATAGGGAATCCGGTCGCCGCCCGGCACCTCGGCGCGCGCCACGTCCGACCGCGCGCCGTCGGCGCCGATCACCAGCCGGGTTTCCAGCGCCGCCTCGGCCCTGGTGGCGCGGTCGCGGTAGATCACGCGGGCCGGCGCCCCCGCGGGCCGTTCGATCCTGAGGAAGGTGCCGGTGACGCGCCGGGCCCCGGCCCGGGCGGCGCGGTCGCGCAGGAACTCGTCGAAGTGCTCGCGGTCCACCATGCCGACGAAGCCGCCCTCGATCGGGATGTCCACCTGCCGCTGGCTGGGCGAGATCATCCGCGCGGTCGAGATGCGCGCGACGATCTGCGAATCGGGGATGGCGAAATCCGCGATCAGGCGCGGCGGGATCGCGCCGCCGCAGGGCTTGATCCGGCCGGCCCGGTCGAGCAGCGCCACCCGCCGGCCGGCCCGCGCCAGATCCTCGGCCGCCGTCGCCCCGGCCGGCCCGCCGCCCACCACCACCACGTCGTAGGTCATGCCGCTCACTCCCCTGGAACCAGCCGCGCCGCGCCGCGTGCCGGGTTCTTCGCGTCCATGATCCGCCACGCCATCACCGACGCGGCGACAAACAGCAGCGCCTCGATCCGGAACACCAGCCCGAAGGCGGCCCCCGGCTCCAGCCCCTGACGGAACAGGTCGGCCAGCGCCGCGCCGCAAAGCCCCCCGAAGCCCGCCGCGATCGCCTGCGCCGCGCCCCAGAGCCCCATGCGCGTGCCTTCGCGGCGCTCGCGCCCCTCGCCCGCCAGCGCCATCATCGAGCCGATGGCGGCGACCGCGAACATCCCGTTGAACAGGCCGAGCGCGACCACGGCGGCGGTGAGGGCCCCGGCCGGACTTGCCGCGGCGCCGAGCCCCGCGACGGCAAAGAGCGCCAGCGCCGAGCCCAGGCAGCCGGCGATCACCCAGGCCCGCAGGCTGCCGAGCCGGAACCCGGTCGCCATCACGCCCACGGTCAGCATGCCCAGGAACACGCCGCCGTTCTGCGCGCCGGCCAGCCGCGTGGACTGACCCGGACTGAAGCCGAAGACGACGCCGGCATAGGGCTCGAGGATCAGTTCCTGCATGAAATAGGCGGTCATCGACAAGAACACGAAGACCGTGAAGCGCCGCGCCCGCGGCTCGGCCCAGACCTCGGCCAGCCCCTCGCGGAAGCCGACCGGGCGCGGCTCCGGCCGCGCGGCGGCAAGGCCGCGCTCGACGCCCGCCACGGCCAGTGCGCTCAGCGCCAGCGCCGCCAGCGCCACGCCGGCCACGACCTCGAGCAGGCGCGTCTCGGAGAAGGGTTCGATCAGATGGCCGACGCCCGCGGCGGTCAGCGCGATGCCGGCGATCATCATCAGCCAGGTCAGCGTCGCCGCCGCCGCCCGCCGCCGCGGCGCCGTGGCGGTGGCCAGAAGCGCCAGAAGCGAGGTGCCCGAAGCGCCCACCCCGAGCCCGATCAGCGCGTAGGCCGCGACCGACAGCGCCAGGGCAAGGGCGAAGGCGCCGTCGAACAGCGTCACCGCGAGGGCGGCAAGCCAGGCGCCGGCGCCCAGCGCGGCCATCCCGCCCACCACGAAGGGCGCCCGCCGTCCGCCCCGGTCCGACCGGAAGCCCCAGCCGGGACGGCTGAGCTGGATGCCGTAGTGCAGCGCCACCAGCGCCCCCGGCAGCACCGCGGGAAGGGCGTATTCCACCACCATCAGGCGGTTCAGCGTCGAGGTGGTCAGAACCACCACCGCGCCGAGACACATCTGCACGAGGCCGAGCCTGAGGATCCCGACCCAGCCCAGCATCAGCCGAGACCCCTGAGCGCGAAGGCCGCGATCATCATGCCCGCGACGTAAAGCCCGACCCCCGGCCCCTGGAACCACGGCGCCAGCCGGCGCGGGTCGGTCATCAGCCGCTGCATGGCGGCGACCTGCAGGAACAGGGCGATGGTGATGAACCAGGCGTGCCAGGGCGCACCCCAGGCGAACAGCAGCAGGATCACCGCCACCTGCGGCAGCGCCATTCCCCAGGAGGCCACGCGCGCGGCGCGCTCGGGGCCCAGCACCACCGGCAGCGACCGCACGCCGGTCTGCCGGTCGCCCTCGAGCGCCTTGAAGTCGTTGAGGGTCATGATTCCGTGCGCGCCGAGACCGTAGAGCAGGGCGACGATCACCACCTCGAAGCGCGGCGCTCCGGTCGCCAGCACCGCGGCACCGGTGAACCAGGGCAGCGATTCGTAGCTGAGGCCGACGAGCCCCGGCCCCCACCAGCCCGACCGCTTGAGCCGCACCGGCTCGGCCGAATAGGCCCAGGCGGCGAGCACACCGACCACGGTCGCGCCGAAACCCCAGGGCCCGAGCTGCCAGCCGACGACCAGCGCGAGCCCCGACATCGCCAGCGCCACCCACAGCCCCCAGCGCCCCGGCACCCGCCCCGAGGGGATCGGCCGGTGCGGTTCGTTGATCGCGTCCACATGCCGGTCGCACCAGTCGTTCGCCGCCTGGCTCATGCCGCAGACGATCGGCCCGGCGAGCAGCACGCCGAGCCCGACGAGCCAGGGGGCGTGAAGCGGCGAGACGCCGGACGAGACCACGCCGCAGAGGTAGGCCCACATCGGCGGAAACCAGGTGACGGGCTTCAGCAGCGCAAAGAGCGCCGCCGGCTCGGGCCGGCGGCGGGGCCCGACGGTTGCGACGCGGGACAGGGAATGTAAGTCTGGCGTGACAGTCATCGGCTGAGATGATAGCACGACATCGCCAAGTGCAAGAAGGATTCTTGGCGGCTTGCGACAATAAGTGTCAATCTGGATGGACAGTGCGCGGCCCCGCGCGGCCGGCCGGTCTCCGGTCCCTGCCGCAGCGTTGCGGCCGCCGCACCGCCGGTCGGGAAACATGGCCGGGGAATCGCGCGGCGCGCGCGCCGCGGGCAGGGCCCCGGCTTCGCTGCCGCCCGCGCCGCCCGCGTCTCAGTCCTCGGCGCCGTCGCGGGCGATCAGGCCGTACTTGCGCAGCTTCACGTAAAGGCTCTGCCGCGACAGGCCCAGCATCTCGGCGGCCGCGACGCGGTTGTTGCGCGTCAGCTCGATCGCCGTCTCGATGCACATCTTCTCGACGACATCGGTGGTCTCGGCGACGATGTCCTTCAGCGTCGCCGAGCCGACCAGTTCCATGACGCTCTTCACCGCCTCGTCCGACATCGGTCCGCCGGGCCGCCGCGCCGCCTCGATCCGGCTCGCGTCGCGGATCACCAGCGCATAGGCCGGAGCCGCGCGGTCGTCGAGGTAGCTGACCGCAAGCTCGACGGCCGTCTGCCCGCCGAATTCGCCCTGCAGCCGCGTCGCGTAGGCCCGCAGCTGCCCCGCCCGGGCGCCGTTGTCGAGGATCACCTTCATGTCCACGCCGCCGCGCACCAGGAAGTCGCCCAGGCTGCGGCCGCGGACGGTGGACAGATGCGCCGCCTCGACCATGTCGAGGAAGGCGTCGTTCGCCGACAGGATGACTCCGCTCCGGTCGGTGAACACGATCGCGTCCGGGCCGTGGCGGTAGAGCGCGGCCAGATCCTCGGACAGCTCGTCGGGCACCTCGCGCGCCTCCTCGGCGGGGCGGATCCGGCACAGCAGCATCCGCTCGCCGGCGGCGCGGAACAGCACCGGCTCGAGGATCACCCTGCGCCGCGTCCTGCGCGTCATCGCCTCGAGCCCCGCATGGCTCTCGGCCAGCGCGCTGGCGGTGAGCGATTCGAGGAACTCGCCGCGGCGGCGCCCCTCGAACTCGAGCGCGAAGGTCGCCCCCTGCAGCTCGTCGCGGCTGCCGCCGAGAAGAACCGCGGCGGCCTCGCTGGCGTCGGCGATGCGCCCGCTCGACAGGGCGACGAACACCACCGGCTCGGCGGTGCTTTCCATCAGCACCCGATAGCGGGTGTCGAATTCCTTCTGCGCCTCGTAGTCGCGCTCCAGCGCAAGCTGCGCCTTGACCAGCTGCTGCTGCATCTCGGCGATCGGCCGCAGGTCGCGCCCGAGCATCAGCAGCGTTCCGTCGGGGCCGATGCGATGGAAGGAGTATCGGATCGGGAACTCCCAGTTCGACCCGTCGGAGTGGTTGAGCTCGACCGCACGCGACGGGAACGAGCCCTCGGCGAACACCGCCAGACGGGACTCGAGCTTGGGAATGCTCTCTCGCGTCAGGAACTCGCGCAGGTCGCGCCCCTCCCAGTGGTCGAGACGGCCGAAGGTGCGGTGGTTCGGGTTGACCAGAACCGAAAGCACCGTGCCCTCGGGCGAGATCACGATGGCGATGTCCGAGGCGGTGGCGATGATGTCGCCCAGAAGCTCCGGCGCAATCAGCGGGATCGACCCGCTCGACCAGTACTTCGTCCCCCGCGAGGTCACGGGCTCGGTCTCCTGCGGCGAGCCCCGGCCATCTGCTATCTCCCGATCTCCACAGCGGACCAGGCCTGACGGGGAACCCTAAGCCCGCATAGACGCAACGCTTCGAGCGGATCGGACATGGCAAGATCCGCACCCGTCCGGGCCCGCACGTCGCCTTCCGAAAGAAGGATCGTCCCTCCGATGACAACGGGGACCGCGCGGCCGACGGACTGGCGCACCTTCTCTACCAGTTCGCGCAGCGAATCAAGCGTGCGGCTACACGATGCCGAGAGGAACAGCGCATCATGCGCCCCCCGCGCGAGAAGGCGGATGATGTCGGCGTCGGGCTGGCCCAGCGACAGGCGCACCGAGACCCCCGCCCGCCGCAGCCGCGCCGCCGTCACCATCGCGCCCAGGGTGTGGTAGTCGTCGCGCCGGACGGCGACAAGAACGCTGGGCCCGCAGGCCGAGGGGGGGTGCCGGGCCTCGGGGTCGGGCAGGGTGTCGCGCAGCATCGCCTGCAGCCGGGCGGTGCCGATGGTGACATCGGCGAAGCCCAGCTCGTCCTCGCACCACAGCGCACCCAGCCGCCGCGCGGCCTCGGGAATGTAGAGATCGGCGAGATCCTCCCAGGGGATGCCGGCCGCGCGCATCTCGGCCACCAGGGCGAGCCGGTCCTCCGGCCCGGGTTGCAGGATCGCGAGGCCCAGCCGCGCAAGGAAGCCTTCGTGGATCCGCCCCGGATGGACGGCGCCGTTGACGCTGCCGCTGTTGACGCTGCCGTTGACGACCGCGAGTGCCGGATGCTGGCCGTTCGCCGGCTGCGCGACCGGTCCGGCATCCGCCTGAGCCCCCGATGCAACGATCCGCTCCGCCAAGGCCCGACCTCCGTGGCCCCCGTTGCGTGCGCCCGCTGCGTACGCCCGATCCGACCCGCTTGCGATCATATCGCCCTCCCCGCGCGGCTCAATGTCAAAATCCTCTGACAACCGCACCCCGACCGCGCTTCCGAATCACCGCCGGAAGCCTCAAGAGACCCTTGATCGGCATGAATTTTCGGTCGGCGTCGGCGCGTCATCTCTTCCTCCGACCCTGATCGCAGTGTAAACCCGGAAGGTGTAACTTTCAATTGACACTTTCGCCGGGCCGACCATATCCTCGGGCATCGGGGGAAGGCAGGGAGACTCGCGGGATGCACGCAGACGCGCCTCGGACCGGACGTCGCCCGGCGCTCTACACGCCCGAGGAGCGGGCCCGCCGCGACGCCACGCCCTGGACCCTGGTGCAGGGGATCCTGGCGCCGGTCCAGTTCCTGGCCTTCGCCGTCAGCCTGGTTCTGGTGCTGCGGTTCCTCGCCACGGGCGAGGGCTTCGCCGTCGCGACCGGCTCGATCATCGTCAAGACGGCGCTGCTCTACACGATCATGGTCACCGGCGCGATCTGGGAGAAGGTCGTGTTCGGCCAGTACCTGTTCGCCCGCCCGTTCTTCTGGGAGGACGTCTTCTCCTTCGTCGTCATCGCGCTGCACACCGCCTATCTCTGGGCGCTGTTCGCCGGCTGGCCGCACGGCGCGCAGATGGGCGTCGCCCTTGCCGCCTATGCGGCCTATGTGATCAACGCCGGGCAGTTCCTCTGGAAGCTCCGCACCGCCCGCCTCGAGGGCGAGGGTGCGGGTGCGGGCGCCGGCGCGGGTGAAGGCGCGGGCGCAGCCCGGGCCGGCGGGGTGCCGGCATGACCGATCCGCGCCCCCTGCCCGCCGTGCGTGGCTGTTCCACCGCCCCGGTCCTGAAGGAGCGCGGCCAGCGCGAGGTGTTCTGCGGCCTGACCGGCATCATCTGGCTGCACCGCAAGATGCAGGACGCCTTCTTCCTGGTCGTGGGCTCGCGCACCTGCGCGCATCTGCTGCAGTCGGCCGCCGGGGTGATGATTTTCGCCGAACCGCGCTTCGGAACCGCGATCCTCGAGGAGAAGGATCTTGCCGGCCTCGCGGACGCGCACGAGGAACTCGACCGCGAGGTGGCGCGGCTGCTCGCCCGCCGGCCGGACATCCGGCAGCTGTTCCTCGTCGGATCCTGCCCCTCGGAAGTGATCAAGCTCGACCTCGCGCGCGCCGCCGAACGCCTGACCCGGCTGCACGCGCCGCATGTCCGCGTGCTGAACTACTCGGGCTCGGGGATCGAGACCACCTTCACCGAGGGCGAGGATGCCTGCCTCGCCGCGATGGTCCCGGTCCTGCCCGAACGCGAGGCCGCGGCGCCGCGCGACCTGCTGCTGGTCGGCGCGCTGCCCGATGTGGTCGAGGACCAGGCGCTGGGGCTGCTCGAGGCCCTCGGCGTGGGCCCGGTGCGCGTCCTTCCCGCGCGCCGGGCCGATGCGGCCCCGGCAGTCGGGCCCGGCACGCTCTACGCGCTGACCCAGCCGTTCCTCGGCGAGACTGCGGCGGCGCTCGACCGTCGCGGCGCGCGCCGGATCGCCGCGCCCTTCCCCTTCGGCGAGGAGGGCACCACGCTCTGGCTGGCCGCGGTGGCCGAGGCCTTCGGCGTGGACCGCGCAACCTTCGACCGCGTCACCGAGGCGCCGCGGGCCCGCGCCCGCAAGGCGGTGGCGGCGGCGGCGACGACGCTGGCCGGGCGCACGCTGTTCCTGTTCCCCGACAGCCAGCTCGAGATCCCGCTGGCGCGGTTCCTCGCGCGCGAATGCGGCATGCGCCCGATCGAGGTCGCCGCCCCCTACATCCACCGCGGCCTCGTGGGCCCCGACCTCGACCTGCTGCCCGAGGGGCCGGTGATCGCCGAGGGCCAGGACGTGGACCGCCAGCTCGACCGCGCCCGCGCCGCCCGCCCCGACCTGACGGTCTGCGGCCTCGGGCTGGCCAACCCGCTCGAGGCCGAGGGCCTGACGACCAAGTGGGCGATCGAGCTCGTGTTCACGCCGGTGCATTTCTACGAACAGGCGGGCGATCTCGCCGCCCTGTTCGCCCGGCCGCTGCGCCGCCGCGCGCGGCTCTGCTTCGGGGCCCGGCCATGAACGCGGCTTGCCTTCCCCTGATGCAAATATCCTCGGGGGGTCCGGGGGGCGAAGCGCCCCCGGTCCGCCCGCTCCCGCCCGCGCCGGCGGCGGCTGCGGAGGGCCGGCGATGAAGCTCACGGTCTGGACCTACGAGGGGCCGCCGCATGTGGGGGCGATGCGGGTCGCCACGGGCATGAAGGGGCTGCACTTCGTCCTGCATGCGCCGCAGGGCGACACCTATGCCGACCTGCTGTTCACGATGATCGAGCGGCGCGACCACCGCCCGCCGGTCACCTACACCACGTTCCAGGCCCGCGACCTCGGCGCCGACACGGCGAACCTGTTCAGGGTCGCCTGCCGCGAGGCTTTCGAGCGCTTCCGCCCCGAGGCGCTGATCGTCGGCGCCTCCTGCACCGCGGAACTGATCCAGGACGACCCCGGCGGTCTGGCCGAAAGCCTCGGGCTGCCGGTGCCGGTGATCCCGCTCGAGCTGCCCTCCTACCAGCGCAAGGAGAACTTCGGCACCGACGAGACCTTCCTGCGCATCGTCCGCGCGCTGGCCCGGCCCGTCGAGCGCACCCCGGCGGTGACCGCCAACCTGATCGGCCCGACGGCGCTGGGCTTCCGCCACCGCGACGACATCGCCGAGGTCACGCGGCTGCTCGCCGACATGGGGGTGGGGGTGAACGCGGTGGCGCCGCTGGGCGCGCGCCCGGCCGACATCACCCGCCTCGGCGCGGCGCATTTCAACGTGCTGATGTATCCCGAGCACGCCGAGGCCGCGGCGCGCTGGATGGAACGCGCCTTCGGCCAGCCCTGGACCCGGGTCGTGCCGATCGGTGTCGGCGCGACGCGCGACTTCCTGGCCGAGGTCGCGGCGATCACCGGCCTGCCGGTCAGGACCGACGAGAGCCGGCTGCGCCTGCCCTGGTGGTCGGCCTCGGTCGATTCGACCTACCTGACCGGCAAGCGCGTGTTCGTCTTCGGCGACGCCACCCATGCCATCGCCGCCGCCCGGATCGCGCGCGACGAGATCGGCTTCGAGGTCGTCGGCCTCGGCTGCTACAACCGCGAGATGGCGCGCGCCATCCGCGCGGCGGCGAAGGGCCACGGGCTCGAGGCGCTGGTCACCGACGACTACCTCGAGGTCGAGGCCGCGATCGAGGCGGCGGCGCCCGAGCTGATCCTCGGCACCCAGATGGAGCGCCACATCGGCAAGCGGCTGGGCATCCCCTGCGCGGTGATCTCGGCGCCCGTGCATGTGCAGGACTTCCCGGCCCGCTACGGCCCGCAGATGGGCTGGGAGGGTGCCAACGTGATCTTCGACACGCTGGTGCATCCCCTGGTGATGGGGCTCGAGGAGCACCTGCTGACGATGTTCCGCGAGGACTTCGAGTTCCACGACGCCGCCGGGCCGAGCCACCACGGCGGCCACG
>CALDYW010000027.1 GCA_937944395.1 uncultured Paracoccaceae bacterium | reverse complement strand
CCGGAAATATCCTCGGGGGGTGCGGGGGGCAGACAGCCCCCCGCCGATCCGCTTGGCTCGCCCTGCGAACCGGCAATGGTTAACGCCCCTGCAACCCTTTCCTGCTAGCGTGCCCTCAACCGGGCCGGGTGCCCGGTTCTTCCCACGAACGGCGGACAATCGAGCGGTGCCCGGGCGCGCCGCCGCCCGCCGTGCGCCTTGCCCGCGTTCCGCAAGCGAGAGAGGGCACGGGATGAACAAGGCGATTACCGACGGGCTGGTGCTGATGCCGCCGCCCTTCGCGGCGGGACTCAACGTCTGGTCGAGCGGCGAGGGCACGCCGGGCTCGCCCACCTATCAGGGTGCGGCGAACGCGGCGCTTGTGCCGGCCGACCAGGACTTCGGCGGCTGCCTCGAGCTTCTGAAGACCCAGCCCACGCAGCGGCTGCGCTACATGGGCGAGACGCCGATCCTGCCCGGCTGCTATCTGCGCATCACCGCCCGGGTGAAGGCGATCTCGGGCAACCTGCCCACGGTGCGCATCTCGGCCTATGCGGCCGGGGCGGGCGGTGCGCCGCTTGCGGGCGTCACGACGGTCGGTCCGGCGGTGCCGCTGCAAACCTACGGCGAGGTGGTCACGGTCAGCGCGATCGTCGGCACCGGTGCCCGCGGGGGCGTGGACATGGCCTGGGGGACGGCGGCGCTCTACGGCCATTTCGGGCTCGACCTGACCGGCCCGACCGGCGGGATCGTGCGCATCGACGATATCGAGATCGAGGACATCACCGGCGCCTTCCTGCGCACGATGATGGACTGGGTGGACGTCAGGGACTACGGCGCGGTGGGCGACGGCGTGACCGACGACCGCGCTGCCTTCGTCGCCGCCGATGCGGCGGCGGCGGGGCGCGAGATCCTGGTGCCGGCCGGCGTCTATCGCATCGCCTCGACGCTCGCGATCAACAGCCCGATCCGGTTCGAGGGGCGGCTGAGCATGCCGGCCGCTGCGCGGCTGTCGCTCCTGCAGTCGTTCGACCTGCCGACCTACATCGACGCTTTCGGCGGCGACGAGATGGAGGGGTTCCGCAAGGCGCTGCAGGCGCTGTTCAACTTCTCCGACCACGATTCGCTCGACATGTGCGGCCGCAGGATCGAGGTGACGGAACCGATCGACGTGCAGGCGGCGGTCGTGAACCAGAGCACCTTCACCGTGCGCCGGGTGCTCCGGAACGGGCAGCTGAACGTGGTGGAGGGTCCGGCCTGGAACACCACAGCGGTGACAAGCCAGGCGACCTATTCGACGGCGGCGCAGTTCCAGCTGACCGGGGTCACCAACATCGCGAACATCCCCGTCGGGTCGCTGGTGGTCGGCAACGGCGTGGGGCGCGAGGTCTATGTGCGATCGAAGAATGTCGGCGCCGGCACGCTGACGCTGTCGCGCCCGCTGCACGGGGGCTCGGGCACGCGCAACTACACCTTCCGGCGGTTCCGCTATGTGCTGGACTTCTCGGGCTTCTCCTACATCGACAAGTTCGTGATGCAGGAGGTCGAGATCCAGTGCAACGGCGCGGCCTCGGGCGTGCTGCTGCCGCCCGACGCCTTCGCCTTCCAGTTCTCGGACTGCCACTTCATCCGTCCGAAGGACCGTGCCATCACCAGCCATGGTGCGGGCTGCTACGGGATGCAGATCGACCGCTGCCAGTTCCTGTCAAACGAACAGTCGGTGCCGGCGCAGAACCGCACCTCGATCTGCTTCAACGTCAACAACAACGACGTCAAGGTGCGCGATTGCCGGGCGATGCGGTTCGCGCATTTCGCGGTGATCGCCGGCACCTCGCACCTGATCCAGGGCAACCACTTCTTCAACGGCGACGAGGAGCCTGACGGCCTGCGCCAGGCGGGCATTGTGCTGACCGAACCGACCAGCCGGTCGGTGATCGTCGGCAACTACATCGACAACGCGTTCATCGAGCTGACCAACGAGCACAGCGCCAACCCGGTCTGGAACAACCAGTTCTCGTTCGGCGGCGTCACCATCACCGGCAACCTGTTCTTCGCCATCGGGGTCGCGCCCTGGTTCCGCTGGATCGTGGTCAAGCCCTACGGATCGGGGCATTTCCTGCAGGGGCTGACGGTGGTGGGCAACACCTTCCAGTCGGTCAACGCCGTGGTGGACCGGGTCGAGGCGGTGGACAGTTCGATCGCGCCGCTCGACATGACGCGGGCGCGCAACGTCGTGTTCCAGGGAAACTCGTTCAACAACGTCGCGCAGTGGACGGCGAATCCGGTGACGCTGACCTTCACCCAGAACACCGCACAGGCGGTGTGGAGCTGCGACTTCGCCCCCTGGCTGCCCTTCGGCGGGCGGGCACGCACGGTCGAGGGGATCGTCGCCGAGGGCCCGATCACCGAGGGCGGCGGCGCCCGGGTGAACGCGATGCCCTACGTCGATCTGGAACAGGGGCCGGGCGGAACCCAGGCGCGGCTCAACTGGCCGGTGGCCGCGAGGGGAAGGGTGCGCATGGTTGCCCGGATGGACCAGCCGGTGTGATGCCGCGGGCCCGGCGCCGGCCGCCTTGCAGCGGCCGGCCTCAGCCCATGCCGGGGCTCAGCCCGAGGTCGGCGGGCGTCAGCCGGAAGGCGCGGCCGAACCCCGCGTTCAGGAAGGCGCCCGACGGCACCAGCCGCACGAACGAGAAATCGGCGAAGTCGGCGTAGAGGCGGGCTTTCGGGCGCGCCTTCAGGAAGTGCGCGCGCAACCCCGCGAAAACCGGCGCATCGCGCGCCACGAACTCCGCCCGCACGGCGAGGGTGAGCCGCGGATGGGTCAGCGGGTCACCCCGCGCGGCGGGCTCGCCGACAAGGAGCGAGGCGCGCGGATCGGCCCTGAGCGCGGCGGTGTGCCCCGACAGGTCCGAGACCAGCGTCAGCGGGACACCGTCGGGGCCCGTGGCAAGCGCGATGCGGGTGACCACCGGAGCCCCGCTCGCAGGGTCGAGCACACCGAGCGCGGCATGACGCGCCCGCGCCAGCAGGTCGCGGGCCAGCGCGCGGG
The DNA here is from genome assembly GCA_937944395.1 of uncultured Paracoccaceae bacterium. Taxonomy (GTDB): domain Bacteria; phylum Pseudomonadota; class Alphaproteobacteria; order Rhodobacterales; family Rhodobacteraceae; genus CALDYW01. The sequence continues at coordinate 21,015 of CALDYW010000027.1, read as the reverse complement.
ACTCGTCATCAGGGGCGCGGACGGGGTCGCGGACAGGCACCATTGCGCGATCCTATCCGGGCGCGACACGCGCCGGAAGACCGGCCCGCCCAAGGGGCGGTCCTGCGGCCTTCTGGCGCGGCCCTGCGGCGATTGACATCGCCGGGCTCCGTGCCGTGACGTCGCAGCGAAATCGCAAGGGCGCTGCCGCGATGTCGCACGATTCGCTCCGGCCCGTGGCCGAGCCGTTCCAGCCGAAGCTGATTGCCACCTTGCGCGAAGGCTACAGCCTTCGCCTGCTCGGGGCCGACGCATTGGCCGGACTGACCGTCGCGGTGGTCGCCCTGCCGCTGTCGCTGGCCATCGCGATCGCCTCGGGCCTGCCGCCCTCGCACGGCCTGGCCGCCGCGATCGTCGGCGGCTTTCTCGTTTCCGCCCTCAGCGGCTCGCGGCACCAGATCGGCGGGCCGGCGGGGGCCTTCATCGTGCTGGTGTCCGCCTGCGTCGCGGAGATCGGGGTCGAGGGCCTCCTGCTCGCCACGCTGATGTCCGGGCTCATGCTGGTCCTCGTGGGAGCGCTGCGCTTCGGCACCTACATCAAGTATATCCCCTATCCGGTGACCGTCGGCTTCACCGCGGGGATCGGCGTCATCATCCTGATCAGCCAGATCGCGCCCTTCCTCGGGCTCACGCTCGCGGGGCCCGAGCCCTCGGCGGTCCTGTCGAAGCTCGCCGCGCTGTGGGCGGCGCGCGACACCGCGAACCCGGCCGCGATCGCGGTCGCGGCGGGGACGGTGGCGATGATCCTGCTGCTGCGGCGTTTCCGCCCGCACTGGCCGGGCATGCTGCTCGCCGTCGGCCTTGCCGCGGCCGCGGTCGCGCTCGTCGGCCTGCCGGTCGAGACCATCGGCAGCCGCTTCGGCGCGATGCCGCGGACGCTGCCGGCGCCTTCGCTGCCGCCGATCGGTGCCGAGGCGGTGATGGCCGCGCTGCCCTTCGCGCTTGCCTTCACGCTGCTCGGGGCGATCGAGTCGCTGCTCTCGGCCGTCGTTGCCGACGGGATGACCGGGCGGCGGCACCGGTCGAACGTCGAACTGGTGGGGCAGGGGGTGGCGAATGTCGCCGCGGCGATGACGGGCGGCATGCCGGTGACCGGCACCATCGCGCGGACCGCGACCAACGTGCGCGCCGGGGCGCACGGCCCGGTCGCGGGGATGATCCACGCGCTCGCGCTGCTCGTGTTCCTGCTGCTCGCGGCCCCTCTGGTCGCCTACATTCCGCTCGCGGCGCTTGCCGGCGTGCTGGTCGTCGTCGCCTGGGGGATGGTCGAGCGCGAGGCGGTGCTCGTGCTGCTGCGGTCGAGCCGCGCCGATGCCGCGGTGGTGGCGACGGTGTTCCTGCTGACCGTGTTCCGCGACCTGACCGAGGCGATCATCGTGGGCGTGGCCCTGGGGGCGCTGGCCTTCATCCGCCGGATGAGCGACGCGGTGGCGGTCGAGATGGCCGACGAGGAGACGGACGAGGCGCTGGCCGCCGATCCCGATCTCGTCGTCTATCGCCTGAAGGGCGCCTTCTTCTTCGGCGCGGCCGCCACCGTCGGCGCCGTGCTCGAGCGGATCGCCGACCGTCACCGCGCCTTCGTGGTCGATTTCGCCGCCGTGCCCTTCATCGACAGTTCCGGCGCCCGGGCGATCGAACTGGTCGCGCGCAAGGCCGAGCGGCAGGGTGTCACGCTGATCCTCTCGGGCCTGTCCGACACCGTCGCCCCGGTGCTGGCCGCCCATGGCGTGGCGCCGCCGCGGGTGCGGGTCTTCCCGACCCTGCCCGAGGCGATCCGGGCGCTTCGCCCCTGACCGGTGGTTCCCTGCGCCCCCGTCAGGGCCGGTCGCGCTGGAAGATCCAGTCGTGGTCGGGATGGTTGCGGAAGCGCCAGGCGCGCCGCGGCCCCGCCATCACGTTCAGATAATACATCTCGTAGCCGTAGGGCGCCGCGCAGGGATGGTGCCCCTTCGGAACCAGGACCACGTCGTGGTCATGCACGGCCATCGTCTCGTCGAGGCTTCCGTCCTCGGTGAAGACCCGCTGGAGTCCGAACCCCTGCGCGGGCCTCAGCCGGTGATAGTAGGTCTCCTCGAGATAGGTCATCTCGGGCCAGTCGTCGGCGTCGTGGCGATGCGGCGGATAGGACGACCAGTGGCCGGCAGGTGTATAGACCTCGGTCACCAGAAGCGACCCGGCGACGTCGCGCTCCTCCATCGCGATCGGATGGATGAAGCGGGTGTTGGTGCCCTTGCCCCGCTCGAGGAGCGGGATGCCGGCCGGGCCGATCACCTGGGCGGGATGCGTGCCCCGGCCCGGCGCGGTGCAGACCGCAAGCGTCGCCGCCGTGGTCGCGGTGGCCGACCATTCGCTGCCGTCGGGAACATAGACGCAATGCGGCGCCTTGCGCTCGAACACGTCCATCCGGTCGCCGAGCTCGCCGAAGCTGCGCGCGCCCGCGCCGATCTCGGCGCGGCCCTCGACAAGCACCAGGATCACCTCGCTGCCGCCGGTCGGTTCGGCCACCGTCTCGCCCGCGGCGAGGCGGTAGAGGCCGAAGCCCACATAATGCCAGCCGGCATGGGCGGGCGTGATGTCGTGCACCTTGCCGCGGCTGCCGCGCGGGCGGCGAAGGAGCGTCTGTGTCATGGCTTGCCTCCGTTTTCGGGCGGATCCTCCCAGGCGAAGAAGAAGATCCAGGCGGCATAGACGCCGACCGCACCGAACAGGATCGCCCAGAACGGCGCGCCCCCCCAGACCTCGAACCCCGACCAGCCGAGACAGGCCGCCACCACGAGGATACGCCGCCAGAGCGGGCGGAACCAGGGATGGCGCAGGTCGAGAAGCGGGTTCATCCCGGATCGAGCCCGGTCTCGCGCGCCAGCGACCTGAGCGCCGCAAGTCCCATCGCCTGGTAGTGGCGCGGGTTGCGCACCGCCGGGTCCTGCTCGGCCTCGATCACGAGCCAGCCGGAATAGCGCTGCGCTGCCGCGCTGCGCAGGACCGGCGCGAAATCGACCGCGCCCTCGGGGTCGCCCGGCACCGTGAACACGCCCCGCCGCACCCCTTCGAGGAACGACAGCCGCTCGCGGCGCACCGCTTCCATGACCGGCGCGCGCACGTTCTTCGCGTGGATGTGGCGCACCCGCCCCATGTGGCGCGCCGCGACCGCGGCCGGATCGCCGCCGCCGAAGAAGCAGTGCCCGGTGTCGAACAGAAGCTTTGTCGCCGGGCCGGTATGCGCCATGAGCAGGTCGATCTCGTCGGGGGTCTCGACCACGGTGCCCATGTGGTGGTGATAGACGAGCGTCACCCCCTGCGCGGCGGCGAACTCGGCCAGGGCCTCGATGCCCGCGCCGAAGCGCGGCCAGTCGGCCGCGGGCAGCACCGGCCGGTCGGCCAGCGCCACGTCGTCGCGCCCGTGGACGGCGTTCGAGGTTTCGCAGGCGATGATCAGGTCCGATCCCACCGCCTTCAGCAGGTCGAGGAAGGGCTGCATCGCCCGTGTCTCCACGGCCACCGGATTGACCAGCAGGTTGGTCGAGTGCCAGCCCGAGATGTAGCGCAGGCCGCGGCGGCCCAGTTCGGCGGCCACGCCCTCGGGCGTGACCGGCAGCTTGTGGCCCTTCTCGATTCCCTCGAAGCCGATCGCCGCCGCCTCGTCGAGGCACCGCGCGAGCGGGATGTCGCCGCCGAGGCTCCGGTCGTCGTCGTTCGACCAGGCGATCGGGTTGGTTCCGTAGCGGATCATGCTGTCGTCCTTGCCGGATTGATCCCGTGCCTGCAAGGGCACTTCGGGTCTGTCTGCGGATGATGCGGCTCGGCACGGGCGGCCACCGCCCGGGGCGCGGGCGCGCAGGCGCCGGCCTGCGGGGCGGGCGCTGCGTGTGCCGGCTCACGGGCGGGGGGTCGGGCCCATGTTGCGCCTTCCCCAACCGCGACCGCCGGCCCGCCCGGTTTCCCATCGGACGGTCAGCCCTCTGGCGGGTGGCACGGCGACGGGGACGCGGGTGGGCAAGGGTCACCTCGGGTTCAGTCCGGCCGCGCGCGCAGCCGTTCCTCGTAGGCCTGGCGCGCGGCCCGGACCTCGGGCCGCTCGGAGACCTCGGGGACCGCCACCTCCCACCAGTGGCCGCCGTGCGGCGTCGAGGGGTAGGGGTCGGTGTCGAGGACGATCACCAGCGGCCCGCGCGCCCCCGCCCGCCGCGCCAGCGCGGCCTCGAGCTCGGCGATCGAGCCCGCCTTGACCGCCTCGGCCCCCATGGCCGCGGCATGGGCCGCGAAGTCGATCGGCGCGCCGCCCGCCAGCTGGCTGTGGGCGAGCAGGTTGTTGAACTCGGCCCCGCCGGTGGCCTTCTGCAGGCGGTTGATGCAGCCGAAGCCGCGGTTGTCGGTGATCACCACGGTGATGCGCGCGCCCATCGCCGCGGCGGTGGCGAGCTCGGAGTTCATCATCATGTAGCTGCCGTCGCCGACCATGCAGATCACGTCGCGGTCGGGCTCGGCCATCCAGATGCCGAGCGCGCCGGCGATCTCGTAGCCCATGCAGGAATAGCCGTATTCCATGTGATAGGACATCGGGCGTCCGGCCTTCCACAGCTTGTGCAGCTCGCCCGGCATGGTGCCGGCGGCGCACATGATCACCGTGTCGGCATGGGCGGCGCGCTGCACCGCGCCGATCACCTGCTGGTCGGTCGGCAGGGCGTTGCCTTCGGGCGGGGGGGCGGTCAGCGGATCGACCGCGGCGAACCAGGCCGCCTTCAGCGCCGGGTCGGGCGGGGCGAAGCGCTTCGGCCCGAGCGCGGCCGAGAGCGCCTCGAGCCCGGCGCGCGCGTCGCAGCACAGCGGCACCGCACCGTGCTTTGCCGCGTCCCAGGCGTTGACGTTGAGCGAGATCAGCCGCCGCCCGGGGGCGCGGAACAGCGTCCAGGATCCGGTGGTGAAGTCCTGGAAGCGCGTGCCGACGCCCAGCACCGCGTCGGCCTCGGCGCAGAGGGCATTCGCCGAGGATGCGCCGGTCACCCCGACCGGCCCGAGGTTCAGCGGATGGTCCCAGGGCAGCGCCGATTTGCCCGCCTGGGTCTCGACCACCGGAATGCCGTGCGCCTCGGCGAAGGCGGCCAGCGCCGCGGTTGCCTGCGAAGAGTGCACCCCGCCGCCGGCGACGATCACCGGCCGCGTCGCCTCGGCCAGGATTCCGGCGACCGCCTCGAGTTCCACCGGATCGGGGGGCGGGCGGCGCTGGTGCCAGACGCGGGGGGCGAAGAAGCTCTCCGGCCAGTCCCAGGCCTCGGACTGCGTATCCTGGCAGAAGGCCAGGCAGACCGGGCCGCAGTCGGCCGGATCGGTCATCACCCGCAGCGCGCGGGGCAGCGCGGTGAGCAGCTGCTCGGGCCGCGCGATCCGGTCGAAATAGCGCACCACGGGGCGGAAACAGTCGTTGGCGGTGGCCGTGCCGTCGTTCCAGACCTCGATCTGCTGCAGCACCGGGTCGGGCCCGCGGCCGGCGAAGACGTCGCCGGGCAGGAACAGGACCGGCAGCCGGTTGACATGGGCCAGCGCGGCGGCCGTCACCATGTTGGTCGCGCCGGGCCCGATGGACGAGGTCACCGCCATCGCCCGCCGGCGGCCGAGCTGCTTGGCATAGGCGATGGCGGCATGGGCCATCGACTGCTCGTTGTGGCCGCGGAAGGTGGGCAGACGGTCGCGGTACGCCTGCAGCGCCTCGCCGAGGCCGGCGACGTTGCCGTGCCCGAAGATCGCCCAGACGCCCGCGATGAAGGACTCGCCGCGCTCGTTCCGCTGCGCGGCGAGCCAGCGCACCGCCGCCTGCGCGGCCGTCAGCCGGATCGTGCTCATGCCGCCGTCCTCCCCCCGTCGCGCGCGGCATCCCAGGCGGCGCAGAGCCGCCCGTAGGTTGCCGCCATCGCCGCCACCGCGGCCTCGTCGGACATCTCGCCCGCCATCCAGGCCCGTCCCGGGGCGCCGTGGATCGTGCGCCCGACGGCGAAGCCGCGGACCAAAGGGTGCCGGGCCGCGACCCGGAAGGCCGCGGCAAGCTCGGCCTCGGGCGCATCCAGCCCCAGCATGACGATGCCCCGGCAGTGCGGGTCGTGCCGGGCGATCGCCGCGCAGGTGGCCGACCAGGCCGCGTCCGAGCCCATCGGCTCGAGCTTCCACCAGTCGGGAAAGAGGCCGAGGCGATAGATCCGGTCGATCACCGCGGCGGTGGTGGCGTCGTCCACCGGGCCGACCTTCGAGGGGATCACCTCGAGCAGCACCTCGAGCCGGTTGCGCCGTGCCGCCGCGAACAGGCGCTCGAGCGCGGCCTCCTGCTGGGCCCAGAGCGCGGGGTCATCCGCGGGGTGGCAGAAGCACAGCACCTTGACGACATGCGCGAGCGGCCATTCGGCCAGCCCCCCGCAATCGGGGCCGATCTCGGGCTCGAAGGCAAGCGGGCGCGAGCCCGGCCATTCCACCGGCCGGCCGATCCAGAGCCCGGTGCCCGCCGCACGCCAGAGCGCGCCGCGCCCGAGCCGGCCGTCGCACAGGATGCCGTGCCCGGCGCCTCCCCCGGCGACGCGGAGCGCGGCATCGAGGCAGAGCTCCTTGAAACGCGCGATCCGCTCGGGCGTGGCGCCCGGCATCTCCTCGATCTGCTTGCGGTGATCGAAGGCGAAGGCGCGCAGCACCGGCCAGTCGCCGCGGCGGTTGGTGGACCAGTGGACCTGCTCCATCACCGGATCGTGGCGGATCGCCGGGGTCACGACGCCGCGGCGCAGGAACAGCATGAGTTCCTCCCACGAGGGGTAGGACGGCGTGCAGCCGTGCCGGCTGACCGCCAGCGCCCCGCAGGCATTGGCCCAGGCGAGCGTCGTCGCCCAGTCCGCCCCGCCGAGCCAGCCGCGCAGGAGCCCGGCCATGAAGCCGTCGCCGGCGCCCAGGACGTTGAACACCTCGACCGGAAAGCCCGGGCCCGAGATGCCGTCGTCGAGCCCGTCGGGAATGTTGCCGGGAAAGGCCGCGGCGCCCATCGGCCCGCGCTTGCAGACCAGCGTCGCGGGGGTGAGCGCGCGCACCGCCCGCAGCGCGGCCGGCGTGTCGGTGGACCCGCCGGCGATGTGGAACTCCTCCTCGGTGCCCACGATCAGGTCGAAGCGCGGCAGGTGCGCCTGCAGCGCGCGCGTCACGGCCTCCGAGGCGATGAACCGCGCCTCGCCCGCGCCGTGCCCGGCCAGGCCCCAGAGGTTCGGCCGGTAGTCGATGTCGAGCGCGGTCAGCGCGCCGTTCGCGCGCGCGAGGTCGAGCGCGCGCAGCACCGCCGCGGTGGTGCGCGGATGCGACAGATGCGTGCCGGTGGCCAGCACGCAGCGCGCGCGGGCCACGAGGGCCGGGTCGATGTCCTCGGGCGACAGCGCCATGTCGGCGCAGTTCTCGCGGTAGAAGATCAGCGGGAACTGCCGTTCGTCGCGGATGCCGAGCAGCACGAGCGCGGTCAGCCGCTCGGGGTCGGTGATCACGCCCGCGGTGTCCACGCCCTCGCGCGCCAGTTCCTCGCGGATGAAGCGGCCCATGTGCTCGTCGCCGACGCGGGTGATCAGCGCCGACTTCAGCCCCAGGCGCGCCGCGCCGGCGGCGATGTTGCAGGGCGAGCCGCCGATGTATTTCTGGAAGCTGCCCATGTCCTCGAGCCGGCCGCCGACCTGCGCGCCGTAGAGATCGACCGAGGCGCGGCCGATGGTGATGACATCGAGCGGTCCGGGCATCGCCTCAGCCTCCGATCTCGTCAACCCGCACCGTGCGGCCCTCGGCCACCGACCGCAGCGCCGCCTCGGCGAGCACCAGCGCCATCAGCCCGTCGTGCCCGCCCACCGGAACCGGCGCGCCGTCGCGCACCGCCGCCACGAAGGCGGCGATCTCGGCGGCATAGGCGGCGGTGTAGCGGGTCATGAAGAAATCCAGCAGGGTCGGCCGGGTGAAACCGGCGGCATCGGCCAGCGTGATGTTCGCCTTGTGCATGTTGCCGGCGCAGACGGCGCCCTTCGAGCCCAGCACCTCGATGCGCTGGTCGTAGCCGTAGGTGGCCCGGCGCGAGTTCGCGATCACCGCCTGCCGGCCCGAGGCGGTGCGCAGGATCACCGTCGCGCTGTCGAAGTCGCCGGCGCGGCCGATCTCGGGATCGACCAGCACCGAGGCCGCGGCCTGCACCGTCTCGGGCTCCTCGCCCAGAAGCCAGCGTGCCATGTCGAAGTCGTGGATGGTCATGTCGCGGAAGATCCCGCCGGAGCGGCGGATGTAGTCGATGGGCGGGGGCGCGGGATCGCGCGAGGTGATCGCCACCATCTCGACCGACCCGATCCGGCCGTCGTCGATAGCCCGGCGCAGGGCCCGGAAGTCGGGGTCGAACCGGCGGTTGAAGCCGACCATCAGGGTCGCCCCGGTCTCGGCCACGACCCGCAGGCAGGCCCTGACGCGCGCCACGTCGAGGTCGATCGGCTTCTCGCAGAACACCGCCTTGCCGGCGCGGGCGAAACGCTCGATCAGCTCGGCATGGGTGTCGGTGGGCGTGCAGATCACCACCGCGTCGATGTCGCCCGCGGCGGCGATGGCCTCGACCCCGCGCACCTCGGCGCCGTGGGCGGCGGCCACCGCAGCGGCCGCCTGCGGCAGCGCGTCCGCCACGGCGGCAAGGCGCGCGCCCTCGGTCTGGGCGATCGCGCGGGCGTGGACGCGGCCGATGCGGCCCGCGCCGAGGATGGCAAAGCTCACGGTCATGTCGTTGTGTCCCTCGTTCGCCCGCGGCCCCGGCCGCCGGGCGCAATCCGTCATTCCGGGCAGGCCCCGGCCACGTTCCGGTCGAAGTCCGCCAGCGCGCCGGTCATCGTCCCGGCGGCCGGGAACGGCATGAAGGCGGCGAGCCCCGCCACCCCGGCGGGTCTGGCGAGCTGGCCGAAGGGCTGGCGCGCGCCGGCCGCGGCCGGCCAGCCGTCGCCGGCGCCGTGCCAGCGCCGCTGCGTCGCGTCCTCGCCGGGCGTGTCCATCCGGCCGCAGGCGATGCCGTTGACCCGGATACGGCGCGCGCCGAGCACGATCGCCGCGTTCTTCGCGACCTTCGCCAGCGCCGCCTGCGAGGCGGCACAGGGCCCGAGGAAGGACTGCCCGCGACGGATCACCATCGCCAGGATGTTGGCCGCCGCCGCCCGGATGCCCGCCGGGGCGCCCGCGGCGCCGGCATCGGCCGCGTCCGCCGGCAGGACCACCGCACCGAGGCCTCGCGCCGCCAGGGCGGCCGCCGCCGCCTGCCCGCGCGCGCGGTCCCGCCCGTCCAGCGCGATGCGGCGGCAGCCCCGGGCCGCAAGCCGTTCGGCGATGGCAAGCCCCAGTCCCCGGGTGCCGCCGATCACCGGCGCCCGTGTCTGAGCCTGCGCCGTCACGCCACCACCTCCAGTTCGGGTTGGGTCTTCGCGCCGGTGATGTAGGCCACCACCTCCTCGCCGGTGGTCTGGTCCTTCCGCAGGTTCGCCACGATCCGTCCGCGGCGGAACACCACGATCCGGTCCACGAGGTCGAACACCTGGCGCATGTTGTGGCTGATCAGGATCAGCGGCTCGCCGTGTGCCTTGATCTGGCGGATGATGCCCTCGACCTGCGCGGTCTCCCGCACGCCGAGCGCGGCCGTGGGTTCGTCCATGATGATGAGTTTCGAGGCGAAGGTGGCGGTGCGCGCGATCGCCACGCACTGCCGCTGGCCGCCGGACATGTTGCGGATGGTGTTCGACAGGTTCGGGATCTTCACGCCGGTCTTGGTCAGCGCCGCCTGGGTCGCCTGCCGCATGGCGCGGCGGTCGAGGATCGAGAAGGGGCCGAGGCGGAGGAGGAACTTCTCGCGGCCGAGGAACAGGTTCGACGGCACGTCGAGGTCGTCGGCGAGGGCGAGGTTCTGGAACACGGTCTCGATCCCGGCCTCGCGCGCCTCGATCGGCCCGGCGAAGTTCACCTCGCGCCCGTCGAACCAGATGCGGCCCGCGGTGCGCTGCTCGACCCCCGTGATCTGGCGCACGAAGGTGGACTTGCCCGCCCCGTTGTCGCCCATGATCGCCACATGCTCGCCCCGGCGCAGCTCGAAGTCGGCGTCCTGAAGCGCATGGACGCCACCGTAGTGCTTGGTCAGCCCCTCGGTCTTCAGGATGATGTCCGACATCGCTCTTCCCCGTTCAGCTTCGCGCCGCGCGCCGGCGCTGGCGCCACTGGTCCAGCACCACGGCCCCCACGATGATCGCGCCCTTCACCATCTCCTGGTAGTAGGCGTCGAGCCGGATCGAGGTGAAGCCCGAGATGATCACGCTGAAGATCAGCGCGCCGATCACGGTTCCCACGATCGAGCCGCGCCCGCCGGCCAGGCTGACGCCGCCGATCACCGCCATGGCGATGGCGTCGAGTTCGTACATCACCCCCATGCCGGCCTGGGCGGTCAGGTTCTTCGAGGTGAGCAGGATCGCCGCCACCGCCGCCAGCATGCCCGCGATGCTGTAGACCAGCACCTTGTGGCGGGCGACGTTGATCCCCGACATCCGCGCCGCATCCTCGTTCGAGCCGATGGCGTAGCAGCGCTTTCCGTAGACCGTGTAGACCATCACGAGGTGCAGCAGCACCGCCAGCAGCACGAAGACCACCGCCGGGTTCTGCCCCGGCCAGGACAGGAGCCCGAAGGTCAGGCTGCCCAGAAGGTCGCCGTTGGAGAGGCTGGCATAGCTTTCGGTCGGGAACGAGATCGGGTTGCCGTTCGACCACCACTTCGCCACGCCGCGGGCGGACACCATCATGCCGAGCGTGGCGATGAACGGCGGAATCCGGGTGAAGGCCACGAGGAACCCGTTGATGAACCCCGCGACGAGTCCGCAGCCCAGCCCCACGGCGATCGGCACGATCACCGGCAGGTCCATCGCCCAGTCGCCGAAGATCGCCTTGGGATTGGGGTTGCCGTTGACCACGGCGGTCTGCGCGAAGCTCATGGCGATCATCGCGGTCGCGCCGACCACCGAGCCGGAACTGAGGTCGATGCCGCCGAGGATGATCACCTGCGTCACGCCGAGCGCGATGATGCCGGTGATCGCGACCTGCAGCAGGATGATGTTGATCCGCTGCTCGTTGAAGATGGCGTCCACGTTGGCGCGGGTGTTGAACAGGAAGCTGCCGCCGTCCATGCGGTTCAGCACCTCGAACACCAGCGTGATCAGCACCAGCGCGAGCAGGACGTTGATCTCGTTCGGCCAGGTGCGCTTCGACGCGTCGAAGCTCACGCCGCCGACACCATGGGTCGTCTGTGCCATCGCATCCCCCGATCTGGCAGCGGCGGCGCCCGGCCACCCGGGCGGGTGCCACCGGACGGCCGCCTGCGGGCGCGGCGCCGACGCCGCGCCCGCCTGCCGTCAGTTGCGGGCCAGGAAGTCGGCGACGTTGGCCGGCGTCACCAGCTGGAACGGGATGTAGATCGTGGTCTGCACGGACTCGCCCGCGGCAAGCCGGACCGCGGCATCCAGCGCGCCCGAGCCCTGACCCGCCGCATCCTGGAACACGGTCACGTCGAGGTCGCCCGCCTGCATCGCAACCAGCGCGTCCTGGGTGGCGTCCACCCCGGTGACGACCACATCCTCCATGCTGATCCCGGCCGCCTTCATCGCCTGGATCGCGCCGATCGCCATCTCGTCGTTGTTGGCGAAGACCGCGTCGAACTCGGCCCCGGAGGACAGCCAGTTGGTCATCAGGTTCTGCGCCTGGTCGCGCGACCAGTTCGCGGTCTGGCGGTCGATCACGCTGATGAAGTTGCACATGTCGATGCCGATGATGTCGTCGAAGTCCTTGGTGCGCTGCACCGCGGCCTGGTTCGACAGCTCGCCCATCAGGATATAGATGCCGGCGCCGTTCGACTTGCCGGCGGCCCGCAGCAGCTTGCAGCCCTCGAAGGCCGCAAGCGTGCCCGACTCGATCTCGTTGGAGCCGACGAAGGCCTGGTTGTCGGGCAGCGTGTCGAGGTTGATCGGCTGTCGGTTGACATAGACCAGCGGCACGCCGGCCGCGGCCGCGGCATCGGTCATCGCCTGGGTGGCCGAGGTATCGACCGGGTTGACGATGATCGCGTCCACCCCGGACGCGATGAAGTTGTTGATCTGCGCAAGCTGCTTGGCGACGTCGTTCTGGGCGTCCTCGACCTGCAGGTTGATGCCCCTGCTCTCCGCCTGGGCGACCATCCCGTTGCGCAGCACGGTCAGGAAGTTGTCGTCGAACAGCGCCATCGTGACGCCGATATTCTGTGCCATCGCGGTCGTCGCCAGCAGCGACGCGACGCCCGCGACAATCAGGGTCTTCTTCATGTGGTTCCTCCCAGTCGGGTGTCCGGCGCACCCTGTCCAGTCCTGCCGGAGGCCTCGTCGGGCCGGTCCGTCGCGCGTCACGCCGGGGCCAGCGCGAGACGGGATTCGATGAAGCCGATCGAGGCCGCGACCGCTGCGACGGGATCGGGCAGGGCATGCACCTCGGGGGCGAAGCATTCGAAGCTGACCGGCCCGTCGTAGCCGCCGGCCGCCAGCGCCGCGATCTGGGCGACAGTGCCGAGCCGGTCCTCGGCATCGACGAGAACCCGGTGCCGGTCGGCCATCTCGGAGGCCCCGGGTGCGGGGTCGATGACGCCCGAGACGTGAACGATCCCGGTATGTGCGGCGAACAGCGGGCCCCCGCCGGCGAGATGGTGGTGGAATGTGTCGTGCACGAGACGGAAGGTTCCGGCGGCACCCAGCGCCTCGATCGCCTCGACCGCCTCGGACTTGCGACGCAGCGAGCAGCTCTCGAAACCCAGCGGCTCGACCAGACCGACCAGGCCCGCCTCGTCGAGCATCGGCTTCAGTTCCCGCAGCGCCACCCGCAGGTTCGCCTGTCGCTCGCCGTTGCCGAGGCCCCGGCCGTCGTTGCGCGGGATCAGCGCCACCGCCTCGGCGCCGGCGGCGCGGGAAATGGCGATGAGCGTCGCGGCCTCCTCCCGGCGCGCGTCGGACCAGTCGTTGAAGTGCTTGACCTCGGCAAGCACGAGAAGGCGCAGCCCCCGCGCCCGCACCGACGCGCCCGCCTCGGCGGGGTCGGCGCCGTCGAACAAGGGGCCGGGAAGGTCGTTCCGCGCCTCGATCCCGATGCAGCCGAGGTCGGCCGCGGCATCGACCAGCCCGGCGAAGCTGCGGCGGGCGAGGGTCATGTGGTTGAGCGCGACGGCCAGCATCGCCGGTTCCCCCCTTTGGCCTCGCCCCGCTCCGCCAGCTCTGCGGGAACGAGCTTCGGACCGGCTCCAGACTGTCCGCGGGCGGCGCGCCCCGTCAACGCGATTCGGGCTCGATTTATGTCAGAACCCCTCAAGTCTGAGGGAATCGCGATCAGCAGAATGAAAATATTTCGTCAGCCGCCGAGCGTCAGCCGACCAGCTCCGGCAGGTAGAGTTCGGGCTGAAGGAAGTGCTGACCCGGCAGGTCGGTCGGTCCCCGCCGCACCGCTTCGCAGGCAAGTCCGACGAGGTCGGCGCAGACCCGCGGCAGCGGGGTCGCGATCACCAGCACCACATAGCGGTCGATCAGCGCGGCGCGCGACTCGGGCGTGATCTCGTTCACCACCAGCGCCACCTCGCCGGGCCGACGCGCCTCGCGCAGTGCCGCGATCGCGCCTTCCATGCCGCCGCCTGCGCAATAGATGCCGCGCAGGTCGGGGTGACGCTCGAGCAGGTCGAGCGTGGCCTCGTAGGTCAGCTGCCGGGTCTCGAGGTTCACCAGCGTGTCCAGAACCGTGAACTGCGGCGCCATCTCGCGGATGTAGCTGCGAAAGCCGGTCTCGCGCAGCTCGTGGCCGTGCCAGCGGTAGCCGCCGACGAACACGGCAAGCTTGCCCGGCCGGTGCACCGCGGTGGCGATCATCGAGGCGGCGATCCGCCCGACCTTGATGTTGTTGAGTCCGATGTAGTTCTGCCGCACCCCCTGGGCGAAGTCGTTGAGCAGGGCGAAGGTCGGGATGCCGGCGGCCTTGAGCGTCTCGACCGCCTCGGTCACCAGGTGGTGGGCGACCGCGGTGGCCGCCACGGCATCGACCTTGCCGGCGAGACCCGCCATCAGATCGGCGAACTCGGAGGGCGCCTGCGAGGACGCGAAGGCCAGGGTGATCTGTCCCCGCACGTTCTGCGCGCCCGTCACGGCGCGCCGCAACTCGGCGGAGAAGTTCTGGTAGAAGGCCTGCCGCTCCTTGTGCAGCACAACGCCCAGACGCAACGGCGGCGCCTCGGGACGGATGCGCTGGGCGATCAGCCCGGCGGCGTGATAGCCGATGCGGCTGGCCGCCTCGAACACCTGGCGCGCGGTCTGCTCGCGCACCCGTTCGCGTCCGTTCAGAACCCGGTCCACGGTGGCCACGCTCACCCCGGCGGCGGCGGCGACATCGGCGATCGTGGGGCGACGCGCCATCAGGGTCGATCCTTCCGGTTGACGAAATCACGGCAAGCCGCACCGCCACATTTGACGAATTCCGAGAGGAAGCCAAGCGGCCTCCGCTGCCGGCCGGTGCCGGCCCGACTATCCTGCCGGCGGGCCGGGTGTCCGGCCGGGTTGCGCGGCGGCGCGATCCGCGGAAGGGAGGACGGGATGGGCAAGCGCGACGACAGCCTGCCGGGCGAGGATGCGCGCCGCGATCCGCCACGATCTGCCGCGGCCCACGCGCTCGATCCGGGCGGGCTACCGCGGGATGCGGCCGATCCGGCGGCGACGGCCGCGCGGACAGGGCGTGTTCCCCGGGCGCGAACGGCAGGCCACGGCCAGGCCCGGCGGCGAGGACTTCCGCGCCGCGGCGCCCGGCTCGCCGCAGGCGGCGGCGGAACAGGAACCGGGCGAGGGCCGGCACATGAACCCCGCGGGAGAACGCCGACGAGCCGATGGGCGGGCGCCTGCGCGGCCGACGGCATCGCCGCCGCGGACGTGATCGGCCCGGACCGCGGCGGGCGCAGCTTTTCGCCCTGCCGCAGCCCGGACGACCGCACCTGCGGCACCGACGGCCGGTGCCCGCACGAACGGGTGCGTCCGGCCGACGGGCCGGTGATCGATCGCCTGATCGAATGCCCCGGGCACACCGGCCAGTTCGACGACCGCACCGGCAAAGCGAAAGGGGCGCCGGTCTGCGGCAACCGCGCGACCTGCCCCGTGACGGTCGAGGGCGGGCGGGTGCTCGTGCAGGCGGACTGATGGCGTTCGTCCCCTTCACCCGGCAGAGGGTGGCAAGCCTCCCGGCCGAGCGGGGGCGCCACCGCCAGGCGATGCTGCAGGTCGGGACGACCGCGGAGGCCGCGGCCGCCGCGGCCGCAGGTGCCGCCGCGGCCGCAGGTGCCGCCGGGGCCGCCGGGGCCGCCGGGGCGGAGCTTCCGGGCGTTCCGCCCGCGATGATCCCCGATGCCCGAATCCCTGCGGTCGTGGCGGTCGCCCGCGTCATCCCCGGCAAGGCCTTCTGCCAGATCGGCGGAACCGGCGGCTTCCGCGCCGCGGGCGCGAGGCCCGGCACCGCCGGGGCGTCAGGGCGCGGGTGCCGGGCGGCCGAGGCGGCAGGCGGCTTCGCGGTCCGGATCGGGGCGCTGCCCCGCCGGTTCGCCGCCGCCGTCGCCGCCGGACCGCGCTCTGCCCGATCGCGATGGGCGCGGGTTCGGCGGGTCATGCGCAAGACCGTGTCACCGGCGGTGTTCCGGGGAACAACCGTGAGCTCGTTCCGCGTCACGCCGGGGTGCATGCAAACCTCGCCGCCCGACACGACCGGTTCCGCGCCCTACCGGTCGCGGCGGTGGGCGCCCTCGCGGCTACCTTCCGCAACTGGCTCTCGACCAGGGGGTGAGTCATGACAACGCTCGGCATCGGCCTGATCGGAACCGGGTTCATCGGCAAGGCCCATGCGCTCGCCTGGCGGCAGGCGCGGGCGGTCATGGGCGACCTGCCGCCGGTGCGTCTGGAACTCCTCTGCGACGTGCCCGAGGAGCGGGCGCGCGCCATGGCCGACCAGTTCGGCTTCGCCCGCGCCACCGCCGACTGGAGGGCGCTGGTCGCCGATCCGGCGGTCGATGTCGTCTCGATCGCCACGCCGAACGCGCTGCACCGCGAGATCGCGGCGGCCGCGCTCGCGGCCGGCAGGCACGTCTGGTGCGAGAAGCCGATGGGTCTGACGCTCGCGGATGCCGAGGCGATGACGGCTGCCGCCGAGGCGGCACCGGGGCGGATGACGATGCTCGGCTACAACTACGTCCGCAATCCCGCCTTCCGGCACGCCCAGCGGCTGCTGGCCGAAGGGCGGATCGGGCGGCCGGTGCATTTCCGCGGCTGGGTGGACGAGGACTACCAGGCCGACCCCGACCTGCCCTGGACCTGGCGGGCGCGGCTGGC
Source organism: uncultured Paracoccaceae bacterium (assembly GCA_937944395.1). Taxonomy (GTDB): domain Bacteria; phylum Pseudomonadota; class Alphaproteobacteria; order Rhodobacterales; family Rhodobacteraceae; genus CALDYW01. The sequence continues at coordinate 4,558 of CALDYW010000027.1, read as the reverse complement.
CGAGGCGGGGCTCGGGGCGCTGGGCGACCTCGGCTGCCATCTCGTGTCGCTGGCGGTGGGGCTGATGGGCCCGATCGAAAGCCTGGTGGCCGAGACGCAGGTGATCCACGCCACCCGGCCCGTTCCCGGCGGGCCGGGCCGCGCGCCGGTCGAGAACGAGGACGTTGCGACCGCGCTGCTGCGCTTCGCCTCCGGCGCGCGCGGGTCGGTCTCGACCTCGCGCTCGGCCTGGGGGCGGAAGAACCGGCTCGACTTCGAGGTGCACGGCACGAAGGGCCAGATCGCCTTCGCGCAGGAGCGGATGAACGAACTGCAGCTCTACCTCGCCGAGGGGCCGGCGGCCGAGCAGGGGTTCCGCACCATCCTCTCGGGTCCCGCGCATCCCCCCTTCGGCCAGTTCGTGCCCGCACCGGGGCACCAGCTCGGGTTCCTCGATCTCAAGACGATCGAGGCGGCCGAGTTCCTGCGGGCGATCGCGACGGGCAGGCCGACCGACACCGACTTCCGGGCAGGACTGCACATCGAGCGCGTGATCCACGCGATCGCCGAAGCCGCCGGAACCGACCGCCGGGTGACGATCCGCCGCTGAACCGCCCGCGGAACCCCCGGCGCGCCGGTCCTGGTGCTGCCGGTGAGGATTGAACTCACGGCCTCTCCCTTACCAAGGGAGTGCTCTACCACTGAGCTACGGCAGCCTTCGCGGGCGCTCTAGCGGCAATCCACCCCCCGCGCAAGCGCGATCTGGACCGCCCCGGGGCGCTGCGCTAAGGAAGGTGCGATGACGCGCAAGGCCCGGGAAACCAAGGACGGCAAGTCCGGCGAGGCACGCGCCGACCGGCTGGGGGCGGCGTTGCGGGCGAACCTTGCGCGGCGCAAGGCGCAGGCCCGGCAACGTGCCGCCGCGACCGGCTCGGAGGGCAGTTCCGCCGCACCGCAGGCCGGTGCGGAGGGTGCGGGCGACGGCGACGGCGGACGGGACCGGGGGCGGGAATGGACCAGATCGCGGTAACCGGTGGCACGCCGCTTCGGGGCGAGATCCCGATCGCCGGGGCGAAGAACGCCTGCCTTGCGCTGATGCCGGCCACGCTGCTGACCGACGAACCGCTGACGCTGATGAACGCGCCGCGTCTGTCCGACATCCGCACGATGACCACGCTGCTGCAGTCGCTGGGCGCCGAGGTCACCGCGCTGCAGGGCGGCAAGGTCCTGGCGATGTCGTCGCACGACCTGACCAGCCTGCGCGCCGACTACGACATCGTGCGCAAGATGCGCGCCTCGATCCTGGTGCTCGGTCCCATGCTCGCCCGCCACGGCCGCGCGGTGGTGTCGCTGCCCGGCGGCTGCGCCATCGGCGCCCGGCCGGTGGACCTGCATCTGATGGCGCTCGAGGCGATGGGCGCGACCCTCGACTTGCGCGAGGGTTATGTGCACGCCAAGGCGCCGAACGGGCTGAAGGGCGCCCGGATCGCGTTTCCGACCGTCTCGGTCGGGGCGACCGAGAATGCGCTGATGGCGGCGACGCTGGCCCGCGGCACCACCGTCCTCGCGAACGCCGCACGCGAGCCCGAGATCGTCGATCTGGCGCGCTGCCTGCGGGCCATGGGCGCCCGGATCGCGGGCGAGGGCACCGGGACGATCGAGGTCGAGGGTGTCGCGGCGCTCTGCGGCGCGACCCACGCGGTGGTGATCGACCGCATCGAGCTCGGCACCTACATGCTGGCGCCGGCGATCACCGGCGGCGAGGTCGAATGCCTGGGCGGTCGGCGCGACCTGGTGGGTGCCTTCGCCGACAAGCTCGAGGAGGCGGGGATCGCCGTCGAGGAAACCCCGCGGGGCCTGAAGGTGTCGCGCCGGAATGGCCGGGTCGCGGCCGTGGATGTGGTGACCGAGCCCTTCCCGGGCTTTCCGACCGACCTGCAGGCGCAGATGATGGCGCTGCTCTGCACCGCAGATGGCGTCAGCCGGCTCGAGGAACGGATCTTCGAGAACCGCTTCATGCATGCCCCCGAACTCGGCCGCATGGGCGCGCGGATCAGCGTGCAGGGCGGCACCGCGACGGTGACCGGGGTCGAGCGGCTGCGGGGCGCGCCGGTGATGGCGACCGACCTGCGCGCGAGCGTCAGCCTGATCCTCGCCGCGCTCGCCGCCGAGGGCGAGACCGTGGTCAGCCGCGTCTATCACCTCGACCGTGGCTATGAGCGGGTCGAGGAGAAGCTCTCCGCCTGCGGCGCGCGGATCGAGCGGATCGCCGCATGACCGACGCGCGCTTCGCCGACGGCGCCGAGGCACCGCTGCGCCTGCGTGCCGTGTCGCCCGAGGATCTGCCGGTCATCTCGGCGCTCCTGCAGGATGCGGTCTTTCCGGTCACCGAGATGCGCTGGGACCGGCGGCGCCGCCGCTTCGCCCTTCTGATCAACCGCTTCCGCTGGGAGGATCGCGCGCGGGCCGAGCGTCGCGGACGGCCCTACGAACGGGTGCGGACGCTGCTCGTGGCCGATTTCGTGACCCGCGTCGCCTCGCAGGGGATCGACCCGCGCGCGCGGGACGACGTGCTGTCGCTGCTCTCGCTCGGCTGGGAACCGATGGCGGAAGGGGCGGGGCGGCTGATCCTGACGATGGCGGGCGACGGCGCGGTGGCGGTGGAGGCGGAATGCCTCGAACTGACCCTGTCGGACGTCACCCGCCCCTATGTCGCGCCCTCCGGCCGCGCCCCCCGTCACCCCGACTGACCCCGCGTCCGCCCGGGCCCGTTCCGCAGCGCCGAAGCGGGCCGGCCGGCGATCCTGCCGGGCCACCGCGACCCGCCGCGCCGCGGGCAACGCTTGAGCCGGGCGGGCAGCCCCGTTATGTGGGCGGCCGAAGGGAGGCCCGATGCCTGCGTTCCTGTCCACCGCCGATCCCGGCTTCGCGGCCGATTTCGCCGCGCTTCTCGCGGCCAAGCGCGAGGCGGCCCCGGATGTCCAGGCAGAGGTCGCCCGGATCATCGAGGCGGTGCGGACCCGCGGCGACGAGGCCTTGATCGACCTCACCCGGAGGTTCGACCGGCTGGAGCTGACGGCCGGCACGCTGGCCCTTGCGAGGGACGAGATCGCGGCCGCCGCCGGCAGGGTAGCCCCGGAGGACCGTGCCGCGCTGGAGCTTGCCGCCGCCCGGATCCGCGCCTACCACGAGCGCCAGCGACCGTCGGACGCAAGCTGGACCGATGCGACGGGCGCGACCCTCGGCTGGCGCTGGACGGCCGTGGACACGGCCGGGCTCTATGTTCCGGGGGGCACGGCGGCCTATCCGTCCTCGGTGCTGATGAACGCGATCCCGGCGCGGGTTGCCGGGGTCGGGCGGCTGGTCATGTGCGTGCCGGCGCCGGACGGTACGGTCAATCCGCTGGTCCTTGTCGCCGCCACGCTGGCCGGGGTGGACGAAGTCTTCCGCATCGGCGGCGCGCAGGCGATCGCCGCCATGGCCTACGGCACGGCGACCGTGCCGGCGGTGGACAAGATCGTGGGCCCGGGCAATGCCTGGGTCGCGGCGGCCAAACGCCAGGTGTTCGGCCAGGTCGGAATCGACACCATTGCCGGCCCCTCGGAGGTGCTGATCCTCGCCGATGCCGGCAACGACCCCGACTGGGTCGCGCTCGACCTGCTGGCCCAGGCCGAGCACGACGCCAGCGCGCAGGCGATCCTGATCACCGACGACGCGGGATTCGGCCGGGCGGTTGCGGAGGCAGTCGCGGCGCGGCTCGGAACGCTGCCCCGCGGCGCCATCGCCGGGGCAAGCTGGGCGGCGCACGGCGCGGTGATCACGGTGCGCGACTGGGCGGAGGCGGTGGCGCTTGCCGACCGCATCGCCCCCGAGCACCTGGAGATCCTGACCGCCGACCCCGAGGCGCTTGCGGCGCGCATCCGCCACGCGGGCGCGATCTTCCTCGGTCCCTGGACGCCCGAGGCGATCGGCGACTATGCGGGCGGGCCGAACCACGTTCTGCCCACCGCGCGGGCGGCGCGCTTTGCCTCGGGCCTGTCGGTCATCGACTTCCTGAAGCGCACCACGCTGGCGCGGATGACGCCCGGGGCGCTGGCCGCGATCGGGCCGGCGGCCGAACGGCTGGCCGCCGCCGAGGGGCTTCAGGCGCACGGGCTGAGCCTGCGCGCGCGGCTCGAGCGCCTCAACCGCCTTCCGCCCGACCCGGCGGGGGGCGGACCTGCCACCTGACCGGAGGACGACCCATGAAGGCCCTGATCGTCATCGACATGCTCAACGATTTCGTGGACGGCGTTCTGGCCAATGCCGAGCACGCCAACCGCATCGTGCCGCAGATCGCCGCCCTGATCGACCATGCGCGCGCGCACGAGGACTGGCTGATCGTCTGGTCGAACGACGCCCACCGCGCCGACGATCGCGAGATCGGCATCTGGGGCAAGCACGCCATGGCCGGCACCCGCGGCGCGCAGGTGATCGACGCGCTGGCCCCGGTGGGGGCGGCGCGCGAGATCGTCTCGCCCAAGCGCTTCTACGGCGCCTTCGACGAAACCGGGCTGGGCGAGACGCTGGCCGGCTACGG
>CALDYW010000026.1 GCA_937944395.1 uncultured Paracoccaceae bacterium | reverse complement strand
GCAGGTGGCGAGGAGAGCCGCGGCAGAACCGGGAGCGGATCCGGCACGGGGCGGGGATTGGCCGGAGGCCTCTGGCGAACGGCCGCTGCCCATGTCCGGTCGGAAATATCCTCGGGGGGGAAGGCGCGCCAGCGCCGTGGGGGGGCAGACAGCCCCCCCGCGAGACCGCCCTCGACCCGCGCCGCGGCCGGGCGCCCGCCCGGGCCCGACAGTCATTCCCCGAGCTTGGCGTGCACCTCGTCGAGATCCACCTCGCCCAGGGGCATCTTGTTGGCAGGGTTGTCGAAATCGTAGCGGAAGAGCTGGAAGTCCTTCCGGTAGATCTCCCACATCAGGTGCATGGAAAGATCGTCGAAATAGGCTTCGACCGGGTGCGCCCGTTCCGGGCCGTGGCCCGCGCTCTCGTTGAAGCGCGGCACCGCCGCCAGATCGACCTTCACGGGGGTCTCGATCATCTCGAGCACACGACCCATCCCCGCGTTGAACTTCTCCGTGAAGAAGATCGCGTCGTAGCGCCCGCCGTTGACGATGAAGGTGGAGATGTGCCCCGCCATCGCCGACCAGTGGATGTCGGGCTCCATCGGCTTGCGGAAGCGCACCGTGTCGCGCACGAACAGCAGGAACCGCCGGAAGCTGCGGATCTGGTCGAAGGGCTCGCTGCCGTCCTCGCCGCCGACCTCGACGCCGTATTTCTGCACCAGCAGCGGGACGAGGTTGCCGCGGTAGCGCCGCCCGTTGCGCTGGATGCCGCAGATCTTGTCGAAGAAGGACGACAGGATGCGGGTGTAGGGATTGCGCACGCAGGTGAAGGCGGGCGCAGTGCGCCCGCGCACGGCGGCCGCGATCGCCGGCTGGCTTTCCTCCTGCGCCCATTTGTGCAGGCCGGTGGTGGCGTCGTGGATGTCGCCGTCGTAGAAGCGGCCGTGATCGGAATAATACATGATCTGCCCGATCGTCGAGCAGGCGCATTTCGGCACGACGCGATAGACGACGCTGCCGCTTTCCGTCATCCAGGTTCCGGGAAATCCCATCGATCGCCTCGCCGAAGCCGACTTGCCCTTGCCCGACCGCGGGCGCAGACCCTAAAGAGCAAAGAACGCCTGCGCTTTCAACGCACGTGAGCACCTTCGGGGCAATCGATCGCCCACCGACCCGACGCAGCCGGTCCGGAGCATGGCCAAGATCGCCTTCATCCTGCTCTGCCACAAGGATCCCGAGGGGATCATCGCCCAGGCACGGCAGCTGACGGCGGCGGGCGACTGCATGGCGATCCATTTCGACGCCCGGTCGAGCCCGGCCGAGTACCGCCGCATCACCGAGGCGCTGCGGGACAACCCGGCGGTCGCCTTCGCCCGCCGTCGCCACCGCTGCGGCTGGGGCGAATGGTCGCTCGTCGCCGCCACGCTCGAGGCGCTGCGCGCCGCCGTCGCGGCCTTCCCCGACGCGACCCATTTCTACATGGTCTCGGGCGACTGCATGGCGATCAAGTCGGCCGAATACGCCCACGCCTTCCTCGACGCCGAGGACGTGGACTATATCGAGAGCTTCGACTTCTTCGACAGCGGCTGGATCAAGGCCGGGATCACGGTCGAGCGGCTGATCTACCGCCACTGGTTCAACGAAAGGACGCGGAAGCGGCTGTTCTACGCCAGCCTTGCGCTGCAGCGGCGGCTGAAGCTTGTTCGGGCGATCCCCGCCGACCTGCAGGTGATGATCGGCAGCCAGTGGTGGTGCCTGCGCCGGCGCACGGTGGAATGGGTGCTGGACTTCATCGCCCGGCGGCCGGACGTGCTGCGCTTCTTCCGCACCACCTGGATCCCCGACGAGACCTTCTTCCAGACCCTCGTGCGCCATCTCGTCCCCGACGACGAGATCCGGACGCGGACGCTTACCTTCCTGATGTTCACCGACTACGGCATGCCGGTGACGTTCTACAACGACCACTACGACCTCCTGATCGCGCAGGACTTCCTCTTCGCCCGCAAGATCTCGCCGGATGCGGCCGAGCTGAAGGCGCGCCTGGGCGAGCTCTACGCCAGCCGCGGCGTGCAGTTCAGGGTGTCGAACGAGGGGCGCAACCTCTACCGCTTCCTCGCCGGCCGCGGCCGCATCGGCCGCCGCTTCGCCACGCGGTTCTGGGAGCGCGAGGGCACGCTCGGGCGCGAGCGCGAGCTTCTCATCGTCACCTGCAAGAAGTGGCACGTCGGCAAGCGGCTGCTCGAACGGGTGCGGCAGGTGACCAACACGCCGGTCATCGAATACCTGTTCCACGAGGAATCCACCCCCCTGCCCGATCTCGGCGGCATCCAGAAGACGATCGAGAAGCGCACCCGTCACCGCCGCGCGCTGATGCGGATGCTGTTCGACTACTTCGAGACCGACCGGCTGGCCTTCTGCCTCGACCCCTCGGCGCTCGATCTCATGCAGGATTTCTACGCCGACCGCTGCACCACCCGGATGCTCGAGATCGAGTGCACCTTCACCGACGACTACCTGATCGGACACGCCAAGCGCGTCGGGCTGGCCGGCGACATGACCCCGCCCGAGGTGATGCGACGGCTGTTGCCGACGATCCGGGCCGACATCATCCATGAAAGCGACCGCATCCGCGAGGCCGCCTTCCCCCATGTCTATCGCATCGCCGACGATGCCCTGCCCGAGCAGAACGCCCCCCCGCTCGCCGCCTTCCTGAACGTGCCCGAGCCGGTGGCGCGCGAGATCGCGGCGACGCACTACCTGTTCTCCGACTGACCGTTCTGCGACTGACCCCAGCGAGGCCCGATGCCCTATTCCTACGATCCCGGAAACGTCTTCGCCCGCATCCTGCGCGGCGAGATCCCCGCCGACCGCCTGCACGAGACGGCGCATGCGCTGGCCTTCCGCGACATCCGCCCGCAGGCGCCGACCCATGTGCTGGTGATTCCGAAGGGCCCCTATGTCACCTTCGACCATTTCGTGACCGCGGCCGCCGACGACGAGATCGTCGGCTTCTTCCGGGCCGTGGGCGAGGTCTGCGCGATGCTCGGGCTCGACCCGGGCGCGGGCTACCGGCTGATCGCCAACGCCGGCGCGCACAGCCATCAGGAGGTGCCGCATTTCCACGTCCATATCCTCGCCGGCCGTCCGCTCGGGCCGCTGCTTCTGCCGGCGGGCTGAGGCGGCGGCACCGCCCGCGCGCCCAAGGACGCCGTTCCGGTGCGCGTCCCAGATCGCGTGATGCGGATGGCGACGAGCGACGAGGCGCTGGCCGGTGCGGCTGAGGCGGGCGACGCGGCGGCCTTCGCCGCCCTTGTCGAGCGCCACCATGACCGCATCTTCCGCCTCGCCTGGCGGCTGCTCGGCTCGGCCGCCGAGGCCGAGGATCTGGCCCAGGACGTCTGCCTGGCGCTGCCGGCGAAGCTGGCCGGGTTCCGGGCCGAAGCGCGGTTCTCGACCTGGCTCCACCGCGTGGTGGTGAACGCCGCGCACGACCGACGCCGCCGCGCCGCGGCGCGGGCCCGCGCCGCCGACGGCTGGGGCGACTGGGAGCGGGCGCGCCGTGCCGACGGCGCGGCGGCGGCCGAGGCGCAGGGCTGGCTCGAGCATGCCATGGGGGCGCTGCCGGCGGACCTGCGCGACACGGTCGCGCTCGTGCTCGGCGAGGAGATGAGCCACCGCGAGGCCGCCGCGGTGCTCGGCGTCGCCGAGGGCACGGTGAGCTGGCGGATGTCGGAGGTGAAGCGCCGGCTGCGCGCGCTTGCGGCGGAGGAGGGGCCGTGACCCGCCCGGTTCCGCCGCCGCGCCCCGCCCTGCCGCGCGCCACCTTGTCGCGCGCCGCCCTGCCGCGCCCCGCCCTGTCGCGCGCCGCCC
>CALDYW010000025.1 GCA_937944395.1 uncultured Paracoccaceae bacterium | reverse complement strand
GCAGGCGGCCGGCGGACAGCTCGTTCTGGCGCAGGAACCGGGGGGGCGGCGGCTCGATCTGTCGCTCGAGCTGGCCGGGCAGGGGGGCGCCCCGGCGGCGGTGTCGCTGTCGGCCGTCGTGCCCGCCGACGGCCAGGGGGTGTCGCTGACCGCGCGGCTGGGCGGCGTCGCCGCCAACGATCTTGCGGCCGAGGTTCCGGCGCTGGCCTTCCTGATCGCGGCCGAGGCGCCGCTGGAGGCCGAGCTCGAGGCCGGCTTCGCCCGTTCCGGCCGGCTCGAGCGGCTGACGGGCCGGATCCGGCTGGGCGAGGGGCGGATCGCGCCGGCCGGCGGCGGGCAGCCGGTTCCCTTCGCGGGTGCCGAGGGGAACCTCGCCTATCTTCCCGGCGCGCGGAGCGTGGTGCTCGACGGGTTCGCCGTGCACACCGATCGGGCCGCCTTCCGCGCCGACGGCCAGGCGCTGTTCCGGGCGGTCGATCCCCTGTCGGGGCTGCCGGGCGTGCTGCTGGTGCAGCTCGATCTGGCCGATGTCCTGTTCGATCCCCCCGAAACGCTCGCCGAGCCCGCGCGCTTTGCCACCGGCAGCGCCGACCTGCGCGTCACCCTCGACCCGTTCCGGGTGGAGATCGGCGAACTCGTGCTGGGCGGCGGCGGGGCCCCGCTGCGCCTTGCCGGAGAGGTTGCGGCCGAGCCCGGCGGCTGGGCAGCCGCGCTCGATCTGCGCACCCGGGCGATCGCGGCCGACCAGCTCTTGGCGCTCTGGCCGCTCGCCTTCGCCCCGCGGACGCGGGCCTGGCTGGCGGCGAACGTGCAGTCCGGGCTGCTGACCGAAGTGGCGGCGGCGCTGAGGAAGGAGGCGGACAGCCCCGCGCGGGTGGGGCTGAGCTACGGCTTCGAAGGCGCCTCGGTCCGGGTGCTGCCGACGCTGCCGCCGATCGACGGCGCCGCAGGCCGGGCAAGCCTGACCGGCGAGCGCTTCGCGCTGGAACTCGACAGCGGCCGGATGACGGCGCCCGGCGGCGCCGAGGTGGATCTGGCGGGGTCGCGGCTCGTCGTGCCGGATGTGTCGATCCCGGGCGCACCGGCCGAAATCGGACTGGCCTATGCCGGGCCGATCGCCGCGGTTCTGGAACTTCTCGACCTGCCGCCGTTCCGCTTCCTCGCGAAGGCCGGCCGGGGCACCGACCTGTCCGAGGGAACGGCCGTCGGCGCGGCGACGATCCGTCTGCCCCTGGTGGAGGACGTGCCGCTCGAGGCGGTCGCCTTCGAGGCTGCGGGCGAGCTGCGCGGCGTGCGGTCCGAGGTGCTGGTGCCCGGCCGTGTGCTGGCCGCACCCCGGCTGAACTTCGCGGCAAGCCCCGAAGCCCTGACCATCGCCGGTCCGGGGCTTCTCGGCCGCGCCGCCTTCGATGTCGCCTGGACCGCGCCGCTCGGCCCGGGCACCCGCGGCTCGCGGATCGAGGGAAGCGTGACCCTCGACCCGGCGTTTCTCGACGAGTTCCGCATCGGCCTGCCGCGCGGCACGGTGTCGGGCGCGGGACGCGGGCAGATCGAGATCGACCTGCCGGGGGGCGAGGCGGCGCCGGCCTTCCGGCTGATCTCGGACCTGAACCGCCTCGCCCTCGACATCCCCGCCCTCGGCTGGTCGAAACCCGCCGCCGGAACCGGTCGGCTCGAGGTGGCGGGGCGGCTCGGCAGCCCGACGACCGTGGACCGGATCCTGCTGCGCGCCCGGGGGCTCGAGGCCGAGGGGCAGGTGACGCTGGCCGCCGACGGCAGCTTCCGCGAGGCGCGGCTGTCGCGGCTGCGCGCCGGGGGCTGGATCGACGCGCCGGTGCGGCTGACGGCGCGGCGGGGCGGGCAGGCGCCGGCGGTGCGGATCGAGGGCGGCACCATCGACCTGACGGCCACGCGCCTGGGCGGCGGGGCGGGACGCGGGGGCGGCGGGCCGATCACGCTGGCGCTCGACCGGCTGATCGTGGCCGACGGCATCCAGTTCCGCCGGGTCGCGGCCGAACTGACCTCCGAAGGCGGCCTCTCGGGCCGTTTCACCGCCCTCGTCGGCAACGACGTGCCGGTCAGCGGAACGCTGGCGCCGACGCGCGAGGGAACGGCCGCGCGCCTGCAGTCGGAGAATGCCGGGGCCCTGCTGCGTGCGGTGGGGCTTCTCGACAGCGCCCGCCAGGGGCGGCTGGACCTGACCCTGATCCCGCTGCCCGGCGAGGGGCGCTATGACGGCCGGGTGCGGATCACCGATCTGCGGCTGCGCGGCGCCCCGGTGCTGGCCGAGCTCCTGTCGGCGGTCAGTGTCGTGGGGTTGCTCGAACAGCTCAACGGACAGGGGATCGTGTTCGGGGAAGTGACCGGCGAGTTCCTTCTGGAACCCGCCGGCATCACCCTGAAACGGGGCAGCGCGATCGGCGCGTCGCTCGGGGTCTCGATGGCGGGAATCTACGACCTGCGCACGAAACGGCTCGACATGCAGGGGGTGATCTCGCCCATCTACATGCTGAACTCGATCGGCGCCGTGCTGACCCGGCGCGGCGAGGGGCTGTTCGGCTTCACCTACCGGATGACCGGGCCGGCGGCAGGGCCGCGCACCCAGGTCAATCCGCTGTCGATCCTGACGCCCGGGATGTTCCGCGAGATCTTCCGGGCGCCGCCGCCGCGGCTGACGCAATAGGGGGCCCGGGCCCTTCGGGGCGGCAACACTTCGCGGGGTCTGCGCCCTTGCGCCCCGCGCGCGCCGCCCCTACCTCGCGCCGGACCCGTCGGAGAACCCGGCATGCGGCTTTCGGAGTTCGATTTCCACCTGCCCGAAGGGCTGGTCGCCACGCGACCGGCGCGACCGCGGTCCTCGGCGCGGCTGCTGGTGGTCCGGGGCGATGCCGTCGAGGACCGGCGGGTGCGCGACCTGCCCGACCTTTTGCGGCCGGGCGATCGCCTGGTCCTGAACGACACAAGGGTGATTCCCGCGCGGCTGAGCGGCACGCGCAGCCGGCCGGGCGCGCCGGGCGAGGGCATGTCGCGGATCGAGGTCACGCTGCTCGCGGCGCAGGCGGACGGAACCTGGGAGGCGCTGGCGCGGCCGCTGCGCCGGCTGCGGCCGGGCGACCGCGTCGTGTTCGCGCCGGCGTTCGCGGCGACGGTCGCGGCCGCCGGGCAGGGCCGGGTGCGGCTGGCCTTCGACCTTGCCGGCGCGGAGTTCGAAGCGGCGCTCGAGGCCGCCGGGGCGATGCCCCTGCCGCCCTACATCGAGCGGCTGCGTCGTGCCGATGCGGCCGACCGCGAGGATTACCAGACGGTCTGGGCCCGCCGCCCCGGCGCGGTTGCCGCGCCCACCGCCTCGCTGCATTTCGACGCCCCGCTGCTGGCCGCCCTGGCGGACCGCGGCGTGGGCTTCACCCATGTCACGCTGCACGTGGGGGCCGGCACCTTCCTGCCGGTGACGGCCGAGGACATCGCCGCCCACCGGATGCACGCCGAATGGGGCGAGATCACGCCCGAGGCGGCGGCCGAGATCAACGCCGCGAGGGCCGCCGGGGGGCGGATCATCCCGGTCGGCACGACCGCGCTCCGGCTTCTCGAATCGGCCGCCGACGCGGACGGGCGGGTGCATCCGTTCCAGGCCGAGACCGACATCTTCATCACCCCGGGCTGGCGGTTCCGCGCCACCGATGCGCTGATCACCAACTTCCACCTGCCGAAATCGACCCTGATCATGCTGGTCGCGGCGCTGATCGGGCTCGAGCGGACGCGGGCGATCTATGCCCATGCGGTGGCATCGGGCTACCGCTTCTTCAGTTACGGCGATGCCTCGCTGCTGTTTCCGGCTGCCGCGGACGGCGCCCGCCCTGTCGCCGCCGGCCAACCGGGGCGCGCGGCGGCGGGCTAGCGTCGCGCCCGTCGCAGGGAGGTGCCCGTTGCTGCGCGTGCTCGCCGCGTCCTGGCCGTTGCTCATGGGGATGCTGTTCCTGATGGTCGGGAACGGCGTGCAGGGCACGCTGCTCGGCATCCGCGGCGCGCTCGAGGGGTTCTCGACCTTCGCGATGTCGCTGGTGATGTCGGCCTACTTCCTGGGCTTCCTGTTCGGCAGCCGGATGACGCCGGAACTGATCCGCCGGGTGGGGCACGTGCGGGTGTTCGCGGCGCTGGGCTCGACGATCTCGGCGATGATGGTGCTCTATCCCACGGTGACCGAGCCCTGGGCGTGGATCCTGATGCGTGTCGCGATGGGGTTCTCGTTCTGCGGGGTCTACATCACCGCCGAGAGCTGGCTGAACAACGCCGCCACCAACGAGACCCGCGGCAAGACGCTGTCGGCCTACATGATCGTGCAGATGCTGGGGATCGTGGCGGCACAGGGCCTGGTCGGCTTCGGCGACCCGGCCGGGTTTGTGGTGTTCGTCATCCCCTCGGTGCTGGTGTCGCTGGCATTCCTGCCGATCCTGCTGTCCGTCAACCCCGCCCCGGCCTATACCTCGACGCGGCCGATGGGGTTCCGGGCGCTGTTCCGGGTCTCGCCGCTCGGCTGCGTCGGGATGTTCCTGATGGGCGGCGTCTATGCCGCGATCTTCGGCATGGTCGCCGTCTGGGGGACACTGGCCGGGCTCGGGGCCGGGCAGATCTCGGCCTTCGTCGCGGCGATCTATCTCGGCGGCATGCTCTGGCAGTATCCGATCGGCTGGATCTCCGACCGGATGGACCGTCGCCGCCTGATCCTGATCGTCGCGGCGGCCTGCGCGCTGGTCTCGGCGGCGGGGCCCTGGGCGGCGGCGGTCGCTCCCTGGGCACTGATGCTGCTCGGCTTCGTGCTGGGCGGACTGGCGAACCCGCTCTACTCGCTGCTCATCGCCTATACCAACGACTACCTCGGCAAGGACCAGATGGCGGCCGCCTCGGGGGGGCTTCTGTTCATCAACGGGCTCGGCGCGATCCTCGGGCCGCTGGTCATCGGCGCCCTGATGGATGCCACGGGACCGGGCGGCTTCTTCCTGTTCCTGACGGTGCTGCTCGGCCTGATGACGCTCTACGCCGGCTGGCGGATGACCCGGCGCCCGGCGCCGCCGGTGGCCGAGACGCAGAGCTTCACGCCGGTCGCGCCCACCGCCTCGGCGGTGGCGGTCGAGGCGGCGCGCGAGGCCAATTGAGGGGAGAGGGACCGATGCAGCCCGACGATGTCCTGCGCTTCTGGATCGACGAGGTCGGCCCCGACGGCTGGTATGCCGGCACGCCCGACATCGACACCCTCTGCGCGGCGCGCCTCGGCGACGCCTGGGAGGCGGCGCGCAACGGGGCGTTCCGCGGCTGGGCCTCGCGCCCCGAGGGCGCGCTGGCCTATCTGATCCTGACCGACCAGATCCCGCGCAACATCCGGCGGGGCACGGCGCTGGCCTTCGCCACCGACCCGCTGGCGCGCGCGGTTGCGACGCCGGCGGTGGCGCGGGGCTTCGACCTGCGGATCGACGGTCTGGCGCGGCAATTCTTCTACCTGCCCTTCGAACATGCCGAGACGCCGCAGCACCAGTCGCGGTCGGTCTGCCTGTTCCTGACCCGGATGCCCGACGATCCCGGCGGCAACCTGCTTCATGCGCGCGCGCACCGCGAGGTGATCCGCCGCTTCGGACGTTTCCCTACCCGCAACGCGGCGCTCGGCCGCGTCTCGACCGCGGCCGAGGCGGCCTGGCTGGCCGAGGGCGGCTATGCCCGTGTCGTGGAGGAGCTGAAGGGCTGAGCCCTGCGCACCGTGCAGGGCGGCCGCGCGGCCGGCTTCGTTGCGGCCTGCAGGGCGATGGTTTACGGGTAAACCGGTTTCGCCACGGGCGCAGGAGATCGGAAATGGCCGCGGGCAGCTTCGACGTGATCGTGATCGGCGCCGGCCCCGGCGGCTATGTGGCGGCGATCCGGGCGGCGCAGCTCGGCCTCAGGGCGGCGGTGGTCGAGCGCGAGGCGCTGGGCGGCATCTGCCTGAACTGGGGCTGCATCCCCACCAAGGCGCTGCTGCGCTCGGCCGAGGTGTTCCACCTCATGCAGCGCGCGCGGGACTTCGGGCTTGCGGCCGAGGGGATCGGATTCAACCTCGATGCCGTGGTGGCGCGGTCGCGGGCGGTGGCGAAGCAGCTTTCCGGCGGCGTCGGGCATCTGCTGAAGAAGAACCGGGTGACGGTGATCATGGGCACGGCCCGCCTGACCGGCCCCGCCTCGGTGGCGGTGACCGATGCCGGCGGGGCCGTGCAGACCCTTTCGGCCGGCGCGGTGATCCTGGCGACGGGCGCGCGCGCGCGCGAGCTGCCCGGGCTCGAGGCCGACGGCGACCTGGTCTGGTCCTACCGCCACGCGCTGCAGCCGAACCGGATGCCGAAGCGTCTGCTGGTCATCGGCTCGGGCGCGATCGGGATCGAGTTCGCAAGCTTCTTCGGCACGCTGGGTGCCGAGACCACGGTGGTCGAGGTGCTGGACCGGATCCTGCCGGTCGAGGACGCCGAGATCAGCGCCTTCGCGCGCAAGCAGTTCACGAAACAGGGGATGACCATCCTCGAGAAGGCCAGCGTGACCGCGCTCGACCGCCGGCCCGACGGGCGCGGCGGCGGCAGCGTCATCGCCACCATATCGACCGGCGGCGGGGTGCGGACGGAAGCCTTCGACACGGTGATCTCGGCCGTCGGCATCGTCGGCAATGTCGAGGGCCTGGGGCTCGAGGCGCTGGGCGTCCGGGTCGAGCGCACGCATGTCGTCACCGACGCCTTCTGCCGGACGGGCGTTCCCGGCCTCTATGCGATCGGCGACGTCGCCGGCCCGCCCTGGCTTGCCCACAAGGCCAGCCACGAGGGCGTGATGGTGGCGGAACGGATCGCGGGCCTCGATCCGCACCCGGTGCGCCCCGAGGCGATCCCGGGCTGCACCTACTGCCGGCCGCAGGTGGCCTCGGTCGGGCTGACCGAGGAGAAGGCGCGCGCCGCGGGGCACGAGGTGCGGGTGGGGCGCTTCCCCTTCATCGGCAACGGCAAGGCGATCGCGCTGGGCGAGTCCGAGGGGCTGGTCAAGACCGTGTTCGACGCACGGACCGGCGAGCTGCTGGGTGCGCACATGGTCGGGGCCGAGGTGACGGAACTGATCCAGGGCTATGTGATCGGCCGGACGCTCGAGACCACCGAGGCCGAGCTGATGCAGGCCGTCTTCCCGCATCCGACGCTCAGCGAGATGATGCACGAGGCGGTGCTGGACGCCTTCGGCCGCACCATCCATTTCTGACGATCCTCCCGGTTTCCGGACGGACAGCCGGGCGTTCCCGATGCGTTCGCAGATTCCGGTTGGAGACTCGGCCGCGCCGGTCTATCTAGCCTCGGGGTGAGGCCCCGGGGGGTGAACGATGCCGGCCGAGCGCGAGATCGAGGTGCGGGGTGCCCGCGAGCACAACCTGAAGAACATCGACGTGCGGATTCCGCGGGACCGGCTGGTCGTCATCACCGGGCTTTCGGGGTCGGGCAAATCCTCGCTCGCCTTCGACACGATCTATGCCGAGGGGCAGCGCCGCTACGTCGAGTCGCTCAGCGCCTATGCGCGGCAGTTCCTCGACATGATGCAGAAGCCCGACGTGGACCACATCTCGGGCCTCTCGCCGGCCATCAGCATCGAGCAGAAGACGACCTCGAAGAACCCGCGCTCGACCGTCGGCACGGTGACCGAGATCTACGACTACCTGCGGCTCCTTTTCGCCCGCGCCGGCACGCCGCATTCGCCGGCCACCGGCCTGCCGATCGTGGCGAGCCAGGTGCAGGACATGGTGGACCGGGTGATGGCCCTGCCCGAGGGCACGCGCGCCTATCTGCTGGCGCCGGTGGTGCGCGACCGCAAGGGCGAATACCGCAAGGAGCTGCTCGAGCTCAGGAAGCAGGGCTTCCAGCGGGTCCGGATCGACGGCGTCTTCCACGAGCTCGAGGAGGCGCCGGCGCTGGACAAGAAGCTGCGCCACGACATCGAGGTGGTGGTGGACCGGGTCGTGGTGCGGCCGGGGCTCGAAACCAGGCTGGCCGACAGTTTCCGCACCGCGCTCGACCTCGCCGACGGGATCGCGGTGCTCGAGACTGCGCCGGCCGAGGGTGCCGAGCCCGAGCGGATCACCTTCTCGGAGAAGTTCGCCTGCCCGGTCTCGGGCTTCACCATCCCCGAGATCGAGCCCCGCCTGTTCAGCTTCAACGCGCCCTACGGCGCCTGCCCGGCCTGCGACGGGCTGGGGGTGGAGCTCTACTTCGACGAGCGGCTGGTGGTGCCGGACCAGGCGCTGAGCCTGCCCGAAGGCGCCCTTGCGCCCTGGCGGAAGGGGCGGAGCCCCTATATCGCGCAGACGATCGAGGCGCTGGCCCGGCATTACGGCTTTGACCGGCGCACAAAATGGCGCGACCTGCCGGAAGAGGTCCGGCAGGTGATCCTGCACGGATCGGGAGAGCAGACGATCCGCTTCCGCTTCGACGAGGGCGGGCGGGTCTACGAGGTGACGCGGCCCTTCGAGGGGGTGATCCCCAACATGGAGCGGCGCTGGCGCGAGACCGACAGCGCCTGGGTGCGCGAGGAGTTCGAGCGCTACCGCGGCGAGCGGCCCTGCGGCGCCTGCGGCGGCCATCGTCTCAAGCCCGAGGCGCTGGCGGTGAAGATCGCCGGCCTGCACATCGGGCAGGTGGTGGAAAAGTCGATCCGCGCCGCGCTCGACTGGGTCGAGGGCGTTCCGGCCACGCTGACCGGCCAGCAGAACGAGATCGCCCGCGCGATCCTGAAGGAGATCCGCGAGCGGCTGGGCTTCCTCGTCAACGTGGGGCTCGACTACCTCACCCTCAGCCGCGCGGCCGGCACGCTGTCGGGCGGCGAGAGCCAGCGCATCCGGCTGGCCAGCCAGATCGGCAGCGGGCTGACGGGCGTGCTCTACGTGCTCGACGAACCCTCGATCGGGCTCCACCAGCGCGACAACGACCGCCTTCTGACGACGCTGCGCAACCTGCGCGACCAGGGCAACACGGTGCTGGTGGTCGAGCACGACGAGGAGGCGATCCGCACCGCCGACCATGTGCTCGACATCGGCCCGGGCGCGGGCGTGCACGGCGGGCGCGTCGTGGCGCAGGGCACGCCGGCCGAGATCGCCGCCGATCCGGCCAGCCTGACCGGCCAGTACCTCTCGGGGGCGCGCGAGATCCCGGTGCCGGCCGTGCGGCGCCCGGGCAACGGGCGCAGCCTGACGGTGGTGAAGGCCACCGGCAACAACCTGCGCGAGGTCACGGTGGACTTCCCGCTGGGCATGTTCGTCTGCGTCACCGGGGTATCGGGCGGGGGCAAGTCGACGCTGACGATCGAGACCCTCTACAAGACCGCCGCGGCGCGGCTGAACGGCGCCCACGAGACCCCGGCCCCCTGCGAGACGATCCGGGGCTTCGAGCACCTCGACAAGGTGATCGACATCGACCAGCGCCCGATCGGGCGCACGCCGCGGTCGAACCCGGCCACCTACACCGGCGCCTTCGGCCCGATCCGCGACTGGTATGCCGGCCTGCCCGAGTCGAAGGCGCGCGGCTACGGGCCGGGCCGCTTCAGCTTCAACGTCAAGGGCGGGCGCTGCGAGGCCTGCCAGGGCGACGGGGTGCTGAAGATCGAGATGAACTTCCTTCCGGATGTCTACGTCACCTGCGAGACCTGCAAGGGCGCCCGCTACAACCGCGAGACGCTCGAGATCCGCTTCAAGGGCAAGAGCATCGCCGACGTTCTGGAGATGACGTGCGAAGAGGCGCGCGACTTCTTCGCCGCCGTCCCGGCGATCCGCGAGAAGATGGACGCGCTCTGCGAGGTGGGGCTTGGCTACATCAAGGTCGGCCAGCAGGCGACCACGCTGTCGGGCGGCGAGGCGCAGCGGGTCAAGCTGTCGAAGGAACTGTCGCGCCGGGCCACGGGGCGGACGCTCTACATCCTCGACGAGCCGACGACGGGGCTGCATTTCGAGGATGTGCGCAAGCTGCTCGAGGTTCTGCACGCGCTGGTCGAGCAGGGCAACACGGTGGTCGTGATCGAGCACAACCTCGATGTCATCAAGACCGCCGACTGGATCATCGACATCGGCCCCGAGGGCGGCGCCGGCGGCGGGCGGATCGTCGCCACCGGCACGCCCGAGCAGGTTGCCGCGGTGCCCGAGAGCCACACCGGGCGCTACCTCGCGCCGATCCTCGAGGCGGCGGCGCGGCGACGGCTCGCGGCGGAGTAGCGGCATGCCGCCCATCGGGCTGGCGCTCGGCTCGGGCGGCGCGCGCGGATGGTGCCACATCGGGGTTCTGCGCGGGCTCGAGGCCGCGGGCCTCGGACCCGCGCGGGTCGCCGGCGCGTCGATGGGGGCGCTGGTCGGCGCCGCCTGGGCGGCGGGGCGTCTCGACGCCCTGGCCGACTGGGCGCTGGGGCTCACGCCGGCGCGCTTCATCGCGCTCCTCGATCCGCGGCCGGCCAGCGGCGGCCTGGTGGCGGGGCGCGAGATCCTGAAGGTGCTGACCGAAATCGGCTTGCCCGAGCGGATCGAGGATCTGCCGGTGCCCTTCGCGGCGGTGGCGACCGACATGGCCACCGGGCGCGAGGTCTGGCTGCGCCGCGGCCCCCTCGCCGCGGCGGTGCGCGCCTCGGTGGCGATTCCCGGTGTGCTGAGCCCGGTGCGGCTGGACGGACGCTGGATGCTGGACGGCGGGCTGACCAATCCGGTGCCGGTCTCGGTGGCGCGCGCGCTCGGGGCCGAGGCGGTGATCGCCGTGAACCCCAACGCCAGGCTCGACGGGCTGCTGTGGAAGGCCCCTGCCGCCAGAAGCTCGTGGCATGCGCTGGCGGACGGGCTGCCGGCGGGGGTCAAGGCGCAGATCGGGTCGCTCCTGCCCGGCCCGGTCGAGGACGAGGCGCCGCCGCACCTGCTCGACGTGGTGTCGGTCGCGATCGACGTGATGACCGAACAGATCCGCCGTGCCCGGCTGGCCGGAGATCCGCCCGACCTGCTGCTGCCGGCCTCGCTGGCGGAGATGTCGGTGTTCGACTTCCATCGCGCCGGGGCGGCGATCGCCGAGGGCGAGCGCATGGTGGCGGCGGCCGGTCCGCAGGTGGCCGCGCTGCTTGCGGGCGCGGCCGCCGGGACGCGCGCCTGAGCGCTACTCGGCCGCGCGCAGCGGAGCCAGGGGCATGGGCGGGGCGGCCGGCTCGGGTTCGGGCGCCGCCACCGGGGGCGGAGGCGCGTCCCAGAGGAACTCGGGCCGCTTCTGGCGCCGAGCGGCGCGGGCGAGCGCGGCATCGCGGGCGGCCCGGCTGTCGCGGCCGAGCGTCAGCGCCGCCAGCGCCTGGCCCGAGCGGTAGGCGCCGATGCCGATCCAGACCCTGAGCGCGAGCAGCGCCGGCGTCAGCACCAGCGTCAGCACGGTTGCCACCCCAAGACCGAACACGACCGCGGTGGCAAGCTGCTTCCACCACAGCGCGGTCGGGCTGTCGATGGTGTAGCCGCCGTTGGCGAAATCGAAGGAGATGCCGAACATCATCGGCATGAGGCCCGCCATGGTGGTGATCGTGGTCAGCAGCACCGGGCGGATCCGCGCCTCGGCGGTGCGCACGATTGCCTCGATCCGCGACATGTAGCGGGCATATTCCTGATAGGTGTCGATCAGGATGATATTGTTGTTCACCACGATGCCGGCCAGCGCGACGATTCCGGTTCCGGTCATGATGATCGAGAAGGGTTGCTGCATGACCATCATGCCGATCAGCACCCCGGTGGTGGACAGGACCACCGCAACCAGCACCAGCACCGCGTTGTAGAAGGAATTGAACTGCGCGAGCAGGATGATGAACATCAGCCCGAGCGCCCCGGCGAAGGCCACGGAGAGGAAGCGCGCGGATTCCTGCTGGTCCTCCTGGTCGCCGGTCCATTCCCAGCTCACGCCCTCGGGCAGGTCGGCCTCGGTCTCGAGCCAGGCCGACAGCAGCGCGATGCGCTCGGTCGGCGTGATCGGCGCGCCTTGGGCATTGGTCAGGTCGGGCAGGACATCGGCCTTGACGTCGTAGAAGCGGCGCTGGTCCACGCGGTCGATCTGCGCGACCTTGGGCACCGGCGTCCGGGTGACGAAGTTCGACAGCGGCACCAGGCCCGCGGGCGTCTGCACCCGCAGCGTGTCGAGGGTGGACAGCACCCGGTCGGCCTCGGGCAGGCGGACGCGGATCTCGATCTCCTCGTCCGAACTCTCGACCCGCATCGTGTCGAGCAGGAGGCCGCGGGTGACGAGCTGCACCATGCCGCCCACGGCGGCCACATCGGCGCCGAAGCGGCCCGCGCGGGCCACGTCCACGTCGATCTGCCAGTCGATGCCGGGCAGCGGGCGGGTGTCCTCGATCGCGGTCAGGCCCTCGGTCGCCTCGAAGCGCGCGCGGACGAGCTCGACCGCAGCGCCCAGCGCCGCGAAATCGTCGCCCTTCAGCCTCAGGTGGACCGGCTTGCCCGAGGACGGGCCGCGGGCGAGGTCCACGAGATCGACCTCGATCCCGGGCAGCCGGTCGAGCGCCGCGCCGACCCGCTCGAGGATGCGCCGGCCGCCGAGTTCGGGGTCATGGCGACGGTCCTCCCAGCGGGCGAGCTCGATCTGAAGCTGGCCGATCGTGTCGAGCGGCTCCGAACCGCCGAAGGTGGTGTTAAGGCCGCCGGCACCGGCGAAGGCGAAGACCGAGCCGATCCCCTCGATGCCCTCGATCGCCGTCTCGGCCTCGCGCAGCAGCGCATCCTTCTCCGCCAGGCTCAGGTTGCCGCGGGCGCGGACATAGGCGATCACCTGCTCGGGTTCGGCATCGACGAAGAACTGGACGCCCCGGTTGTTCTGGCCGTAGGCGACGAAGACCGCTCCGACGACGGCGGCAACCGCGGCTATCGCGACGACCGGCATGACCGGATTGCCGGCGATCGCGGCGATCACCCGGCCGAAGGCCGTGCGACGGCGCCGCGCGGGAACCGGGCGGGGTCCGCGCTCGATCCGCGCCGCCGCGAGCGTGACCGAGGTCAACACCGCCCCGGCAAGGAACAGCAGGGCGCCGGGCAGGAAGGCCAGGGTGCCCGACAGCGGCGAGGCGCCGCCGAACAGGTAGCCGGGATTCAGCAGGCTCATCGCCCCGGCGAAGACCATCGCCATCGCCGGCGGGACGAGGAGTGCCCGCAGGATCCACGGCAGCCGGCGCAGGACGGCCGCCCAGCGGTCGAACCGGCGGCTGATGCGGCCGGCGACGCCGCCCATCACCGGCAGATAGATCAGCGCCACCACCAGCGAGGCCGAGAGCACGAAGATCAGCGTCACGGGGAGCATCCCCATGAACTCGCCCGCGACGCCCGGCCAGAACAGCATCGGCAGGAAGGCGCAGAGCGTGGTCGCGGTGGACGAGATCACCGGCCAGAACATCCGGCGCGCCGCCTCGGTATAGGCGGCCATCGGCCCCGAGCCTTCGCCGATGCGCTTGTCGGCGTATTCCACCACCACGATCGCGCTGTCCACCAGCATGCCGACGGCAAGGATCAGGCCGAACATCACGATGTTCGAGACGCTGACGCCCGTCAGCGCGAGGAAGGCGAAGGTCAGCAGGAACGAGGTCGGGATCGCGAAGCCGACCAGCAGCGCCGAGCGCGGCCCGAGCGCCGCGAGCACCACGATCATCACCAGCGCGATCGCGGTCAGCACCGATCCCTCGAGCTGGCTGACCATCGAGGCGACGTTGACCGACTGGTCGTTCGAGAACTCCACGCGCACCGCGCTCTGCAGCTCGGCCGGCCAGGTGGCGCGCTCGGCCTCGACCGCCCCCGTCACCAGCCTCACGGTGTCGATCAGGTTGAAGCCCTTGCGCTTGACCACCTGCAGCGCCAGCGTGGTGTCGCCGTTGAAGCGCGCGGTGCCGCGCCGGTCCTCGAAGGTCAGCCGGATCTCGGCCAGGTCGCCCAGCGTCACCACCCTGTCGCCGTTGACCTTGACCGGCAGGCGATAGACGTCGGCCGGGCTCGTGAAGGACGACGGGATCTTCACCGCGAAGGCGCCCGCCGCCGTCTCGACCTCGCCGGCGGCCACCAGCAGGTTGTTGTTGGTCACCACCCGGACGAGGTCGGCGGCGGAGACGGTGTAGGCCTCGAGCTTCAGCGGGTCGATCACGACCTCGAGCATCTCGGCGCGCTGGCCGGCGAGCCCGGCCTCGAGCACCGGCTCGAGCGCCTCGATCCGATCCTGCAGGCTCCTGGCCAGCCGCAGGAGCGTGCGCTCGGGCACGTCGCCCGAAAGGTTCACGATCAGGATCGGGAACTGCGAGAAGTTGACCTCGTTGATCGTGTATTTGTCGGCGCCGGCGGGGAACTTCGCTTCTGCCGTGTTCATCGCGTCGCGCACGTCGGCGATGGTGCGCGACTTGTCCCAGCCGAACTCGAATTCGAGGATGATGCCGGCGTAGCCCTCGGCCGCGGTCGCGGACATCCGCTTCAGCCCGTCGAGGTCGGAAAGCTCGGTTTCCATCACCTTGACAAGCAGCGTCTCGGAATCGGCGGCCGAGATCCCGGGAAACGGCACCGACACGAACAGGGCCGGAATCTCGATGTCGGGCTCGCCTTCCTTGGGCAGCCCGACATAGGCATAGCCGCCGGCCAGCACGGTGAGCGCGATGAACGCGATCACCATTCGCGCGCGCGAGGCTGCCCAGTCCACGATCCCGGTCATGGCCGGGCCTCGCGCCAGGTCACGTCCACCGCCACGCCATCGGTCACGAACTCCTGCCCGACCACGATGACATCGGCCTCGTCGGGCAGGCCGGCCACCCAGACGCCCGCGGTCGTGTCGCGCAGCAGCGTCACCTCATGGAAGTATGCCCGCCCGTCCACCACCAGTCGCAGCCCCAGCCGGCCGTCGTCGTCGAGCGTCAGCGCCGACCCCGGCAGCAGGTGCGCCGAACGCCCGCCGCCGGAAATGGCGATCTCGGCGGTCTGGCCGTCGCGGATCGACAGGTCCGGATTTGGCACCTCGACCTCGACGCGGAAGGTCCGCGTCGCCTCGTCGGCCGAGCGCGACAGGAACGTGACGCGGCCGGGAACCTCGCGTCCCGTCGCAAGCCGCGCACCCGCCCGGGCGCCGAGACTTACCCGGTCCACCTCGGTTTCGGGAACGAACCCCACGATCTTCACCGGGTCGAGCGCGATCACGGTCGCGCAATGCGCGCCCGGCTGCATCAGCGCCCCGAGTTCCGCGGTATCGGTCTCGAGCAGACCCGCAAACGGGGCGGTGATGGTCAGCCGGCCGATTTCCCATTGCGCCCGCATCACGGCGGCGCGGGCCGACTCGATGCCGGCGCGCGCACCCTCGACCCCGGCGAGCGCCGCATCGACGCCCGCGCGCGCGCTTTCCAGCGCCGCCTCGGCCGAGGCGACGCGGGTCTCGGCGGCGAAACCGCCCTCCGACAGGCGCCGGGCCGCGCGCGCCTCGATCTCGGCTTGCCTCACCCGGGCGCGTGCCTCCGTCAGCCGCGCCTCGGCCTCGGTCAGCCGCGCCGCGGCCTCGGGCACGCGCGCCTCGGCCTCGGCCAGCTGCACCTGCCGGGTTCCGGGATCGAGGATGCAGAGGGGCTGACCTGCGGCCACGCTCGTGCCGCGCCGCAGCGGTTCCGAGATCACCCGGCCGCTGGTCTCGGCCAGGACGTCCACGCTGCGCGCCGCCTCGGTCCGGCCGCGCAGGATCACCGCGCTCTCGACCTCGCGCGCCCGCGACGCGACCGCCACGACCGACACGCGGCGCTCGCCGCCGTCCCGGGGCGCGGCGGCAGCCTCGGCCGGCGCCGGCGCGTCCGCGGCCTCGACCATCGCGGCCAGCCGCGACCCGCCCGCGTCTGCGCCCTCCGCATCGGGCCGGACGGCCGGGACACCCGCGAACTCGAGCAGGCGTGCGCGCTCGAACACCAGCGCATAGAGCACCGCCACCACAAGGGCAGCGGTCAGGAGCGACATGAGGCGCATCGGATCCTCAGCACAGCGCAGGTGCGATCCTGCCTTACCACGGCACTGCCGCGGCGCAAGCGCGCCGCGCGGCGTCCCCAAGTCTACGCCCGACGCGCGGTTTCGGATTACCCGCGATGCTGCAGCACCGCAAGGCACGGCCCGCCCGGCCCCGGATCCGCCCGGACCTGCCCGAACCCGGTCGGGACGGGCATCTCCGAGCGGCGGACTTGGCAAGCCCGGCCGCCGCGCGCTACAGAGGGGCGCGCCGAGAGGGCGCGGGGGCGGGTGCGGGTCCGTGGGCAATACCGACAGCTTCATTCAGGAAGTCTCGGAAGAGGTTCGCCGCGACCGGATGTTCGCGCTCATGCGCCGCTGGGCGTGGATTCCGGTTCTGGTCGTCCTCCTGCTGGTCGGCGGTGCGGCCTGGTTCGAATGGCGGCGCGCGCAGGCCCGCGCCGCGGCCGAGGCCTTCGGCGATGCGCTCGAGGCGGCACTCGGCGAGGCCGAGCCCGGCGCCCGCGCCGCCGCGCTGGCCGCGGTTTCCGCCACGGGGCCCTCGGCCGCGCCGAAGGCGCTGCTCGAGGCGGCGACGCTGGCCGAAGCGGGCGAGGTGGGGGCGGCGGCCGAGGTGCTCGCGCGGCTTGCGGCCGATCCCGGGCAGAGCCGGGTCTGGCGAGACCTCGCGGCCTTGCGCCGACTCCTGATCCTCGGCGAGCAGATCCCGCCGGCCGAGCGGCTGGAGGCGCTGGCGCCGCTCTCCGCGCCCGGCGCCCCGTTCCGGCCTCTGGCGCTCGAGCTCGAGGCCTATGCCCGGATCGACGCCGGCGAGCCCGAGGCGGCGCGGGCGATCCTCGAGGCGCTGGTCGTCGACCAGCAGGTGACGGCAGGCTTGCGTCTGCGCGCCGGTCAAGTGATGGTGGCGCTGTCCGGCCCGGATGGCGACTGAGCGCCCGCGCCGGACAGTGGAAAGACGACGGGCCGTGCCTAGGATTTCGACGCTTCTTGCCCTGTCCGCCGCCGCCGCGCTTGCCGCCTGCGGTCCGCGCGAACGGCTGCTCGAGGGCGAGCGCCTCGACCTGCGCGCTCTCGGGACCGCCGCGGTCGGGGCGCCGCTGGACGGATCGGCCGAGGTTGCGGCGGCGGAACCGCCCGAAGCGCCGCCCCGCCGGTCGCCGAACGCGCCCGAGAACCGCGCGCTGCCGATCGCGCTGCCGCCCGTGGTGGCCAATGCCGAGTGGACCCATCGCAACGGCGGGCCCGCGCACCGGGGCCCGCATGCGGCGTTGTCGGCACTGCCGCAGCGGATCTGGTCGGTTCCGGTCGGGGCCGGCAACTCGCGACGCGGGCGGATCACCGCCGATCCGGTGGTGGCGGAGGGGCGCATCTTCACCCTCGACGCCGAGGCGACGGTGGCCGCCGTGTCGCCCGCCGGGCAGCTTCTGTGGCGGCGCGACCTGACACCGCCCTCGGACCGCGCGACCGAGGCCTCGGGCGGCGGGCTGGCCTACGGCGCCGGCCGGCTCTTCGTCACGTCGGGCTTCGGCAGCCTGAGCGCGCTCGATCCCGAAACCGGGGCGGTGCTCTGGACCCAGCGGCTGGACGCCGCGGCGACCGGGTCGCCGACCGTGGCGGGCGACCGCGTGTATCTGTCGGCGCGCGACAGCCGCGCCTGGGCGATCCGGGCCGATACCGGCCGGATCGAATGGCAGCTCGAGGCCACGCCAAGCCCCTCGGGGATGCTGGGCGGCGCCGGACCGGCGGTGACCGACCGGCTGGTGATCCTGCCGTTCGGGTCGGGCGAACTGGTGGCGGCGCTGCGCGAGGGCGGTGCCCGGGTCTGGGGCGCGACGCTGGCCGGGCAGCGGCGCGGACGCGCCTATGCCACGATCGCCGACATCTCGGGCGATCCGGTGGTGGATGGCGGCGTGGTCTATGTGGGCAACCAGTCGGGTCGCGCTGCGGCGCTCGACCTCGCGTCGGGAGAACGGATCTGGACGGCCACCGAGGGCGCCTATTCCCCGGTCTGGCCCGAGGGTGGCTCGGTGTTCCTGGTCTCGGACCAGGCGGAACTCGTGCGGCTCGACGCCGCCACGGGCGAGCGCATCTGGGGTGTGGAACTGCCCTATTTCGACACCGACCGCGAGCGCCGGCGGCGCGCGGTCTGGGCCCATTACGGGCCGGTGCTGGCGGGGGGGCGGCTGTGGGTCGCCTCGGGCGACGGGCTGCTGCGCGCCTTCGCCCCGCAGGACGGGCAGCTTGTCGCCGAGCTCGCCCTGCCGGGCGGCGCCGCCTCGGCCCCGGCCGTGGCCGGCGGAACGCTCTATGTGCTCGGGGCGAACGGCCAGCTGCAGGCCTTCCGCTGACGCTCCGATGCGCCGCGACGGCGCCCTTCCGCGCGGGAGTCCGGCGCGCATGACCTTCTCGCTCGCCATCGTCGGGCGGCCGAACGTGGGCAAGTCCACGCTGTTCAACCGGCTGGTCGGCCGGCGGCTCGCGCTGGTGGACGACCAGCCCGGCGTCACCCGCGACCTGCGCGAGGGCGAGGCGCGGCTTGGCGACCTGCGGTTCATCGCCATCGATACCGCCGGCGTCGAGGACGCCGCCGCCGACAGCCTGACCGGGCGGATGCGCCGGCTCACCGAACGGGCGATCGACGCCGCCGACGCGGTGCTGTTCGTGGTCGATGCCCGTGCGGGCCTCTCCGCGGCAGACCGCGACCTCGCCGATCTCCTGCGCCGCCGGGCCGCGCAGGTGATCGTGGTGGCGAACAAGGCCGAGGGGCGGGCAGGCGAGGCCGGGGCGCTCGAGGCCTTCGCTCTCGGCCTCGGGCCGCCGGTCGCGATCTCGGCCGAGCATGGCGAGGGGATGGCCGATCTTCATGCCGCGCTCGCCCCCCTTGCCGACGCCTTCGCGGCGCGCGCGGCCCTGGACGCCCCGGAGGTGGACGTCGAGATCGGCGATGACGCCGATGCGGCGGGCGCCGACAGCGGCGACACCGGCGGCGGGTCGGCGGCGCCGACCGCGGCGCGGCCCCTGCAGGTCGCCGTCCTCGGCCGTCCGAACGCCGGCAAGTCCACGCTGGTCAACGCGATCCTCGGCGAGGAGCGGATGCTGACCGGCCCCGAGGCGGGCATCACCCGCGACGCGATCTCGGTCCGGACCGAGTGGCGGGGGACGCCGCTGCGGGTGTTCGACACCGCGGGGATGCGGCGCCGGTCGAAGGTGACCGACCGGCTCGAGGCGCTCGCGGTCGCGGACGGGCTGCGCGCGGTGCGCTTCGCGGAAGTGGCGGTGCTGCTGCTGGACGCCGCGATCCCGTTCGAGACCCAGGATCTGCGGCTGGCCGACCTGGTCGAGAGCGAGGGGCGGGCGCTGGTGATCGCGGTGAACAAGTGGGATCTGGTCGAGGACCGCGCGGCCCGGCTGAGGGCGCTCTCGGACGCCTGCGCGCGGCTTCTGCCGCAGCTGCGCGGCGTGCCGCTGGTTGCGGTCTCGGGCCGCACCGGCGAGGGGCTCGACCGACTGCACGCCGCCGTCCTGGCGGCGCACGCCGTCTGGAACCGGCGGGTGGCCACCGGCGAACTCAATCGCTGGCTTGCGGCGATGGTCGCCGCGCATCCTCCGCCGGCGCCGGGCGGGCGGCGGATCCGGATGAAATACATCACCCAGGTGCGGACCCGGCCGCCGGGCTTCGTGCTGATGTGCTCGAACCCCGACGAGGTGCCCGAGGCCTACCGGCGCTATCTGGTCAACGGGCTGCGCGACGCCTTTGCGCTGCCCGGCACGCCGATCCGGCTGACCCTGCGCAGCCAGGCGGACCGCAATCCCTATCGCGACCGGCGACCGTCGCGCGCTTCGGCGCGCGGCAAGCATCTCGGCCGCGGACGGAAGGGGTAGGGGACCGGTCTGCCCCCCCTCCGCAGCGCCTGCGGGGCATCCGCCCCTCGAGGGGTTCTGCGCACTCGGGAAGCTGCCGGCGGGATCAGCCGGCCCAGCGCGGCGGCCGGCGTTCCAGGAAGGCGGCGATGCCGTCGTCGGTGTCGGCCTCCATCATGTTCTCGACCATCGCCGCGCCGGCAAGCTCGTAGGCGGCTGCCAGCCCGAGGTCGGCCTGCTCGTGGAACAGGCGCTTGCCGATCCGGACCGCCGCGGCGAGCTTGCCCGCGATCTGCCCGGCCAGTTCCATCGCCGCCTCGTGCAGGCGGTCCGGCGGGGCCGTACGGTTCACGAGGCCGAGTTCGGCGGCGCGCGGGGCGGTGATCAAGCTGCCGGTGGTCAGCATCTCGAAGGCCGCCTTGCGCGGGATCGCGCGGGTCAGCGCCACCATCGGTGTCGAGCAGAACAGTCCGATGTTGACACCGTTGACGCCGAAGCGTGCGTCCTCGGCGGCCACGACGAGGTCGCAGGTGGCGGCCAGCTGGCAGCCGGCGGCTGCGGCGACGCCCTGCACCTCGGCGATCACCGGCTGCGGCAGGCGGGTGATGCGCAGCATCACGCCGGTGCAGGCGCCGAAGAGGTCGCGGAAGGCCGCGCGGCCGCCGTCGGGTGCGGCCCGCGCCGCCTGCATCTCGCGCAGGTCATGGCCCGCGCAGAACGCCCGCCCGGCCCCGCGCAGCACCACCGCCCGCACCGAACGGTCGGCCGCGAGCCTGTCGAGTTCCGCCGCCAGCGCCGCGAGCAGAGCAGCGGACAGCGCGTTCAGCGCCTCCGGGCGGTTCAGCGTGAGCACGGCGACGGCATCTGCCGTCTCGCGCAGCAGGACAGGCTGGCGCATCGCGGCACTCCCTTCGGCGCAGCTCCGCCCGGTTCCGGGCCTTCCGGGGCGATGCTAGGAGACGGGGCCGCAAAGCGGAAGTCCGGTGTTGGGGTTCTATTGTACCTCTCTCCCAGCGCCATGACTCCACTCCGCTTTTCCGCCCCGCAAGCAGGTCCGGGGGCTTGACCCCGCGGCGCGGATCGGCGATAGGGCGCGCATCCCGGGCAAGGTATCGAGAAACCGTCGCCCGCCATGTCACCCCAACCCGACAGGGCCGAAAGATGAAGACCTTCTCCGCCACGCCCGCGGACATCGACAAGAAGTGGATCGTGATCGACGCCGAGGGCGTGGTTCTCGGCCGCCTTGCCGCGATCGTCGCGAACCGCCTGCGCGGCAAGCACAAGCCCACCTTCACCCCGCACATGGACACCGGCGACAACGTGATCGTGGTCAACGCCGAGAAGGTCCAGATGACCGGCAACAAGCGGTCGGAAAAGCTCTATCACTGGTATACCGGCTATCCGGGCGGCATCAAGCACCGGACGGCGGGACAGATCCTCGAGGGCAAGCATCCCGAGCGGGTGGTCGAGGCGGCGGTGAAGCGGATGCTGCCGAAGAACATCCTGTCGCGTCACCTGATGGGGAATCTGCGGGTCTATGCCGGCCCGGCCCACCCGCACGAGGCGCAGTCGCCGCAGCCGCTCGACGTGCGGGCGATGAACCCCAAGAACAGCCGGAGCGCGTGAGCATGGCCGACCAGATCAGATCGCTCGACGACCTCAGGGCCGCAGTCGAGGCCGCCGCCCCCGCGGCCGAGACCGCGACCGCCGCGCCGCGCCAGCCGCAGCGCGATGCGCTGGGCCGCGCCTATGCCACCGGCAAGCGCAAGGACGCGGTCGCCCGCGTCTGGATCAGGCCGGGTTCGGGAAAGGTCACGGTGAACGGCAAACCCGTGGCCGAGTATTTCGCCCGCCCGGTGCTGCAGATGATCCTGCGCCAGCCGTTCCGCGTTGCCGGTGTCGAGGGACAGTTCGACGTGATGGCGACGGTCGAGGGCGGCGGGCTGTCCGGCCAGGCGGGTGCGGTCAAGCACGGCATCTCGAAGGCGCTGCAGTTCTACGAGCCCGCGCTGCGCGCACCGCTGAAGGCGGCCGGGTTCCTGACCCGCGACAGCCGGGTGGTGGAGCGCAAGAAGTACGGCAAGCGCAAGGCGCGCCGCAGCTTCCAGTTCTCCAAGCGCTGAGGCCCCTGCCGCCGGCCTCCGCGGCCGGCTCCTGCGGCCGGCCCCGCACCGCCGGCCGCAGCGCTTCAGGATCGTGCTCCAGCCCTCTGGACCTGTTGCACTTATGCCGCGCGGCCGGCGCCGTCGGCCGGCGCCGCGTTGACCCTGCGGCAGCGGACTGGCAGCCTGACCGGATAAAACACAACAGATCCGAGCAGGCCCATGACAACCTACGCAGCGTTTCACAGCTCCCGCGGGGGCTGCGATTTCCTCGGGCTGCGCCGGTCGCGGACCGGAGCGGTCGAG
>CALDYW010000024.1 GCA_937944395.1 uncultured Paracoccaceae bacterium | reverse complement strand
TCCGCCCCCGAACCCGCGGCCGGCCCCGAACCGGCCGCCGATCCCGTGGTCGCCGCCGCGGGACCGGTTGCCGAAACCGACGCGGACGCGCCGCCGCCGGTCGCCTCCGAGGCCGCCTCCGAGGCCGCCTCCGGTTCCGGTCCCGAGGATACCGTTCCGGCCGCTCCCCTCGGACCTGACTCCGCGGTCGCCGCCCCCGAGTCCCCGCAGGCGCCGCTGCCGCCCGAACCCGGCCCCGACGTGCCCGCGGACGGAGTCCCTGCACTTGCCGCCGCGGAGGCCGAGGCTACCGCCCCGGGCGCGCCCGCCGCCGCTCCCGCGCTGATCCTGACCGACGAGAGCGGCGCGCGGCTGATCCAGCCGGGCGGCGACAGCGCGCCGCTGCCGCCCGCGGCGATCGTGGTCGAGACCATCGCCACCGATGCCGCCGGGCGCATGAGCGTCTCGGGTCGCGGCACCGGGCGGGGCAGCTTCGCGCGCCTCTACGCCGACAATGCCGAGATCGCCACGGTTCCCATCGGCGCCGACGGTCACTGGCGCGCCGCCCTTCCCGCCGACGCGCCGCCGCGGTACCTGCTCAGGGTGGACGAGATCGACGACGCCGGCCGCGTGCTTTCGCGCAGCGAGGTCGAGGTCACGCGCGAGATCCGCGATCAGGGCACCGGCCTGCTGGTCGAGGAGGTGCGGGCCGGCAACCTGGGCGAGATCGTGGTGACAGTCGAGAAGGGTTTCACACTCTGGCGCATCGCCCGCGATGCCTACGGCGCGGGGCGGTTCTACGTGCGCGTTTTCGAGGCCAACCGCGACCAGATCCGCGACCCCGACCTGATCTATCCCGGACAGGTGTTCACCGTCCCCCTCGACCCCGAGGACGGCTGATGCCGGCGTCTCTGGCCATTCCGGACCCGCGCGCCTAGTCTCGCCGGCCGGGCGGGGCGCAGGGCACCCGCAAGGGGGACAACCGGGGACGGGTGGAATGGCGGCAACGGATGTCGGCAACGAGGCGCTGGCCGAACGGCGGAGCGGATGGCGCACCCTGCGCCGGGTTGCGCCCTACCTCTGGCCGCCGGGCGAGGGCTGGGCCAAGCGCCGCGTGGTCGTCGCCTTGGCGGCTCTCGTCCTGGCCAAGCTCGTCGGCGTTGCGGTGCCCTACCTGTTCAAGCTCGCGGTCGATGCGCTGTCGGGCATCGCCGAGGGCCCGGGCTACCTGCTCGGTCTCGGAGCGATCGGGATCACGGTCGCCTACGGGGTCGCCCGGCTTCTGAACGTCGGCTTCCAGCAGCTTCGCGACGCGGTGTTCAGCCGTGTCGGCCAGCGCGCGCTGCGGCGCATGGCGCTCGAGACCTTCGCGCACATCCACCGGCTGTCGCTGCGCTTCCACATCACCCGCAGGACCGGCGCGCTGAGCCGGGTCATCGAACGCGGCGTCAAGGGCGTCGATTTCCTGCTGCGGTTCATGCTGTTCTCGGTCGGCCCGCTGATCCTCGAACTGCTGATGACGGCAGCGCTGTTCTGGATCCTGTTCGACGTCTGGTACATGCTCGTCGTGACCGTGACGATCTGGCTCTACGTCTGGTTCACCTTCCGCGTCACCGAATGGCGCGTGAAGATCCGCAAGGAGATGAACGACCAGGACCAGGACGCCAACCAGAAGGCGATCGACAGCCTGCTGAACTTCGAGACGGTCAAGTATTTCGGCGCCGAGGAGCGCGAGGGCGCGCGCTACGACGCCGCGATGGCGGGCTACGAACGAGCGGCCAACCGGACCAACTATTCGCTCGCCTTCCTGAACTTCGGCCAGGCGTTCCTGATCACGCTGGGGCTCGTGATCGTGATGGTGATGGCCGCGGCCGGCGTCGCGCGGGGCACGCTCACGGTCGGCGACTTCGTGATGGTCAACGCCTACATGATCCAGATCACCCTGCCGCTCAACTTCCTCGGCACGGTCTATCGCGAGATCCGCCAGGCGCTGGTGGACATGCGCGAGATGTTCGACCTGCTCGAACAGCCCGCCGAGGTGACCGACGCCCCCGATGCGCGGCCGCTGGTCGTCCGCTCCGGCGAGGTCGTGTTCGACGACGTCCGCTTCGGCTACGAGGCGGCGCGGCCGATCCTGAAGGGCGTGAGCTTCCGCGCCGGCCCGGGCCAGCACATCGCGCTTGTCGGGCCTTCGGGGGCGGGCAAGTCCACCATCGGGCGTCTGCTGTTCCGCTTCTACGATGTCACCGGCGGCGCGATCCGCATCGACGGCCAGGACATCCGCGGCGTCACCCAGGAAAGCCTGCACGCCGCGATCGGCGTGGTGCCGCAGGACACCGTGCTGTTCAACGACACGATCCTCTACAACATCGCCTACGGCCGCCCCGAGGCCAGCCGCGCCGAGATCGAGGCGGCGGCCCGCGCCGCCCGGATCCACGACTTCGTCGCCGCCCTGCGCGAGGGCTACGAGACGCGCGTGGGCGAGCGCGGCCTGAAGCTCTCGGGCGGCGAGAAGCAGCGCGTCGGCATCGCCCGGACGCTGCTGAAGAACCCGCCGATCCTGCTTCTCGACGAGGCGACCTCGGCGCTCGACACCGAGACCGAACGCGACATCCAGGAGGCGCTGCGCCGGATGGGCGAGGGGCGCACGGTGCTGACCATCGCGCACCGGCTCTCGACCATCGCCGACGCCGACCTGATCCTCGTGCTCGAGGACGGCCGGGTGGTCGAACGCGGCACCCACGAGGCGCTCATCGCCCGCGGCGGGCGCTATGCCGAGCTCTGGCAGCTGCAGGAGCGCGAGGACGCCGGGAAGGCCGCCTGACACGGCCCGACCGTTCCGGATGCGCCGGGGCGCGGACGCGCCGCCGGCCTTTCGCCCCGGCCTCCCGGCGCCTTCCGCCCCCGGGGCGCGCGCCCCCCCCGCGAACGCTCCTCCCCGGCGCGCGCGCCCCGCCCGCTGCATGTCCGGTCCGCAAATATCCCGGGGGGAGGCGCCCGCATCGCGGGCGACGGGGGGCAGCGCCCCCCTCCCGCCGTTCCCGTGGTTCGCGCCGGGCCGCCGGCCGGGTCAGAGCCGCACGAGCAGGCGCGCCGCCTCGGCCGCGCAGGGGCTCAGGCGGCTGCGGTCCTCGCCGGGGAAGAAGCGCGCGCGCAGCGCCGTCGGCATCGGCGCGGGCTCGGCGATCAGCACCCGCGGGCCGGTGCGGCGCGTCTCGGCCTGCCAGCTCCGCGCCAGCGCGATCTGCGCCGCCTTGGTCGCGCCGTAGGCGCCGAAGAACTTCTCTCCGGCCCGCGGATCGTCGAGGAAGACCGCGCTGCCCGCCGTTCCCAGAAGCGGCGCCACCATCGGGATCAGCCGCCCCGTCGCGGTCACGTTCACGGCAACCGACCGGTCCCAGTCGCGCGCGTCGATCTGCGCGGCGGGGGCCAGCGGTGCGGCATGGATCGCCGCATGCACCCAGAGCCCGAGACCGCCCCAGCGGTCGAAGATGCCGCGGCAGAGGCCCGGAAGCGCCTCGGCCTTCGCGATGTCGAGGGGGGCGAGGGTGGCGCTGCCGCCGGCCGCGCGGATGCGGTCGTCCACCTCCTCGAGCCCGCCGCGGGTGCGGGCGACCAGCACGACATGCCAGCCGGCGCCCGCCAGCGCCTCGGCCAGCGCCGCGCCGAGGCCGCGCGAGGCCCCGGTGACCAGCGCCACCCGGGCAGAGGGGGCGGGCGGGGGGACGGGCGGGGGGGAGGGTGGCCGGGTCATCTCCGCTCCCCTGCCAGCCGGCGCCCGCCGGCGCAAGGTGCCTTGCTTGACATCGCCGCGCCGCCTGCGCCAATGATCGTCCCCGTTGGGCGCAGCAACAGGAGATCCGCGCATGACCCGCGACAGCACCCTTTCCGCCGCGATCCTTGGTCCGTCCTCGCTGCCGAAGCAGGTGGCGCTGGTGGTCGGAGGCTCCCTGCTGATCGCGCTGTGCGCGCAGGTCAGCGTGCCGATGGTGCCGGTGCCGATGACGCTGCAGACGCTCGCCGTGCTTCTGGTCGGGCTGACCTTCGGGGCGCGGCTCGGGGCGGCGACGGTGCTGGCCTACCTTGCCGAGGGTGCCGCCGGCCTGCCGGTGTTCGCCGGCGGGGCCGCCGGAGCGGCGCATCTGGCCGGACCGACGGCGGGCTTCCTCTGGGGCTTCGTGGCGATGGCCTGGCTGGCCGGGCTTGCCGTCGAGCGCGGCCTTGCCCGCGGCTTCCTGACCACGGCCGCGGTGGCGCTGGCGGTCTCGGCGCTGCTCTACCTGCCCGGGGTTCTCTGGCTCGAGCGTGCAACGCCGCTCGACCTGAGCGGAGCGATCTCGGCCGGGATGCTGCCCTTCCTGCCCGGCGACGCGGTCAAGGCGGTGATCGCCGCGCTCGTCGTCACCGGCGGCTGGGCGGCCCTGCGCGCGCGCCGCGGCTGAGCCTCAGCCCGGCATGCCGTGCAGGCGGGCCAGCGCCCGTTCGCACATGCCGCCCGCAAGCCAGGAACAGCCGGCGCACAGCCGGGCAAGGTCGCCCGGACGCACCCGCCCGCGGACCCGGTCGAGCGCCTCGGCCCAGGTCAGCCGGTCGCCCGGGACCAGCCCCAGCGCGGCGCCATGAC
This sequence comes from uncultured Paracoccaceae bacterium, assembly GCA_937944395.1. Taxonomy (GTDB): domain Bacteria; phylum Pseudomonadota; class Alphaproteobacteria; order Rhodobacterales; family Rhodobacteraceae; genus CALDYW01. The sequence continues at coordinate 3,187 of CALDYW010000024.1, read as the reverse complement.
GGGCGTCCAGCCCGTTGATCTTCGGCTGATCGAGGCACCCGGCGCCGCGGCGCCGGGGGCAGGGGGCGCAGATCGCATCCGCCGCGCCGACGATCTCGATGGCGGTCGCGCCGCCCTCCGGGCCGCGCAGCCGCCCCTCGACGAGGCTGGCCATGTTGGCGGTGAAGGCGTCCGAATAGCCCTTGCCCTCGAAGCCGAGCGCGCAGAGCACATGGTGCGGGCGCAGGCGCAGGGGCGGGGGCGGGGCGGGATCGCGGGCATCCATGGCCCAAGGCTTGCCAGCCGCGGCCGGCGCGGGCAAGCAGATCTGGCCGGTGGTCGGGCAGCACGGAGGCAGGAGGGCAGGCGGGCGCGGATGCAGCCGATCGACGAACGCCGCGCGCTCGCGCCCTGTCCGGACCTGCTCGCCCGGCTGCTGGCCGGGGCGCCGCCGCCCGGCCCGGGGTCGTGGCAGCAGGTCGAGCCGCCGCAGCGGATCGCCGGGCTGCCTGCGGGCGATGTGCTGCTGGTCCATGTCCGCGACGCGATCTGGCAGCCGGGCACCGGGCGGCTTCTGCGCGCCTCCGACGGTCGCCCTTTCGCCGCGCCCGCGGCCGAGGTTCCGCCGCGGGCGCCCCGGCCGCCCGCCGGGCCGCTGCCGCGGCGCGGCCGGGCGGCGCTCTGGCTGCCCGGCGGCGCGCTCGGCAACTACGGTCATTTCCTGTTCGACGCGCTGCCCGCCCGCCTGTGGATCGAGACCGCTGGCCTGGCCGTTCCCTTCCCGCCCTCGGCGCCGCCGCTCGCACGCTGGCAGCACGACCTGCTCGCCCGCGCCGGGTTGGCGGCACCGCACCGGGCCGAGACGGCCCCGGCCGTGACTCTGGCCGAAGCGGTCTATCTCACCGCGCTCGACCATTACCTGCAGCGGGGCGCCGGACTGATCGCGGCCGCCGCGGCGCGGCTGTCGGCCGGCGCCGGGGCGCCGGGGCCGGGTGCGGTGTATCTCTCGCGGCGCGGCCATGCCGGCCGGCTTCTGGTCAACGAGGCGGCGCTCGAGGCCCGGCTGCGGTCGCTGGGCGTGCGGGTGATCCGGCCCGAGCGGCTGTCGGTGGCCGAACAGGCGGCGGCGATGGCCGGGACGGGCGTGCTGATCGGCGCCTCCGGGGCCGGGCTTGCGAACCTCCTGTTCCTGCCCCGCGGCGCCCGGGTCGTCGAGATCCGGCCCGAGCCGGTGCGCGAGGCCTGGATCACGCTGGCCTGCGCGAACCTCGGCCTCGGGCATCATGTCGTGCCGGCGGCAGCGCCGCTGCCGGCGCACGAGGTGCCGCTGGCGGCGAAACTGCGGCAGCTGCCGCGGCGGCTGGCGGGGCGCTACCGCTGGGCGGCGCGGGTCGAGATCGCGGCGGTCGAGGCGGCGCTCGCAGCCGCCCGCGCTACTCTGCCGCCCGAACCTCGAACCCCTCGCTGATCCGGTCCGAAGGCGCCACCGGGTAGTCGCCCGAGAAGCAGGCGTCGCAGTAGGCCGGCCGCGCGGGATCGCGCCCGCCGGCCTCGCCCGCGGCGCGGTAGAGCCCGTCGAGCGAGATGAAGGCGAGCGAATCGACGCCGATGAAGGCGCGGATCTCGTCCTCGGTCATGGTCGCGGCGATCAGCTTGTCGCGGTCGGGCGTGTCCACCCCGTAGAAGCAGGGCCAGGCGGTGGGCGGCGAGGCGATGCGGAAATGCACCTCGGCCGCCCCGGCCTCCATCACCATCTCGCGGATCTTGCGCGAGGTGGTGCCGCGCACCACGCTGTCGTCCACCAGCACCACGCGCTTGCCGCGCAGGAGCGCGCGGTTGACGTTGAGCTTGAGCCGCACGCCCATGTTGCGGATCTGCTCGGTCGGCTCGATGAAAGTGCGCCCGACATACTGGTTGCGCACGATCCCCATGGCGAAGGGAATGCCCGATTCCTGGGCATAGCCGATGGCGGCGGGCGTGCCCGAGTCGGGCACCGGGCAGACGAGGTCGGCCGAGACCGGGGCCTCGCGCGCGAGCTCCACTCCGATCCGGCGGCGCGTCTCGTAGACCGACCGGCCGCCCAGGATCGAGTCGGGGCGCGAGAAATAGACATGCTCGAAGATGCAGGTGCGCGGGGCGGTGGGGGCGAAGGGGCGGGTGCTCTCGATCCGTCCGCCCTCGATCACCACCATCTCGCCCGGCTCGACCTCGCGCAGGAACTGCGCGCCGACGATGTCGAGGGCGCAGGTCTCGGAGGAGAGGACGAAGCCGCCCTCGCCGAGGCGACCGAGCACCAGCGGCCGCACGCCGAGCGGGTCGCGCACGCCGATCAGCTTGGTGCGCGTCATCGCGACGATCGAGAAGGCGCCCTCGACCCGGCGCAGGGCGTCCTTGATCCGCTCGGCGATCGACTTCTGGATCGAGCGCGCCATCAGGTGGATGATGCACTCGGTATCCGACGAGGACTGGAAGATCGAGCCGCGCTCGATCAGCTCGCGGCGGATCGCGCGGGCATTGGTCAGGTTGCCGTTGTGGGCGATGGCGCAGCCGCCCATCGAGAACTCGCCGAAGAAGGGCTGCACGTCGCGGATCGCGGTGTGGCCCTTGGACCCGGCGGTGGAATAGCGGACATGGCCGATGGCGAGCGGGCCCGGCAGCGTGTCCATCACCTCGGCCGAGGTGAAGTTGTCACGCACATAGCCGAAGCGGCGGGCCGAGTGGAAGCCGCTGGCGGGATCATGGCTGACGATGCCGCCTGCCTCCTGCCCGCGGTGCTGCAGGGCGTGCAGGCCGAGCGCGACGAACTGTGCCGCATGGGCCGGACCGGTGACCCCGTAGATGCCGCATTCCTCGCGCAGGCGGTCGTCGTCGAAGGGATGGGCGGGGGGCATCTGGCGCATGACGGCTCCGAATCCCGCAACAGGTCCTGCCGCTGAGATAGCGCGCGGGGGGGGCCGTGTCACGCGCCCGCGCAAGCCCGAGCCGGGCGGCGGCGGCCAACGCGGCGGAGGGGGGCTGTCTGCCCCCCTCTTGCCCCTTGCGGGGCAATTCACCCCCCGAGGATATTTCCGGACCGGACATGAACAGAGGGAGGCGTTCGAGGCCGAGCCGTCGCAGACCCTGCCGCCCGCCCGCGGGGTCGCCTCCCGGGGCGGTCGCCTGCCATGTTCGGTCCGGAAATATCCCGGGGGTGCGGGGGCAGAGCCCC
>CALDYW010000023.1 GCA_937944395.1 uncultured Paracoccaceae bacterium | reverse complement strand
GCGCCGGGGATCCGTCGCCCCGCGGATCCCAGACCCGGGCCGCCGCGGCAACCGGCCTCGGCCGCCGCCGCGCCGGGCGCTGCACGGCGCAGCCCGCGCCGCGCCGTCCCCGGAAGGGACGAAGGGCGTGGTCGCGCCAACCAGGGGCCGCCCCCCCGGGGTCGCGCCACACCGGCCCGGCCCGAGCGCGCCCCCGGGGGGGGGAAGGCAAGGCGGGCGGCCGGCGCGGCGCGCGCCTATTCCGCCGCCGCTGCGCCTTGGAACACCGCGCCGACCTCGGCGCGGATGATCCGGGCGATCAGCGCCGCGTCCGCGGCGGTGAAGGTCAGCGGCAGGCGCAGGTCCAGAAGGCCGGCCAGCACCCGGTCGGTCTGCGGCAGCCGGCGCGGGGCGGCAAAGCGCCAGTGGTCGTAGCGCGAGGTGTAGCCGTGCGGCGCGGGCGCGCCGAACCATTTCAGTTCGACGCCGCGCGCGCGTGTGCGCGCCACCACCTCGGCCACCGCGGCGCCGTCCCAGTCGGGCAGCAGGAACTGGAACGAGGATCCGACGAAGCGCTCGGCCGCCGGGCGTTCGATCAGCGCCAGCCCCGGCGTGCCGGCCAGTCCCGCCTCCAAGGTGCGGTAGAGATCTTCCCAGCGCGCGACGCGCGCGGGCAGCTCGGCCAGCTGCGGTCGCAGGATCGCGGCCCGCAGGTTGTCCATCCGCGCCGAGACGTTCGGACAGTCGAGCGCCGCTTCGGCGAAGGCCTCCGGCGGCGGCGCGGCGCGATGGCGGCCGTAGAGCATGTAGCTGCCCGAGATCACGATCGCCCGAGCCATGAAGGCGGCATCGTCCGACACGATCAATCCGCCCTCGCCCGAATTCAGGTGCTTGTAGGTCTGCGTCGAATAGCATCCCGCAAGCCCGTGGCGCCCCGAGGGGACGCCGTTCCAGGCAGCCCCCATGGTATGGGCGCAGTCCTCGATCAGCGTGAGCCCCTGCGCCGCGGCCACCCGGACCAGGGCGTCCATGTCGGCGATGTGCCCGCGCATGTGGCTGAGCAGCAGCACGCGCGCCCCGCTGTCGCGCGCCCGCGCAGCCAGGTCGTCAAGGTCGATGGTCAGCGCCGCGGTGGTCTCGACGAAGACCGGCCGCGCGCCGACCGCGGCGATCGCCCCCGGAACCGGGGCGAGCGTGAAGGCATTCGACAGGACCGGATCGCCCGGGGCGACCCCGGCAGCGCGCAGCGCGGTGGTCATCGCCGCACCGCCCGAGGCGACCGCAAGACAGTAACGCGCGCCGGTGAAGGCGGCGAACTCTTCCTCGAGCAGCGCCGTCTCGCCGGCCTCGCCGGGCGCAAGGTTGTAGCGGTGCAGCCGACCGTGCCGCAGCACGGCCACGGCCGCCTCGATCCCCGCCTCGGGGATCGCCTCCTGCTGGGTGAAGCTGCCGGTGAAGACCTCCATTGCGTCCCGGAGCATGGCGCCGAAGCCCCGCCGGCGTCAACGGCCGGCGCAGCAGGCCGCCGCCGGTGAGGGGCCGGTGAGGGGGGGCCGTCTGCCCCCCTCGTGCCCCGGTCGGGGCAATTCACCCCCCGCGGATATTTCCGCACCCGTAATCCGGGAAGGTTGCCGGCCGCGGTCGGCGGTCCGGAGGTGTCGGCCGTGCCCGGGCCTCCCCCTGGCGCGCCGCGACGGCGGCGCGCTCCGGTCCGGGCGCGCCCCGGTTCGGGGCGGCCGCCCGCTCCCCGCAGGATATGGCGGCACCCTTGCGCATGCCCCATGTCCGGTCCGGAAATATCCCGGGGGTCCGGGGGCAGCGCCCCCGGTCGGCCCACCGGGGGGGCGCGACCCGTGCGGGGTCAGGGCACGAGGCGGGCGGCGAGCGCCGGCAGGGCCTCGTAACGGTCGAGCAGCGCATCGGGGCCGAGACGTGCGATGCCCGCGCCCTCGGGGCCGAAGGTGACGAGCGCCACCGGCACGCCGGCCGCGCGGGCGGTGCGCAGGTCGGTCTCGGTATCGCCGACCAGGAAGGCGCGGCCCGGTACGCCCCCGGCACGCGCGACGGCGGCATGGAAGGGCGCCGGGTCGGGCTTGCGTTCGGGCAGGCTGCCCGCGCCGACCAGCGCGTCGAAGAGCCCGCGCACCCCGAGCCGCCGCAGCAGCAGCTCGGCCAGATCGACCGGCTTGTTGGTGCAGACGGCCACCGCCCAGCCCGCGCCGCGCAGCGTCTGGACCGCCGCGGCGGCGCCGTCGTAGAGGCGCGTCTGCCGGTCGATGCCCTGAGCATAATGGACCAGCAGGCGGGCGTAGGCGGCGGTCACCGCCGCCTCGTCGCCGGCCGGGGTGCCGGCGATGCCGGCGCGGGCAAAGCCGAGCCGCAGCATGGCCCGTCCGCCCTGGAAGGCGGTCAGCGCATCGGCCACCGGGTCAAGCGGCGTGCCGTGACCGAGGTCGCGCAGGCTGGCGTTGGCGGCGGCGACGAGATCGGCCGAGGTGTCGGCCAGCGTTCCGTCGAGGTCGAACACGGCGGTGCGCATCAGCCTCCCCTCCCCGTCGCGCGCGGGTCGCCGCTGCAATCCCGCGCAACACGGCGTGAGCGGCGACCCCTTGCGGCAACGCGCGCGACCGATAGAACGGCGGCACGCAGAAGAAAAGAGCAGCCGCCGATGCCTGTCGCCCTGATCGTCCTGGCCGCCGGCCAGGGAACGCGGATGAACTCCGACCGTCCGAAGGTGCTGCACCTGCTTGGCGGCGCACCGATCCTCGCGCATGCGATCCGGGCAGGCTGGGCTCTGGAACCCGAGCGCGTCGTGGTGGTGGTCGCCCCCGGCGCCGAGGATGTCGCCGCGGCCGCCCGGGCCTGGGACGAGACCGCGGCGGTCGCGGTGCAGCAGGCGCCGCGCGGCACCGCGCATGCGGTGCTCGCGGCGCGGCCGGCGCTGGCGGGATACGCCGGCGACGTGCTGGTGCTCTACGGCGACACGCCCTTCATCAGCCCCGAGACGCTTCAGGCCATGGCCGCGGCGCGGGCGCGGGCCGGGATCGTCGTGCTCGGTTTCCAGCCGGCCGACCCGGCGCGCTACGGCCGCCTCGTGATGCGCGGCGACCGGCTCGAGCGGATCGTCGAATGGGCCGAGGCGAGCCAGGCCGAACGCGCGCTCGGCCTGTGCAACTCGGGCGTGGTGATGGCGGATGCGGACGTGCTGATGCAGCTGGCCGCCGAGGTGCGGGCCGACAACGCGAAGGGCGAGTTCTACCTGACCGACATCGTCGCCCTGGGCGCGGCCCGGGGGATCGCCGCGACCGTGGTCCTCTGCCCCGAGAGCGAGACGCTGGGCATCAATACCCGCGAGGAACTTCTTGTTGCAGAAAGAATCTTTCAGGAACGGATGCGCGGCGCGGCGCTGGCTTCGGGGGTTGCGATGCCCGCGCCCGACACGGTGGTCTTCGCCCTCGACACCCATCTCGGGCGGGAAGCGACGGTCGAGCCCTACGTCGTGTTCGGCCCCGGGGTTACGGTGGAATCGGGGGCGCGGATCCGGTCGTTCAGCCATCTCGAGGGTTGCCACGTCAGCCGCGGCGCGGTCGTGGGGCCCTTCGCCCGGCTTCGTCCCGGCGCCGAACTGGCCGAGGAGGTGCATGTGGGCAACTTCGTCGAGATCAAGAACGCGATCCTCGGCGAGGGCGCCAAGGCCAACCATCTCAGCTACATCGGCGACGCCGAGGTGGGGGCGAAGGCGAACATCGGGGCCGGCACGATCACCTGCAATTACGACGGTGTGTTCAAGCATCGCACGCGAATCGGTGCGGGCGCCTTCGTCGGCTCGAACACCGCGCTGGTCGCGCCGGTGAGCATAGGCGACGCGGCGATGACGGCCGCCGGATCGACGATCACGGCCGATGTGCCCGCCGGAGCGCTCGCCATCGCCCGCGCCCGGCAGGAGACCAGGGCCGGTCTTGCCCGGCGGTTGATGGAGCGCCTGCGCGCGGCCCGGGCGGCGCGCGGCGGCGGCGTCGGGGAGACCTGAGCGATGTGCGGGATCATCGGGGTCCTCGGCAGCCACGAGGCGGCGCCCTTGATGGTGGAGGCGCTGAAGCGTCTCGAATACCGCGGCTACGATTCGGCCGGCATCGCCACGGTCAACCAGGGCCGGCTGGACCGGCGGCGGGCGGTGGGCAAGCTCGTCAACCTTTCGGACCTGCTTGTGCACGAGCCGCTGCCCGGCAAGGCCGGCATCGGGCACACCCGCTGGGCGACCCACGGGGCGCCGAGCGTGGTCAACGCCCATCCCCACCGTGCCGGGCCGGTTGCGGTGGTGCACAACGGCATCATCGAGAACTTCCGCGACCTGCGCCGCGACCTTGCCGCCCGCGGCATGAGCTGGGAGAGCGAGACCGACACCGAGACGGTGGCGCTCATGGTGCAGGCGCTGATGGCCGAGGGCATGGGCCCGCGGGAGGCGGCGCTGGCCACGATCGACCGGCTCGAGGGGGCCTTCGCGCTGCTGTTCCTGTTCGAGGGAGAGGACAACCTGCTGATCGCCGCGCGCAAGGGCTCGCCGCTGGCCATCGGCCACGGCGAGGGCGAGATCTTCGTCGGCTCGGACGCGATCGCGCTGGCGCCGCTGACAGACCGGATCACCTATCTCGAGGAGGGCGACCGGGCCGTGATCACCCGCGAGGGCGCGGAGATCCTCGACGCCAGCGGGCGCCGCGCCAACCGTCCGGTCCGGCGCATCCAGATCGACGCGGCGCGGATCGAGAAGGGCGGCTACCGGCACTTCATGGCCAAGGAGATCGCCGAACAGCCGGTGGTGGTGGCCGAGGCGATCCGGCACTATCTCGCCCCCTCGGGGGACGCCATGGCGATGCCGGAAGGCCTGGGCTTCGGCGGTATCGAGCGGCTGGTCCTGATCGCCTGCGGCACGGCGCATTATGCCTGCCTGACGGCGAAATACTGGTTCGAGCGCCTCGCCGGACTGCCCTGCGAGGTCGATATCGCCTCGGAGTTCCGCTATCGCGAGCCCCCCGTCACGCCCGCAACCCTGGCGGTCGTCGTCAGCCAGTCGGGCGAGACGGCCGACACGCTGGCGGCGCTGCGCTACCTGCAGGGCCGGGCAGCGCGGACGGTGGCGGTGGTCAACGTGGCCGAAAGCTCGATCGCGCGCGAGGCCGACCTGGCGCTGCCGATCCGGGCGGGGGCCGAGATCGGCGTCGCCTCGACCAAGGCCTTCACCTGCCAGCTCGCCGTTCTGGTGCTGATGGCGCTGAAGGCCGCCGCCGACCGCGGGCGCCTCGATCCCGGCGCGCTTGCCGCCCATCTCGACGCCCTGCGCGCGCTGCCGGGCCTGATGAACCACGCGCTGGGGCTCTCGGGCGAGATCGAGGCGATCGCGCGCGAGCTGTCGGAGGCGCGCGACGTGCTGTTCCTGGGACGCGGGCTGATGTATCCGCTTGCCCTCGAAGGCGCGCTGAAACTCAAGGAGATCAGCTATATCCACGCCGAAGGCTATGCGTCGGGCGAACTGAAGCACGGGCCGATCGCGCTGGTGGACCCGGCGGTGCCCGTGGTGGTGCTGGCGCCCTCCGACGGGCTGTTCGACAAGTCGGTGTCGAACATGCAGGAGGTGATGGCGCGCAACGGGCGGGTGCTGCTGATGACCGACGCGAAGGGTGCAAGGGCGGCCGGCGACGGGGTCTGGGCGAGGGTGCTGCTGCCGGAGGTCGCCCCCTTCCTCGCGCCGCTGCTCTATGCGATTCCGGCGCAGCTGCTGGCCTATCATGCCGCCGTCGCCAAGGGCACCGACGTGGACCAGCCGCGCAACCTGGCGAAGTCGGTGACGGTGGAATGAGCCGCCGTCGGTCCCGCAGCCCGCGCGGCAGACGGCCGCGATGGTGAGCCCGGCGCAGGCCCTGGCGCTGCTCGAGGCCCGCTCCGACCCCGGTCGTGCCGCGGCGCTGGCGGCCCGTCACAAGGCGCCGCGACGCTGCCTCGGTGTCGCGGTGCCCGAGATCGACGCGCTGGCGCGCGCATGGCGGGCGGATCTCGACGTGCCGGGGCGTGTGGCGCTGGCCGACGGTCTCTGGCAGAGCGACGTGCACGAGGCGCGGATCGCCGCGGCGCGGCTTCTGACCCAGGCGCGGCTGCGGCCCGACGCGGCGGCCTGGCGGCTGATCGCCTCCTGGGTGCCCGGGTTCGACGACCCGGCGCTGGCCGACCATGCGGCCGCGGCGGGCGCGCGGCGGCTGGTGGCCGACCCCGCCCGCCTCGACGCGGTGGAGGGCTGGCTCGACCACCCGAATCCCTGGGCCCGCCGCGCCGCGCTGGTGTTCACGCTGCCCTGGACCCGGCAGAACCATCCGTCTGCGGCCGAACTGGCAGCGCGCGACCGCATCCTCGGCTGGTGCGCAGCGCTCGCGCGGGAACGCGGCCGGTCGCTGCAGCAGGCGGTCGCCCGGTGGCTGCGCGACCTGTCGCGCCAC
>CALDYW010000022.1 GCA_937944395.1 uncultured Paracoccaceae bacterium | reverse complement strand
CTCTTCGCCGGGGCCTCCGCGGTGATCGCGCTCGTGGGCGGGCTCGCCCTTGCGGTCTGGACGGCGCAGCGCGGGCCGCGGCTGCGCGCCGGCCTGCTGGCGGTCTATGCCTTGCCCTACACGATGTCGGGCCTCGTGGTGGCCTTCGGCTTTGTCGTGTTGACCGGCCGCAATGGCCTCGTGAACCAGCTTCTGGGTCTGGCCTTCGAGGGCGGGCCCTTCGTGAACCTGCGCACCTGGGGCGGGCTTCTGGCGGTGTTTCCCTTCTACAACGTGCCGCTGGCGGCGCTGATCCTGACCCCGCTGGTCGAGAAGCTCGGCCGCGAGCTGTCCGAGGCCGCGGCGGTCTGCGGGGCGGGCCGTCTGGCCACCTGGCGGCTGGTGCTGCTGCCGGCGCTGCGCCCGGGTCTCACCGCGGCGGGAAGTCTGGTCTTCGCCGCGATGATGGGCGCCTTCGGCACGACGCTGGCGATCACCGGCTTCTCGCGCAACCTGCTGTCCTTGCAGATCTACGCCCAAAGCTCGGAATCGGGCTATAACCTGCCGCTGGCGGCGGCCCTGGCCGTGACGCTGATGGCGACGACGGTGGCGGTGCTGCTGCTGGTCGGCCTGATCGACCGGAGGCGCGCATGACGCCCTTGCGCGATCGGTTGGCGGCGCTGATCGGGCGTTTCGGTGCCGGGCTGTTCCTGCTTTACATGGCGGTGCCGATCCTGGTGCCGGTGATCTATTCCTTCTCCCGCAGCTGGCAGGGCATCCTGCCCGCCGGTTTCACGCTCGACGCCTATCGCAAGGTTCTGGCCGGCGATCACTACATCTCGGCCACGCTGTTGTCGTTCCAGGTCGCAGGGTCGGCGCTGGCGGTGGTGGTGCTGACCTCGGTGCCTTCCGCCTGGGGCGTGTACCGATCGCGCAGCCGCCTGGCCGGGCTGGCCCGCGCGAGCCTGCAGATCTTTCCGATGGTGGCCGGGCCGCTGATCCTGGCGGTGGGCTATCTCTTGGCCTTCAACCGCCCGCCCTTCGATTTCGCCGGCACGGTGTGGATCATCGTCGCCGGGCACGCGGCGCTGGGCTTTCCCTTCATGTTCCGCGCGGTGCTGGCGGACATGGAAAGCCTCGGGCTCGAACGGCTGGTCGAGGCGGCGCGGCTGTGCGGCGCGCCCTGGGGGTCGATCTGGGGGCGGGTGCTCTTGCCCAATCTGGCGGGGTCGATCATTTCGGGCGGCCTGATCGTCTTTGCGCTGTCCTTCGGCGAGTTCGAGATCGCCAAGATGGTCGGCGGCTTCGGCTTCCGCACCCTGCCGGTCCTGCTGTTCCAGAGCCTGCGCGAGGATTTCCGCACAGCCGCTGCCGTGGCCTCGATCCTCGTCTATGTCGCGGTGATCGGGCTCATCGGGGTCAGCCTGCTCAGGGCGCGTCAGAGCACCAGGGAATGACACGCCCCCGAAGGCCGCGCTCGGGACGGACTGCGGAACGGCCGCGCACCGCAACACTCGAGGGCGTTTTCGGAATTCTGCGAACCCTCCGACGGGCTGCACCCATGGCACTGCGGCAGACCTCGCGCAGCTGTTGCACACCCGAATTCATCGCCGTTCACCGTGGCGTCTGTCGTCTCGGGGCCTGATCTGCCCGCCGGTCGTCCCTCGGTCGCACCGGACGTCCCCCGGGGGTGATGGGGGACGGTCTCGGGTCGGACGGGCGCGATGGGCGCGGAGCCCTCGGATCGCTCGGGCGACCGCCGCGCCCGTGCGGGCGTCTCGTCGGCCAGCGAGCATTGCGGCCTGACGCTGTCGGTATGTCCGCCTGCCACTCTTTCCCTGCCGTTTCTCTGAAGGGGGAGCGTGTCGTGCGACGATCATCGGCAGCGAGGACGCGGCGGCCGCGGGACGCGGTGAGCAGGGTTTCGCGGCAGCGGCTCGGCCAGCCGGAGCCGGCGCCGCAACTCGGCAACCGGGCCGAGGCCTGCCGCCGGCGGCGCATGGACCGGTCGAGCTTCGATGACCGGCACCGCCGGCTTCGGACGCAAGGCTTCGACGGGCGGAAGGGCCTGGCGCCAGTCGGCGCCGCGCCCCCGACCGCGCGGAACCGGGCGCGCCATTTGCGCACCGTGCGGACCGAAACCGCAAAGGCCGCCGCCACCTCGGCAGCGGTCTGGCCCGACGCGAGACAGGCCGCGACCTGTTCTCGACTGTGACGCGTCAGGCGGGCATTCTGATGCGGGGTGTTCATCCCGCGGGATCCTCGGCTGGAGTATGGCGATTGCAGCCCAACCCCCGTTCCGGGTGAACAACCTCCCGAGACTTCACAGCGAGCTCGACCTCGACGGCATCGGGCACCGCGGCACCAAGGTCGGCTCGCCCGGGACCGACGGCTTCGCGAAGCGCATCATCGGCACCGTTCTCGACGGGGTCTTGCGCGAGAAGGCGGCCGATCGGCGCTTCCGGTGCCGGGAAACCGGCGCCGGGCGCAGCTCCGGCGGGTGGGGATGCGCGCCTCGCGCCTGCCCTTCCCGTCCGCCCGGGGGGATGCCGCCTGTCCCGCTGCCGCGGCTTGCGGGCGTCGCGGGCCCGCGCGGCCGAGGACAGCTGCCGGGCGGCCGGGCTTCAGGCGGGCGACACGCAAGCGACGGGGCCGGCGCCCGGCTGCGGGCGGCACCCGGGTCCCGCGCGGCGGACGCCACGACCGCATCGCAGACGGACACCGGCGCGCGCGGGGTCCGGGCCGACATCCCCGCCCGGCCGGTCAGCGCCCGGGCGGCATGGGCGGCGCAGGCAGGCTGCGGAAGCGCTGCGGGCTCATCCCGGTCCACGAGCGGAAGGCGCGCGAGAAGGCCGACAGTTCGGAATAGCCGAGGCTGAGCGCGATCTCGGTCAGGTTCATGTCGCTGTTGGACAGATAGTGCAGCGCCAGCTCCTGCCGCGCGGCGCGCAGGATGTCGGCGAAGCTCAGGGCGTGACGACGCAGCAGGCGCAGGAACCCCGCCTCGGTCAGCCCCAGGGCGGCGGCGATCATGGCCGGCGAGGGCAGCCCGCGGCGCAGGTGCACCTTGATCTCGTCGCGCAGGCGTGCGGCGAAGGCCTCGGGCTCGAAGGACGGGCGGCAGCGGCTCTCGAGGAAGGGCCGGACGACCGAGAACAGGTAGGGATCGTGGTCGGGCATCCGCGCTTCGAGATCGGTGCAGCGGAAGGCGATGGCGTTGGTCCTGCGCCCCCAGTAGACGGGCGCACCGAACCGGCGCTCGTGCTCCGCCGCTCCGTCGGGCCGGGCATGTTCGAAGCGCACCTCGACCGGGCGCCAGTCGCGCCCAAGCGCCGTCCAGAACAGATTGCAGAACATGCCGAGCGACAGTTCCGCGTCCTGCCGGCGCTCGGTAATTGCGGGATCGTGGATGCGGTAGTGCAGCCAGAGGATGTCGGCCTCCTGCACCAGCCCGAAGCTCGTCCGCCCCTGATGGGCGGGAAAGTAGTCCACCAATCTGCGCAGCGCGGTGGCGAGCGTCGGGGCGCTGAGCGCGGCATAGCCGAGCATGCCCAGCCGGCGGGGATGGAAGTCGTGCCCGAACTCGAGCCCGATGTTGTCGTGCCCGGTCTGGCGCGCGGCCTCCTCGAACATCGCGCAGTACTGGGCGAGATCGATCTCGTTGACCGGCGACTCGAGGTCGTCGGCTCGGATGCCGACCCGCCCCCAGATGCACTCGACGTCGCCCTTGTGGCGGCGGAACAGGTCCGCCGCGCCCGAGGCCGCGGCGGTCAGGATCTTGGGCGGCGGGCTGGCACCGCACAGCGGCTCACCTCGGCGGATGGCGCGCGGCATCGCGTGGGCTCCTCGGACCTGCAGGGGCGAGCTTACGCGAGGCGGGCCGACTGTCCAGCCCGGCAGGCGCGGCGGCGGAGGCGCGCCGCCCGGGTGCCCCGCGGCCGCGGATTGAGGCCGCCGCAGCGCAGGCTTGCACTGAGTCCGGTCAAATCGCAGGCTTTCGCTGTCAAGCATGCGCTGCGAATCACGCCTATCGTGACAGGATTGTTGCGCCGTCCGTCGCGCGGCCGCCGCCGCGCCGCCAGAAGAAGACCAGCAGGAGGGAAGCGGAGATGATGCTGAACCGCAGACAGTTCCAACTCGGCCTCGCCGGTGCCCTCGGCGCCGCCGCCCTGCCGGGCGCGGCCGGCGCCCAGTCGCGGGACAACGAACTCAACATCCTGTGCTGGGAAGGCTACAACACCGACAGCGTGCTGGGCCCGTTCCGCAGCGCCCACCCCGGGGCGACGGTCCGCGCCGAAAGCGGCACCTCGGACCCCGACATGATCAACAAGATCCGCGCAGGCGAGATCAACATCTGGGATCTGATCAACCTCAACCAGCCCTGGGCACGCGATCAGATGTATCCCGAGGGGCTGATCAAGCCGCTCGACAAGGAGCGGTTCATGCCGCTCTTCGACAAGTTCCTGCCCGAGTTCCGCGGCCCCTATCCCCTGGCCTTCGCCGACGACGGTGCGTTGCTCGGACTGCCGCAGCGCTACGGTCCCTTCTGCTTCGTCGTCAACACCGACAAGATCTCGCGCGAGATGGCCGAGGATCAGGGCTGGAACCTTTTCCTCGATCCCGCACTCGCCGGCCGCTACGGGGTGCTGACCTACGACAACTGGAACCTCATCCACTTCTGCATGGCCGCGGGGATCGACCCCTTCAGCCCGCTGAGCGCGGACCAGAAGCAGAGGTTCACCGAGGTCGCCACCCGGATCTTCCAGAACTCCAAGGTGCGCAGCGGCGACCTCGTGGCGATGAACATCGCGCTCATCAACGGCGAGATCGACGCCTATTTCACCGGGGGAACCTACACCGCCTCGCCGGCCCGCTACGACGGGCAGACGCAGGTGCGCGGGATCACCCCGCGCTCGGGCCCGATCGACGGCAAGGGCGGCGTGGTCTGGATCGAGCTCACCTCGACCGTCAACAACCCCAACCTGTCGCCGCTCGCGGCCGAGTTCCTCGAGTTCGTTCACCAGCCCGAGATCGCCAAGGCGGTCGCCTTCGCCGAGGGAACCTACAACCCGGTGGCCAACATGGGCGACCCCGAGACGATGGCGCTGTTCGATGAAGAGGAGCTCGACGCCATCCAGTGGGATACGCTGCCCGAGGAGATGGCGCGCTCGGTCGAGTTCGACTCGATGCCCGACTACGACGAGCTCATCCAGATCTACACGGCCATCCGCCGCTGAGGCGGTGCCGGCCCGCCGGCGCCGCGGCGCCGGCGGGCTCCCTCCTGCGGCCCATACGGAACGGACCCCGGTCGTGCCAGCACCGATCCTGCGCCTTCAGGGCGTGACGAAGCGTTTCGGCAGCTTCACCGCACTCAAGGGCATCGACCTCGAGATCGAGGAGGGCGAGTTCTTCACCATCGTCGGACCCTCGGGCTCGGGCAAATCGACGCTGATCCGGCTGCTCGTCGGCATGGAGGACCTGACCGAGGGCGCGATCTGGCTGCGCGACCGGCGGATCGACCAGGTTCCGGCCAACCGCCGGCCGACCTGCATGGTGTTTCAGTCCCTCGCCCTCTTTCCCCACATGACCGTGGGCCAGAACATCGAGTTCCCGCTCAAGATCCGCGGTGTCGCCGCCGAGCGGCGCCGCGAGCGCGCGCTCGAGCTGCTCGAGCTGCTCCGGCTGCCGCGCAACTATCACGCCCGGCGGATTCAGCAATGTTCGGGCGGCGAGCGGCAGCGCGTCGCGCTGGCGCGCGCGCTGGCCTTCGACCCCGAGATCCTGTTCTTCGACGAGCCCCTCTCGGCGCTCGACTACCGCCTGCGCAAGACCCTCGAGAAGGAGCTGAAGGACCTTCACGCGCGCACCGGCAAGACCTTCGTCTACATCACCCACAGTCTCGAGGAGGCGATGGTGATGTCCGACCGCATCGCCATCCTGCGCGCGGGGCGCTTCGAGCAGATCGCCACCGCCGACGAGATCTACGCCCGCCCTTCCAGCCGCTTCGTCGCCGAGTTCATGGGCGAGGTGAACCTGTTCGGCGGCCGGCTTTCGGAGGGGGCCTTCCAGCCCGAGGAGCCGGGGCTCCGCATGGCCCGCGACCCGGCCGCCCTGGGCCTCGACCTGCCCGAGGCGGGCGCGGCGACGATCATGGTGCGGCCGGAATTCCTGCGCTTCCTGAACGGAGGCGAGACCGCCGACTTCGTGCTCGCGGGCCGGATGATCGAGCAGTACGCGCTGGGCTCGCGCCTGCAATACGAGGTCGAACTGCCCTCGGGACGGCATCTGACCGTGGAGAAGCTGCGCGAGGACGCCTTCGCGGGTCCGCGCGGGTCCGAGGTCGAGGTCGGCTTCGACGCCGACCATGTTCATGTGATCCGCGGCGACTGACGGGGGCGTGATGGAACGCATCGACCGCCGCCTCGGCCTTCTCTTCGCCCTTCCGGTCAGCGCCATCCTCGCGGGCGCCTTCCTCGCCCCGCTCCTCGTCGTCGCGATCTTCTCGACGATGCCGCAGAAGGTCTTCGACTTCCTGCACTGGCCGGACTTCTCCTCCTACCGGGTGATCCTCGAACAGGGCTACTGGCGGTCGATCCTGTGGTCGCTCGGCCTCGCCTTCACCGCCACCGCGCTCCTGCTCGTGATCTGCTGGCCGCTGGCCTACGGCATGGCCAGGGTCTTCGGCCGCTTCACGCTGGTGCTGACGGTTCTCGTCGTCATGTCGCTCTTCGTCTCGGAGAACATCCGCCTCTTCGGCTGGTTCCTGACGCTGATGAAGGGGGGGCTGATCGAGGGGCACCTGCGCGCCTGGTTCGGCCAAGGCTTCGAAGGGCTTCTGTTCAACGTCCCCGCGATCCTCTTCGGCCTGGTCTATGTCTACTTGCCCTTCATGCTGTTCCCGCTCGCACAGGGGATCGCGATGGTGCCCGACGATGCGCGCGCGGCCGCCTTCGACCTCGGCGCGTCGCGCTGGCAGGTCTTCACCCAGATCGAACTGCCGCTGGCCGCGCCGGGCATCATGGTCGGGTCGCTCCTGACCTTCGTCCTGTCGGCCGGCGCGATCGCCGAGGCGAAACTTCTCGGCGGCCGGGCGGTGATCGTGATCGCCGACGACATCGAGACGGCCTTCACCTTCGCCCAGAACTGGCCCCTCGGGTCGGCGCTGTCGATGGTGCTGATCGCGGTCGTCGGCACCCTCGTGATCCTCGGGCTGCGGCGCGTCGATCTCGACGCCATCATGGGGCGGAGGCGCTGATGACCCCGGCGCGCTCGACCCGGATCGTCCTGGTTCTCTACGCGCTCGTCGTCATCGCCATCCTCTACCTTCCGCTCGTTTCGGTGGGCTTCGCCTCGGTCAGCCGCGCGCGCTATCTGACCTTCCCCATCGCCGATTATTCCTTCCGCTGGTATGCGGAGGCGCTGGCCAGCGAGACCGTGCGCGCCAACACCCTGATCTCGCTCAGGATCGCGGCGGTCGTCACGGTCGTGTCGATGGTTGCGGGCTTCTTCGGGGCGCTCGCCTTCGCCCGCTACCAGTGGCGCTACCGGCCGCTGTTCCAGAAGCTGATCCTGCTGCCGATCTTCTTCCCCCAGGCGGTGCTCGGGCTTGCCCTGCTCATCTGGTTCAACGCGCTCGGGATCACGCCCTCGTGGAAGACCGCGATCGTGGCGCATCTGGTCTGGATCGCGCCGATCGCCACGCTGATCGTGGCGATCCGCGCCTATTCCTTCGACCCCGCGCTCGAGGAGGCGGCGCGCGACATGGGCGCCTCGACCTTCACGGTCCTGCGCGAGGTGACGCTGCCCTTGCTCATGCCCGGGGTCGTCTCGGCGGGACTGTTCGCCTTCCTTCTGTCCTGGGGCAACTTCCCGCTGTCGCTGTTCACCACGGGCGCGGATGCGACCCTGCCCGAATGGCTCTATGCACGCATGGTCTCGGGCTATGCACCGCTCGTGCCGACCGTCGGCATGCTTTCGGTGGCCGCGAGCTTCGTTCTGCTGCTCGCCGGGCTCGCCCTCCACCGGGCCTTTGCGCGCCGACGGGCCCGGGGGCCGGCGGAAGAATGAACCCAATCGCGAGGGGAGGAAAACCATGCTGACACCGCTCACCGGCCGCAGCGTCATCGTCACCGGAGGCTCGAAGGGAATCGGGCGGGGCATCGCCAAGGTCTTCGCCGCACGCGGCGCGCGCGTCACCATCGCCGCGCGCGGCGAGGAGGCGCTGCGCCGCACGGCCGACGAGCTCAACGCCGCCGGCGGACGGGTGCGCTGGGCCGTCTGCGATGTCGCCGACTGGGAAAGCGTGCGGCGGATGGTGGACGAGGCGGCCGAGGTCCAGGGCGGCCTGCATGTGATGTGCGCGAACGCCGGGATCTTCCCGCAGGTCAAGATCGTCAGCATGACCCCCGACGACTGGGACCACGTCATGGCCACCAACCTGCGCTCGGCCTTCCTCGCGGTGAAGGCGGCGATCCCGCATTTCGAGAAGGCCGGCGGCGGGCGCGTGGTTCTCACCTCCTCGATCACCGGGCCGGTCACCGGCTATCCGGGCTGGTCGCATTACGGCGCCTCGAAGGCCGGACAGCTCGGCTTCCTGCGCACCGCCGCGATGGAGCTTGCGCGCTACAACGCCACCATCAACGCGGTCATGCCGGGCAACATCATCACCGAGGGGCTTCAGGACCTCGGGCAGGAGTATCTCGACCAGATGGCCGCCTCGATCCCGCTGAAGCGCCTCGGCTCGGTCGAGGACATCGGCCATGCCGCGCTCTTCTTCGCTTCGGACGAGGCGGCCTATATCACCGGGCAGATGCTGGTGATCGACGGCGGCCAGATCATCCCGGAATCGCTTGCCGCGATCGCCGACATCTGAGGCGCGCCATGGCCGCAACGCAGATGCCGCTGGCGGAGCTTCTCGTCCATCTCGGGGAGCTGGCGAATTCCGCCCTCGCGCTCTGGGACCTGCCGGCCGGGGCGCAGGCGCGGCTGATCAACGTCTCCGAGAACGCGACCTATCTGGTCGAGGCCGAGGGCGGCTTCCGCGCCGTCCTGCGCGTGCACCGCGAGGCCTATCACAGCCGGCGGGCGATCGAGTGCGAGCTGGCCTGGATGGAGGCGCTCGCTGCCTCGGGCACGGTGCCGGTGCCCGGCGTGCACCCCGGCCGCGACGGGCAGCCGATCCAGGAGGCGCGCCATCCCGCGCTCGCCAATCCGCGCTTCATGGTCCTCTTCCGCTTCGTGCCCGGCACGGCGCCGAACCCCGATGACGATCTCGTCGCCCCCTTCCGCGAGCTCGGGGCGATCGCCGCGCGCACGCATCTGCATTCCATCTCCTGGCCGCGCCCCGAACCCTTCGAGCGGCTGACCTGGGACATCGACGCCGTCTTCGGGGCGAACCCGACCTGGGGGAACTGGCGCGACGCGCCGGGTGTCACGCCGGCGATCCGCGCCGTGCTCGAGGACTGCGAGGCGACGATCCGCGCCCGTCTGTCCGCCTACGGCAAGGGCCCCGACCGCTATGGCCTGATCCACGCCGACATGCGGCTTGCCAACCTTCTGATCAGCGGGGACGGCACGCGCCTGATCGATTTCGACGACTGCGGCTTCGGCTGGTTCCTCTACGATTTCGCCACCGGCGTGAGCTTCATGGAGGATCATCCGCAGGTGCCGGCGCTGAAACAGGCCTGGGTCGAAGGCTACCGCGGCGTGCGGCCCCTGCCGGCGGCCGACGAGGCCGAGATCGACACCTTCGTGATGCTGCGGCGCATGGCGCTCTTGGCCTGGATCGGCAGCCACATCGAGGCCCCGGAACCGCAGGCGCTCGCCCCGACCTTCGCCCCGGTGACGGCCGACCTCGCGCGCGCCTGGATGGAGCGGGTGGGAAGGGTCGCGGCATGAGCTGGAAGACGCGCCGGCGGTCGATCTACTACGACGGGGCGCCCGAGCCCGCCGATCTCGGCTGGGATCTGCGCGAGACGGCCCTGCTCGTGATCGACGTGCAGAACACCTATCTCGAGCGGCCCGATCCCGCAGGCCTGTCGGGCGAGGCGCTGCGGCGCTGGCAGGCCTGGACGCCGTTCCACGAGCGGATGCGCGGGGTCGTCCTCCCCACCATCGCCGGGCTTCTGGCCGATGCCCGCGCCGCAGGGATCGAGCGGGTCTTCGCCCGCATCGCCTGCGCCACCCGGGACGGGCGCGAGCGGTCGCTGTCGCAGAAGCTGCCGGGCTGGAACAACCTGCTTCTGCCGAAGGACGAGTGGCCCTCGCAGATCGTGCCCGAGCTCGCCCCCGAGGGCGACGAGATCGTGGTGACCAAGACGACCGACAGCGCGCTGACCGGAACAAACCTGCGGCTCATCCTCCACAACATCGGCATCCGGAACGTCATCTGCGCCGGCATCTTCACCGACCAGTGCGTCTCCTCGACGGTACGCAGCCTTGCCGACGAAAGCTTCCGCGTGGTCGTGGTCGAGGACGGCTGCGCCGCCGGCGCGCAGGACCTGCACGAGCGTGAGCTCGAGATCCTCAACATGATCTACTGCCACGTGATGACCGCCGAGGAGCTGCGCGCCGAGCTCGGCCTGCCGCAACGCGCGGCCGCCCGCTGAGGCAGCCCGGCGCCGGCGCCGTCAGCCGCTGCGCCCCGCAACAGCCGCAAGCGCGGTCATGATCGCGCCGCGGGCGCGCGCCACGGCCTCGGGCGGCCCCGACATGTAGAGCCGACCCGCCGCCCCGATCATCTGCACATCGACAAGGGTGAGTTCGGGCGCGGCCTTCTCGGCCTCGTTCGCGGCGAGGGCCGCATAGAGCGCCGGCACCAGCTCGACGATCAGCAGCGTCTCGCCCGGCAGCACCATCGAGGCCTGCCGCGTGCGGTTGAGGATCACCGCATGGGTGTCGGCGATGTCGGCGATGACGTCCTCGTAGAGAAGCCGGGGCGCGAGCTTCTCGCCCTCCGCAAGCCCGAGCCCGGCCAGGATGTGGCGGCCGGCGGCCGTCAGCGGCCCGAGCGCATCGCCATGGATTTCGAGGATCCCGAACTGCCGCTCGACGAACAGGATTCCCGGCTCGAGGTCGGGGTCGGCCTTGAGGCCGAGGTCGAGGGCGCGTTCGATCATCAGGCCGGGGGCGACCTCGATGATCAGCGCGTGCTGACCGGCATAGGGCGGATAGCCGCGCGCCCGCGTCGGCGTGCCGAGATAGGCGGCGAACTGCGGCTGGAGGCTCTCCAGCGTGAGGAAGACGCGCAGCTCGCCGCGCGCCGGGCTGCGGGCGGGCTCGGCCATGGCGTCACTTGGCGGGCGGCTGCGCGGTGAAATGCTTCGAGACGTCGGAATGCGGGCGCGGGATGACATGCACCGAGACGAGCTGCCCGACCTGCCCGGCCACCTCCGCCCCCGCCTCTGTCGCCGCCTTCACGGCCCCGACATCGCCCATGATGACCACGGCAACCAGCCCGTCACCCACCTGTTCGCGGCCGATGATGGTGACATTCGCGGCCTTCACCATGGCGTCGGCGGCGGCCAGCGCCGCCACATAGCCCTTGGTCTCGATCATGCCGAGCGCGTTCGTGGACATCTGTCGTCTCCTTTCCGGGATCCGTTTCTGGGGCTCATTGGGTTTCGTCGATCGAGCCGATGATCAGCGCGTCGATCGGCGGGGCCTTGCCGGGAAACCAGGCGGCAGCGACCGAGCCGGTCGCCACGATCACGCCCTCGCCCTCGCCGCAGCCCAGCGGGTCGAAGGCGAGCAGCGGCGCCGAGCCGCCCTCGGGGATGACTTCGAGGATCGAGCCCGGCGGCACTTCGCCGAGCTTCTTGGTCGACCAGATGCGGCCCGTGACGCGCGCCTTGATCATGGATCCTCCCGTTCGATGGCCAGTCCGAGCGCCCGCACGCGGTCGCGCGCAAGCGGGGTCAGAACCGCGCCCGGCGCCAGCCGCAGCCGCGACCCGGGCGCGAGGCCCGCAAGCCGGCGCTCCGAGACCACGCCGTCGAAGCTCGGGGAAGGCTCGCGGGCTTCGGCCACCGCCGCCCGCGGGCCGAGCGCCGCGGCCCCGGGGCAAGCGGGGGTGACCGGCGCCGCTTCCAGCCGGAAGGCCAGCCGCCCCGCCCGCACCGCCTCGATCGCCCCCGGGGCGGCAAGGCGCGCGACGAAGGCCTGCAGATCGGCATCGCAGGCGATCCGCACCGTCTCGGTCGCCGGCGGCGCATCCGGCCTGGTGCCCGCCCTGCCCAGCACCTCCCGCAGCGTCTGCCGCACCAGCGCGCGCAGATCCCCCTCGGTCATCATGCCGCGAGCGCCCCCTCTGCCGCCTCGGCCGCGGCCTTCACCTCGGCTTCCGCACCCGACAGATACAGCCGCCCCGTCGCCCCGATCATCCGGACGTCCACGATCTTGATGGTCGCCGCCTTCTCGGCCTCGTTCGCCGCGAGGATCGCATAGGCCGCCGGCTCGGTCTCGAGCACGAACAGCGTCTCGCCCGCCAGCACCATCGAGCCCATCTTGTTGCGGTTGACGAGGAAGGCATGCCCCGCATCGATCCGGCTGATGATCCGCGCGGCAAGGATCTTCGGCCGCATCGCCTCGCCCGGCCCCTTGCCGACCGCCCGGGCGACCGCCTCGGCCGCGGCCTTGACCGCGGCGATGCTGCGGGCGTGGATCTCGAGGTAGCCGAACTGCCGTTCCACCACCAGGATGCCGCCCTGCACGTCGGCCGCCTTCAGCGCGACGTCGGTCAGCGCCTCGATGTCCAGCCCCGGCGCGACCTCGATGATCTGCGCGGCCATCCCGCTGCGCGGCAGCGCGCCCCGGATCCAGGTGCCGAGATAGCACATGGTCTGCGGCTGCAGCCGGTCGATGAAGATGAACGAACGCAGCGTCGCCATCGCCTCAGGCCGCCATGATCGCCTTGAGTTCCTCAAGGATGATGCGGCGCAGCTCGCGCCGCACCGCATCCGCATCGTCGGCCGCGGGCACGGGCACCGGCACGGGCCGGCTGCGCTCGGGCCGCGGCAGGTTCAGCGGATCCAGCCCCTCGAAGTTGCCGAACACCTCGGCCGCCTCCTTGTTGTAGGCGAGGCGGACGTATTGCACGAGGTGATGGGGCGTCAGGTTCTCGGTCAGCGACGAGCCGCCGGCAAAGCCCGTGCCGATGGTCATCGAGGGGCCGAGATGCGTCTCGTAGCCGGCCGAACCCAGCGAGCAGCCGGTGTTGACCACGACCCGCAGGGCCGGCAGCGCGCCGGCGAAGGCCAGCGCATGGACCTCGCGGCGGGTGTGGATGGCCGCCGAATGGCCGCGCCCGGCATGGCGCATCATCGACCGTGCCGCGGCGATCGCCTGATCGAGCCCCGCGACGCGCGCGAAGCCCAGAACCGGGCAGAGCTTCTCGCGCACGAAGGACTCCTCCGGCTGCACCAGATCGACGGGCACGACGAGGATTTTCGCCCCCGGCGCCGCGAACCCCGCGGCGCGGGCGATGACCTCGGCATCCTTGCCGATCATGGCGGGGTTGAACCCCGCCTCGCCGAAGAGAACCCCGCGCAGCTTCTCGCGCTCGTCGGCGGTGCAGATGTGCGCCCCATGGGCGCGCAGCTCGTCGAGCAGCGCATCGGCGATGGTGGTGAACGCCAGCAGGACGGACTCGTTGGTGCACAGGATCGAGTTGTCGAAGCTCTTCGAGGCTACGATCCGCCCGGCGGCGGCCTTGAGGTCGGCGCTGTCATCGACCAGCACGGGCGCGTTGCCGGGACCGACCCCCAGGGCGGGGTTGCCCGAGCGGTAGGCCGCCTTGACCACCGCCGGGCCGCCGGTGGCGACGACGAGATCGACGCGCTCATCCCCGATCAGCCGCTCGATCAGCGGGATCGTCGGCTCCTCGATGACCTCGATCACCCCGTCGGGCGCGCCGGCCGCGCGCGCGGCCTCGGCGAGGACCCGCGCCGCCTCGGTGCAGACCTGCCGCGCCTGCGGATGCGGCGACAGGATCACCGCGTTGCGCGTCATCAGGCACAGGAGCGTCTTGAAATAGACCGTCGCGACCGGGTTCGTGACCGGGATCAGGGCGAAGATCACGCCCGCGGGCCGCGGCAGCTCGACGATCTTGCGGGCGTGGTCGATGCGCGGGCCGATGAAGTCCTCGGCCGCGTATTGCGCGACCAGACCCTTCGAACAGGCCTCGTTCTTGATGATCTTGTGAGCGACCACGCCCATGCCGGTCTCGCGCACCGCCTCCTCGGCGAAGCGCCGGGCATGGGCATGGGCGGCCTCGGCCACGTCCCGGACGATGCGGGCGACCTGATCGCGCCCGAGCCGCCCGAAGCCTGCGGCCGCCCAGCGCGAGCGTTCGATCTTCAGGCTCGCGCGCTCGTAGGCGGCATCGGGCACGGCGATGCGGGGGGCATCGGGATGGGGATGGGCGGTCATCGGCGGGCCTCGCGCAGAAGCTGCCGCGCGCGCGGCATCGCGGCATCGAAACGGTCGAGGATCTCCTGGCACATCGCGTGGCTCAGCAGGATGCCGGGCTTCCACTGCAGCACGCGCTTGTCGAGCGAGGAGAAGATCGCCCAGACCCCGTGCTCGTAGAGCGCGCGCGAGACGAAGACCGCGCCTTCGGGGTGATCGAACTCGAGCCCCATGACCACGCCGCGCTGGCGCACGCCGGTCATGATGTCGCCGTGGCGGGCGATCATCTCGGCCATGCCCTCGCGGAAGAAGTCGGCCACCGCCCGGGCGTTGGCGATGGTCTCGGGGCGGTGGAGCATCTCCATCACCTTGTGGGCGACGATGCAACCGAGCTCGGCCCCGCCCGAGGTCGAGATATGCGCCGCCCCGTCCTCGTGCAGCCAGCCGCCGGCGCGCTCGTTCAGGATCGCGGCCGAGATCGGATAGAGCCCGCCCGAGAGGCCCTTGGCGGTAACCATGATGTCGGGCTGGATCCCGTAGGTCATCCAGCCCCACAGCGCGCCGGTGCGCATCATGCCGGTCTGCACCTCGTCGGCGATGTAGAGCGCGCCGTATTTCTCGCACAGCGCCTTGCAGGCCTGCAGGTAGCCCTCCTTCGGCATCGGGAAGCCGTAGGTCGCGGGGATCGTCTCCATGATGAGCGCGGCGACATCGCCGCCGGACAGCGCCCGCTCCATCGCCGCGATGTCGTTGAAGGGCACCTGGACGAAGTGCTCGGGCTGGTCGGCGAGGAAGATCTTTGTGAAGCGGTCGTCGCCGGTGGCCACCGACAGGCCGGAATGGCCGTGGTAGCCCTTGATGATCGAGACGATCTTGCGCCGTTTCGTGGCATATCGGGCGGACTTTATGGCGATGTCCACAGCCTCGGCCCCGCCGGGGGCGAAGACGGCATAGGCCATGCCGGGCGTGCTCTCGATCAGCACCTCGGACAGCGCCGCCCGGGCGACCGACGGGAACCAGTGGTTGCCGATGTCGAAATAGTCCAGCGCACCCTTCAGAGTCTCGACAAGCTCGGGGTGCCGATGCCCGAGATTGTAGGTGCCGCCGTTCAGGTGCAGGTCGATCAGCCGGCGACCGCTCATGTCGTAGAGGCAGTAGCCCTCGCGCCGGTCGATGACGAGGTCGATGCCCGCGTTCAGCCAGAACCGCGTCTTGTCGGGGTTCCAGTAGCGGATCGACTTCTCGAACAGGTCCTGCTTGTCGCGGAAGCGGAACAGGCCATAGTCGAACATCTGGAACCCCGTGCAAGTTTGGTGGGTTTCCGGGCAACACTACCGTATTGTCGGTCATAATCCATATTGTCAACCCCGATTCTGTGTGACTACGGTCAGGATCCGGAAGATCCCGATCAAGACGATGCAGCGCATCCGCAAGTCCGACCGGCAGCGCCTGATCCTGACCGAGCTGCGCCGCAGCCCGGCCCTGCGCGTGCAGGAGCTGGCCCGCCGCCTCGAGGTCTCCTCCGAGACGGTGCGCCGCGATCTGGCCGAGCTCGACCAGGCCGGGCTGGTCGCGCGCACCTACGGCGGGGCGATGCGCCCCGTGCCGCACGAGCCGGCACTGGCCGAGCGCATCGGGCTGATGACCGCCGAGCGCGAACGCATCGCCGAAGCCGCCGCGGCGCGCGTGACCGAAGGCGATATCGTGATGATCGGCGGCGGAGCGACCACGCTGCATGTGGCGCGCCGGCTGGCCGCCGTCGTCGAGCGGCTGACGGTCATCACCCATGCCCCTTCGATCGCCCAGGCGCTGGCCGTCAATCCCGGCCACCGCATCCTGATGCTGCCCGGCCTTTACGACGGTCGCGAGGGGCTGATCCACGGCCCCGACACGGTCGAGGCCCTCGCCCGCTTCCGCGCCAACCTGGCGATCCTCGGGGCGAGCGGCCTCACCTCCGAGGGCCCGCACGACGCCGCCCTCGGGCCGGCCATGGTCTACGGGGCGATGATGCGGCGGGCGACGCGCAGCATGATCGTCGCCGACCACAGCAAGTTCGACCGCCCGTCGCTGGCCCTCTACGGTGCCTGGTCGCCGCGGGTGACGCTGGTCAGCGATCGCGCGCCCGAGGGCGAGCTCGCCGCGGCGATCGCCGCCATGGCGTCCGAAATCGTGGTTGCCGCGCCATGAGCCGGCGCTCGGCTGCGCCCTCGGGATACGGACGGAAGCCCGATGCCCGAGACCGCCGACCCGCGCAACCTCCGTCCGAACCGGTGGCGCCGCTTCGCCGGTTGGGATGCGCGCCCGCCGCGCCTTGACATCCTTGCCTTGCGATAACGACGGGACCAGCTTCGACGCCTTCCGCAGCCGGCATGATCCCCGGCCGGGCGGCGCCGTCGCCGCCGGGCGCGTGACCGTGTTCGACGGCCTCGCCGAGGCCGACTTCGACAGGAGCGACCTCCACATCGCCCGCCGCTACCTCGGCCCCGAGGTCGCCGCCGAGACGATGGCCACCCCGTCCGACCGCCTCGCGCGCCTGCTGGCGGATATCGTTGTGTCGCGGGCCGGGCTCGTGCGCCGCGCCCGCTGGCTTACCCCCGCCAAGCTGGCCGATGTCGTCGCGCGCCCGAGCGCGCTCGAGATCGCCTTCGCCGACATGAAGATGCGCGCCCGCCGCATGCCCGGGAACCGTGGGCACCTCACCAACGCCTGGAAGGAGCCACCAACGCCCCGGACGACCCGCTGCAGCTGGCCGCGGATGCGGCGGTCGCCGTGGTGCCGGGCTCCGGCGAGATCGGGATGACGGTGCGGGTGGCGCGCAACGCCCGGACGCCCGCGCCCGCCGGTACCGTCGGCGCGGCGGCCGGCCGGTGGCACGCGCTTCTCGTGCTTCTCGTGCCGGTCGGAAGAGGCCGAGGACCTGCGCATCGCCCGGGCGGGCTTCGACGCCCCGGCCAGGATGGTCTCGGTTCACGGCACCGAGGCAAGCTTCGCGGACGGCAACGGCACCCCCCCGGTCGAAGACCGGTCTTGCCGCCGCCTGTGGCTCGCGCGGGGTCAAACCGCGCAACCGGCGATGCACGGACTGCGCCGCGGCGGCCTCGGGATCAGCCGAGCTGGCCGCGCGTCCAGCTGGCGATGTCGGCGGCGGACATCGCGCCGCTGGTTCGTGCGATCTCGCGGCCCGCGCGGAACAGGATCATCGTCGGGATGCCGCGGATGTTGTGGTGCGCGGCGATCTCCGGCTCGGCCTCGGTGTCGAGCTTGCCCAGCCGGACATGCGGCTCGAGCAGGCGCGCTGCTGTCTCGAACTGCGGCGCCATC
>CALDYW010000021.1 GCA_937944395.1 uncultured Paracoccaceae bacterium | reverse complement strand
GTTGCGCGCGACAAAGTCGGTTCCGAACAGGATCCGTGACATCTCGACCGAATCCGCCGCACGCGACGGCTCGGTGACCGAGCCCATGTAGGGCTTGTCGCTGAGCGTCATGTGCGCGAGCAGCATGTCGAGGTGACGCTTGTTCACCGCCACGTCGGTGGGCTCGCAGACCGTCCCGCCCGAGTGGTGGACCCACTTCGACATGTAGCCGAGCTTCACGAAATTGCGGAAATCGGCGATCGTGGCATAGCGGCGCCCGCCTGCGGCGTCGCGCACGAAGGGCGGCCCGTAGACCGGCGCCAGCACCAGGCTGCGCCCGCCGATCTCGACCGAGCGTTCGGGATTGCGCGCGGCCTGGGTGAAGCGCGCCGGCGCCGTGGCGCAGAGCGCGCGCGCAAGGCCCCTGGGCAGCCGCACCCGGTCGCCCCGAACCTCCGCCCCCGCGTCCTTCCAGCGCGCAAGCGCCGCCGGCTGCTCGGGGAAGCGCACCCCGACCTCTTCCAGCACCGTCTCGGCATTGGCCTCGATGATCTCCAGCGCCTCGGCATCGAGGATCTCGAGGTTGGGGATCCGCCGCTCGATGAAGCGCGCGGCCTCGATCCGGACCGCCGTGCGCTCGGCCCGCCGCGCCGCCCCGCCACCGCCGCGTGCCCGCCGCCCCTCGATCGCTTCGGCCATCGCCCGGCCCTCCCGCTTGTCCGTGATGTCCTGCGGGATAGCGCGCCCCCGTCCGCGGACGGCGCCGGTTTCCGGCGCTTGGCCGCGGAAAGCGACACCGGGCCGCGCGGGCGCTGCCGCGCCGGGCGGGCGGGCGCCCCCGCCCCGCGGCGCGCCATCCGCCCTTGCACCGCCGCGCGGCCCGGCCTATCGGAAGCCATGGCCGCCCACGACCGCCTGCTCGTCATCGACTTCGGCAGCCAGGTGACGCAGCTGATCGCGCGCCGCCTGCGCGAACTCGGCGTCTATGCCGAGGTGCATCCCTTCCAGAAGGTCGATGCCGACTTCCTTGCCGCCTTCGCGCCGAAGGCGGTGATCCTCTCCGGCGGGCCGGCCTCGGTGACCGAGCCCGGCAGCCCGCGCCCCCCGGCCGCGCTCTGGCGCCTCGGCGTTCCGGTGCTCGGGATCTGCTACGGCCAGCAGGTGATGATGGCCGACCTCGGCGGCAGCGTCGAAGCCGGCCATCACCGCGAGTTCGGGCGGGCCTTCGTGGAGCCCGCGGGCGGGGCGGCGGCGCGCGATCCGTTTCTCGACGGTCTCTTCGAGACCGGGCGCGAGGAAGTCTGGATGAGCCACGGCGACCGGGTGACGCGCCCCGCGCCGGGGTTTTCCGCCATCGGCATGAGCCCCGGGGCGCCTTTCGCCATCCTTGCCGACCCGGCGCGGCGGTTCTACGCCGTCCAGTTCCACCCCGAGGTGCATCACACCCCGAACGGCACCCGCATGCTGGGCAACTTCGTCCGCCTCGCGGGGTTCCGCGGCGACTGGACGATGGGCGCCTACCGCGCCGAGGCGGTCGCGGCGATCCGGGCGCAGGTGGGCGAGACCGCCCGGGTGCTCTGCGGGCTGTCGGGTGGCGTCGACTCGGCGGTGGCGGCGGTCCTCATCCACGAGGCGGTGGGCGACCGGCTGACCTGTGTTCTGGTCGATCACGGGCTGCTTCGGCAGGGCGAGGCGGCCGAGGTCGTCGCGCTGTTCCGCGACAGCTACAACATCCCGCTGATCCATGCCGACGAAGGGCCGCGGTTCCTGGCCGCCCTTGCCGGCGTCACCGACCCCGAGGCGAAGCGCAAGACGATCGGGCGGCTGTTCGTCGAGGTGTTCGAGGCGCACGCCCGCGCCGCCGGCGGGGCCGAGTTCCTCGCCCAGGGCACGCTCTACCCCGATGTGATCGAATCGGTCTCGTTCCACGGCGGGCCGTCGGTGACGATCAAGAGCCACCACAACGTCGGCGGCCTTCCCGAGAAGATGGGGATGAAGCTGCTCGAGCCGCTGCGGATGCTGTTCAAGGACGAGGTGCGCGCGCTCGGCCGCGAGCTCGGTCTGCCGGAGGCCTTCGTGCGCCGCCATCCGTTCCCCGGCCCCGGCCTTGCGATCCGCATCCCCGGCGAGGTGACGGCCGAGAAGCTCGCCATCCTGCGTGCGGCCGATGCGGTCTACCTCGACCAGATCCGCCGGCACGGCCTCTACGATGCGATCTGGCAGGCCTTCGCGGCGCTGCTGCCGGTGCGCACCGTGGGGGTGATGGGCGACGGGCGCAGCTACGACTGGGCCCTGGCCTTGCGGGCGGTGACCAGCGTGGACGGGATGACGGCCGATTCCTACCCCTTCGACCACGCCTTCCTGTCGGAGACGGCGACACGGATCGTCAACGAGGTGCGCGGCATCAACCGGGTGTTCTACGACGTGACCTCGAAACCCCCGGGCACGATCGAGCTGGAGTAGCCCGGCCGCCCCTGCGCACCCTCCCCGACCGAAAGCCGGGCGCCCCCCTGCCCTCCCGCCGGTCCGGCCCGTCGGCCCGGCCCCGACCGGCCAGCCCGCCGGACCGATGCCGCCCCGGGCAAGGGCGGGCGTTTCGGGCTTGACCTGTGGTCGGTCGGATTTTCCCCTGAACGGCCGGCCGCTCAATGGAACCCGCGGGCTGTCGACGCCCGGGCCTTCCCGGCCTTCGGCATGGCCGCAGGCTGCCGGCGTCAGCGCCGCAACAGGAATGGGGAGGGCGAGGTCATGGACGTGGTGGACCGGATCGAGGCCGTTCGCAACGGCCGTCTCGGCCGACGCGGCTTCACCCGCTCGCTGCTGGCGGCCGGGGTCGGCATCGTGGCGATGCCGCTTGCGCCGCGGCGGGGGCGGGCGCAGACCTCCGCCCGGGGCACCTACTTCACCTGGGGCGGCTACGACATTCCCGAACTGTTCGGGCCCTATCAGCAGAAGAACGGCGCGCTGCCGAACTTCGCGGTCTTCGGCGGAACCGAGGAAGGCCTGACCCGGATCAAGGCGGGGTTCGTGGTGGACGTCGCGCATCCCTGCAATGCGAGCCTGGTGCGCTGGCGGGATACCGGGCTGTTCCAGCCGATCGACACCGCGCGCCTGTCGAACTGGCCCGGCCTGATCCCCGGCCTGGCCGAGCTCGAGGGCAACGCCGCCGAGGGCGGCAAGGTCTGGATGGCGCCCTTCGACTGGGGCCAGACCTCGGTCACCTACCGCGCCGATCTCTTCGAGGTCGAAGGCGAGGAAAGCTGGGACATGCTGTGGGACAGCCGCTATGCCGGGCGGCTCGGGTCGCTGGCCTCGGGCGGCGACGCCTGGTGGGTCGGGGCGATCAAGGCGGGCGTCGATTTCCGCGAGATCGCGACCGATGACGCCTTCGACCGGATCGCCGCGGTGATGCGGGAACAGCGGCCGCTGATCCGTGTCTATACCGACGACACGACGTCGCTCGAACAGGCCCTTGCCGCGGGCGAGCTGGTGGCGGCGATGACTTGGAACGCCTCGGCCACGCTGTTGCGCGCCCAGGGCGTGCCGGTCAGGTTCGCGCAGCCGAAGGAAGGCGCGCTGACCTGGGTCTGCGGCGTGATGATCCACCGCGACGCGCCGAACATCGACCGGGCCTGCGACATCATCGATTCGCTGCTCGGCGTCGAGGCCGGCCGCTTCATAATCGGCGACTACGGCTACGGCCATGCCAACGCCCGCTCGTTCGAGGCCTTCGACGATGCGGCGCTTGCGGCTCTCGGGCTCAGCCGGAACCCGGCGGCCATCCTCGAGGCCGGGCACTTCCAGGTTCCGCAGGACCGGGAATTCGAGACCCGCATGGCCGAACTCTTCGAGATGATCAAGGCGGGCTTCTGATCCATGCGGCCGCCGCCGTCGGCCGTTGCGGGCGCGCACAGGTGCCGTCGCCCGCCGGGGCCGGTGCCGGCCGCCGCCCGATGACCGCCGGCGTCAGCGAGCGGGCACCACGAAACGCCGCGGTCGGGCCCGCGGCAGGTCCGCCGCGAAGGTCCGGTGCGGGCTGGTCCGACGCTTCCCGCGGCTATGCCCTGATGGCGCCGGCCCTGGTGGTCCTTGCGATCGGCATCGTCGTGCCAGCGGCGATCCTCGTGACCATGAGCTTCTGGAGCCGGAAGGGCCTCGGCTTCGACATGACCCCGACGCTGGCGAACTACCGCCGCATCCTGGACGAGCCGATCTTCGGGGCCTTCCTCGCCCGGTCCTTCACGTTCTCCGGGATCGTCACGGTGCTGACGGTGCTGCTGTGCTACCCTATGGCATATTATGTGGCGTTCCATGTAAACAGCCGCAAGATGCTGTGGATCGTGCTGATCACCCTGCCGTTCTGGATGAGCTACCTGCTGCGCGTCTTCGCGTGGAAGGTGATCCTCGGCTACGAGGGCGTGATCAACGCCTCGCTGCTGGAGCTCGGCCTGATCGCCGAGCCTCTTCAGGTCCTGCTCTACAGCCAGACGGCGGTGATCGTCACCCTTGCCCATGCCTGGGCGGCCTTCGCGATCCTGCCGATGAATGTGTCGCTGGAGAAGATCGACCGGTCCCTGCTCGAGGCCGCGACCGTCCTGGGAGACGGGCCGGCGACGCGGTTCCTGCGGGTCACGCTGCCGATGTCGATGCCCGGGGTGCTTGCCGCCGTCTTCCTGATCTTCATCCCCACCATGGGCGACTACGTCACCCCGGCGCTGCTCGGCGGGCCGGACGGCGCGATGATCGGCAACCTGATCCAGCTCCGGTTCGGCCCGGTGAACAACTGGCCGATGGGGGCGGCGCTGTCGGTGGTCCTGGCGCTGTGGATCGCCGCGATCGCGGCGGTCTTTCTGGTGCTGAACCGCACCGCACAGTCGAGGCTCGCATGAGCGAGGGAACCTATATCCGCCGGCCCAACCGGGCACTCGGCATCTATGCGGTCGTCTTCCTCGTGGTGCTCTACCTGCCGATCCTGTTCATCCCGCTGTTCAGCTTCAACCAGTCGATCCATGTCCGCCTTCCGATCGAGGCGTTCTCGCTGCAGAGGTACCACGACCTGTTCCGGCGCCCGGACGTCTGGAACGCGCTCGGCAACAGTCTTCGGGTCGGCCCGGCGGTGGCGGTGGTCTCGACCGTCCTGGGGCTGCCGACCGCCCGCGCGATCGCCCGCCACAGGGTGCCCGGGCGCAGTGCGCTGGTGACCTTCGTGATGCTGCCCCTGGTGGTGGCGGGCATCATCTTCGCGGTGGCGCTGCTGATCTTCGTCAACCGGCTCGGCGTGCCGCTGTCGCTTTCCACCGTCGCGCTCGGCCATCTGGTGATCTGCCTGCCGTTCGCCGTGGCCACGCTCCTGCCACGCTTCGAGGGCTTCGACGAGGCCCTGGTCGAGGCCTCCGCGGGTGCTGGGCGAAACCCCGTGGATGACCTTCTGGCGGGTGACGTTGCCGAACGTGCTGCCCGGCGTGGTGGCAAGCCTCCTGCTGACCTTCACGGTCTCGTTCGACGAATTCATCGCGGCGCTGTTCCTGTCGGGAACCGAACCCACGCTGCCCATCCACATCTGGACGCGGCTGCGGTTCCCGCGCGAGGTGCCCTCGGTCCTGGCGCTGTCCACCCTCATCCTGCTGTTCTCGGCCGCGCTCGCCTGTGCCGCGCTTCTGATCGCGCGGATCGGCGCGCCCGCGACGCCCGGGGCAGGAGCCGACGCGCGATGAGCGGTGCCGGCGTCCTGATCTCGATTCGCAATGCCGTCAAGGCGTTCGGCCGCCTCGTTGCGGTGGATGACGTGTCGCTCGACATCCGGCAGGGCGAATTCTTCTCGCTGCTCGGCGCCTCGGGAAGCGGCAAGACGACGCTGCTGCGGATGATCGCCGGGCTCGAGGCGACGACTTCGGGCGAGATCCTGATCGACGGCCGCCCGATGTCGCGGGTGCCGCCCTACCGGCGCCCGGTGGGGATGGTGTTCCAGCACTACGCGATCTTCCCGCACCTCGACGTGCGCGGGAACATCGCCTACGGGCTGCGCCGCCAGGGCCTGTCGCGCGCGCAGAGCGACGCGCTGGTGGAGGAGATGCTCGAGCTCGTGAAGCTGCCGGGCTACGGCGCCCGCAGGCCGAACCAGCTGTCGGGCGGCCAGCGCCGGCGCGTGGCGCTGGCGCGCGCGCTGATCCTGCGGCCGCGCGTCCTGCTGCTCGACGAGCCGCTGGGCGCGCTCGACAGGCAGCTGCGCGAGCAGATGCAGATCGAGCTGGTGCGGTTTCAGCGTGCGGTCGGCATCACCTTCGTCTTCGTCACCCACGACCAGGAGGAGGCGCTGACCCTGTCGGACCGGGTCGCGGTGATGGCCGATGGCCGGGTGCTGCAGGTCGATACCCCCGACGGCCTATACGAGGCGCCGCAGTCGCGCAGGGTGGCGGGCTTCGTGGGCACGATGAACTTCCTGCAGGCGCGGGTGGCGGCCCGCTCGGCCGAGGGCGCGACGCTCGAGATCGAGGGGCTGGGACGGCGCGACATCGACGCCGGCTGCCTTCCGCGGCACGCCGGCGGCGCGCTCTGCCTCGCGATCCGGCCCGAGCGCCTCGCCCTGCGCCGGTCGGCCCCGGATGCGGGCGTGCCCGCGGTGGCGGGCACCGTGGAGGCGCGCGTCTACCCCGGCGAGCGCAGCCATTATCACGTCCGCGTCGCGGGCCGCGACGCCCCGCTGGCGGTGTCGGCGCAGAATGCCTCCCGCCTGCAAGACGCGCCGGTCGGCGAAGGCAGCCGGGTCTGGCTGACATGGGGCGACGCCGACCTGATCCCGCTCGACCCGGACTGAGGCACCGGGCATGACGGAAGGCACCGCTCCCAGAACCCGCCGCACGGCCCCGCGCGAAGAGCGCTGGCGCCAGCTGATCGACCCCGCGATCGTGTCGATCGCCCAGCACGGCCTGAGCGGCACGACCACGGCCATCGTGACCGAACGCGCCGGCCTCGCCGCGGGGATCGTCGGCCTGCACTTCGGCAGCAACGAGAACCTGCTGGTCGCCACGCCCGAACACCTTGCGCCGGAGCATCGCGCCCGCTGGATCGAGGCGGTCGGGGAACCGGGGCTGACGCCGGCAGAGCGACTCCGGGCGATCATCGAGGCGCATTTCGACCCGGCAATCTGCACGGCCCCGAAGATCGCCACCTGGTTCGCCTTCTTCGGCGAGGCGCCATCGCGAGACCTACCGCCGCAGCGTCGGATCGCTCGATTTCGAGCGGACCGCGGCGGTCGAGGCGTGCTGCCGGAGCCTCCTCGCCGAATGCGGGGATGCCCGCATCGATCCCGCGCCGCTCGCGCGGACGATCGAGAATTTCGCCGACGGGCTCTGGCTCGACCTCCTGCTCTGTCCCGATCACCTCACGCTCGGTCAGGCGACGGAACGGATGCGGGTCATGCTGAAGGCCCATTTCGCAGGCCGGTTCGATCCGGTCGCCGCAGCCGCGCCCGATGGCAGGCGGGGATGACGCCGCGATGCCCCTGACGAGGAGAGGGTTCATGACCGGACTTCTGGCCGGCGCGGCAGCGGGCGGGCCTGCCGGGGCGCTTCCGGCCAACCCGGACGTGGCGATCATCGGGGCCGGGTCGGCCGGGATCGCCGCGGCGCGGGCGCTGGTGGCCCGGGGGCTCGATGTGGTGGTGGTCGAGGCGGCCGACCGGATCGGCGGACGGGCCTACACCGAATCGTCCCTGTTCGGCGCGCCCTACGATCACGGCTGCGCCTCGCTGCAGGGCCCCGCGGGCCTGCCGCACCTGCGCCTGGCGCGCGACCTCGGCTTCACGCTGCACGATCACGCGGACGCGCCCGACCTGCTGTTCGTCGGCGACCGGCGCGCCAGCGGCGCCGAGCGGCGGGCCTACGACCGCGCCTGGGACCGGGTGACGCGGGCGCTCGACCGGGTGCGCGGGGATGTCGCGGCGGGTTCGGTGATCCCGCGCGACGATCCGATGACCGCCACGGTCGAGACCTGGATCGGTCCGATGGACCACGGTGTGGAGCTCGACGATCTTTCGACCGGCGACTGGGCCGCATCCGCGGAGCCTGCCCGCGACTATCTGGTGCGCGAGGGGCTCGGCACGCTCGTCGCGCGGCTGGGCGACGGTCTGCCGGTTGCGCTGAACACGCCGGCCACCGCGGTGGACTGGAGCGGCAGCGGGGTTCGCGTCGAGACCCCGCGCGGCACGATCGCGGCGCGCGCCTGCATCGTCACCCTGTCCACCGGCGTTCTGGCCGCGGGCAGCCTGCGCTTCGCCCCCGCCCTGCCCGACTGGAAGGCCGCGGCGCTGGCCGACGTGCCCATGGGCTGCCTCGCCAAGATCGGCCTGCGGCTCGACGGCGCGCGCCTCGGCCTGCCCGAGAATGCGTATCTGGCGCATGCGGTCTCGCCGCCGCTGCCCGCGCAGGCCTGCTTCTTCCTGACCTTCCCCACGGGTCACGACTACATCGTGGGCTATGTCGGCGGGCGCTTCGGCCGCGACGTGGTCCGCGCGGGGTCGGCCGCGGCGGTGGACCTCGCGCAAGAGACGCTGGCCGGGATGCTCGGCAGCGCCGCACGGCGCCATGTCGTTGGCGGCCATCTCTCGGAATGGGAGACCAATCCCCGGACGCTCGGCGCCTATTCCGCCGCCCGCCCGGGTCGCTTCGCGGCCCGCGCCGACCTGGCACGGCCGCTCGGCGACCGGGGCTTCTTCGCCGGCGAGGCGGTGGCGGCGCCCTGGATCGCGCTCTGCGCCGGGGCGCATCTGAGCGGCGAGCGCGCGGCCGCCGAAGTCGCCGCCGCGCTGGGCGCGGCACCGGCCTGCACGTCCTGCGATGCGCGCGGGCGGCAGCGCGCACGCCTGCGGGGAGGAGAAGGGCGATGACCGAGCAGAACCCGGCCACGCGCGCCAGCGGCCGCGACCCGCGCCTCGACATCCTGTTCCAGCCGGTGCGGATCGGCGCGGTCACGGCGAAGAACCGCTTCTATCAGGTGCCGCACTGCAACGGCATGGGCCATGCGCACCCCTCGGCCATGGCCGCGATGCGCGGCATTAAGGCCGAGGGCGGCTGGGCGGTGGTCTGCACCGAGCAGGTCGAGATCCACCACACATCGGAAC
>CALDYW010000020.1 GCA_937944395.1 uncultured Paracoccaceae bacterium | reverse complement strand
TCCGAGCGCAGGAACCCCTCCTTGTCGGCATCGAGGATCGCCACCAGCCCGCATTCGGGAATGTCGAGCCCCTCGCGCAGCAGGTTGATGCCGACCAGCACGTCGAAGGCCCCGAGGCGGAGGTCGCGCAGGATCTCGATGCGCTCGATCGTGTCGATGTCGGAATGCATGTAGCGCACGCGGATTCCCTGCTCGTGCAGGTATTCGGTCAGGTCCTCGGCCATCCGCTTGGTCAGCACGGTGACCAGCGTGCGATAGCCCTTCGCGGCGACCTTGCGCACCTCGTCGAGCAAGTCGTCCACCTGCATCGCGACGGGGCGGATCTCCACTTCGGGATCCAGCAGACCGGTCGGGCGGATCACCTGCTCGACGAAGACGCCGCCCGCCTGCTCGAGCTCCCAGGCTGCGGGCGTGGCGGAGACGAACACCGACTGCGGCCGCATCGCGTCCCATTCCTCGACCTTCAGCGGCCGGTTGTCGGTGCACGACGGCAGGCGGAAGCCGTGTTCGGCCAGCGTGAACTTGCGCCGGAAATCGCCGCGGAACATGCCGCCGATCTGGGGCACCGAGACGTGGCTTTCGTCGGCGAAGACGATGGCGTGATCGGGGATGAACTCGAACAGCGTCGGCGGCGGCTCGCCCGGCTTCCTGCCGGTGAGATAGCGCGAGTAGTTCTCGATCCCGTTGCACGATCCCGTCGCCTCGAGCATCTCGAGGTCGAAATTGGTGCGCTGCTCGAGCCGCTGCGCCTCGAGCAGCTTGCCCTCGGCCACAAGCTGGTCGAGCCGCTCCTTCAGTTCCAGCCGGATCCCCCGGATCGCCTGCTGCAGGGTCGGGCGGGGCGTGACGTAGTGCGAATTGGCGTAGATGCGGATCCGGCGGAAGCTGTCGGTCTTCGCCCCGGTGAGCGGGTCGAACTCGGTGATCGACTCGAGCTCGTTGCCGAAGAACGAAAAACGCCAGGCGCGGTCCTCGAGGTGGGCGGGCCAGAGCTCGATCACGTCGCCGCGCACGCGGAAGCTGCCGCGGGCGAAGGCGGCGTCGTTGCGCCGGTACTGCTGGGCGACGAGCTCGGCCATGACCTGCCGGGGGTCGTAGGCACGGCCGGTCTCGAGGTCCTGGGTCATGGCCGAATAGGTCTCGACCGAGCCGATGCCGTAGATGCACGACACCGAGGCCACGATGATCACGTCGTCGCGCTCCAGCAGCGCCCGCGTGGCCGAATGGCGCATCCGGTCGATCTGCTCGTTGATCTGGCTTTCCTTCTCGATGTAGGTGTCGGTGCGGGGCACGTAGGCCTCGGGCTGGTAGTAGTCGTAGTAGGATACGAAGTATTCCACCGCGTTCTCGGGGAAGAAGCCCTTGAACTCGCCGTAGAGCTGGGCGGCCAGCGTCTTGTTGGGCGCAAGGATGATCGCCGGGCGCTGGGTCGCCTCGATCACCTTGGCCATGGTGAAGGTCTTGCCGGTGCCGGTGGCGCCCAGCAGCACCTGGTTGCGCTCGCCCGCCTCGATCGCGGCCACCAGTTCGGCGATCGCCTGCGGCTGGTCGCCGGCGGGCTGGAACTCGGCATGAAGCACGAACCGCCGCCCGCCCTCGAGCTTCGGCCGTGTCAGCGCGGCATGGCGCGGGGTTGGCGCGTTGGTGGTGTTGTGCGGCATGGCGGCGATTCCCCCTCGGGCCCTTCCAAGATGATCGCATCCTGTTCCGGCGCAAGGCGCCGTGCGGCCGCGCCGCCGCCCGAGCGGGACGCATTGTCCCCTTGCCGGTCCGCGTCGTCGCGGCGATAACCGCCTCGCCCTGTCTGCCGCCCGAGGAGAGCCGATGCTTGCCCGGATCTACCAGCCTGCCCGCACCGCGATGCAGTCGGGCACCGCGCGCACCCGCGACTGGGTGCTCGAGTTCGACCCCGCCGCCCCGCGCGAGATCGACCCGCTGATGGGCTGGACCTCGTCGGCCGACACGCAGGCCCAGGTGCGGCTGCGCTTCCCGACGAAGGACGCGGCGCTGGCCTATGCGCGCGAGCACGGGCTCGAGGCGGTGGTGACCGAACCGCACCGCCGCCGCCCGAACATCCGCCCGCGCGGCTATGGCGAGAACTTCGCCCCCGACCGCAAGGGCGCCTGGACGCACTGAACCCCGGGGCCGCGGAGCTTGGGCCTTGCCGCGCCGCGCCTCCTGCCCCATGACGAGGCGGTGCGGCCCCGTAGCTCAACCGGATAGAGCAGGGACCTTCTAAGTCCAAGGCTGGGGGTTCGAGTCCTCCCGGGGCCGCCATCGCGTGAAGCGTCCGGGATCCCCGGCCTCGCCCCGGCCTCGCGCCGGCGAGGACGGCGGAGGGGGAAGGTCGGTTGCCGGTTGCGCCCCAAGCCGAGCGCGGGCGGCGGCCGGTCGCCGCACCCTGCGCTCAGTAGCCGCGCGCGGCGTCGGCAAGGTCGGGGGCGGTGCCGGTCTCCTCGAAGGCGCGGATGTTCGCGGCCACGGTCGCG
Source organism: uncultured Paracoccaceae bacterium (assembly GCA_937944395.1). Classification (GTDB taxonomy): domain Bacteria; phylum Pseudomonadota; class Alphaproteobacteria; order Rhodobacterales; family Rhodobacteraceae; genus CALDYW01. Next base: position 12,067 of record CALDYW010000020.1, on the reverse strand, counting down.
GCGCCGGTTGCGGGGTCGATGTAGCTCGCCAGATGCGGGGTGACGCGGATGCGCGGATGGCGCCAGAACGGGTGCCCGGGCGGCAGCGGTTCCTCGCGGAACACGTCGAGCGTCGCCGCGCCGATCTGCCCGGCCGCGAGCGCCGCCAGAAGGTCGTCGTCCACGAGGTGCCGCCCGCGCCCGGCATTGACCAGCGCCGCCCCTCGCGGCAGCCGCGCGAACAGGCCGGCGTTCAGGATGCCCTCGGTCGCCGGCGTGAGCGGCAGCAGGCAGACGAGGATCTCGCAGCCCTCGAGGAACGACGCAAGCCCCGCCGCACCGGCATGCACGGCGACGCCGGGCAGCTCGCGCGGGCTGCGCGCCCAGCCGCGCACCGCGAAGCCGAGGCCCGCCAGCGCCCCGGCGCAGGCGGCGCCGATGCGGCCGAGGCCCATCACCCCGACCGCCCGGTCCCAGGCCGGGGGGGTGACGAACTGGCGCCATTCGCCGCGCGCCTGCTGCGCATCGGTGTCGGCGAGGCGGCGGTGATGCGCCAGCACATGCAGCGCGACGTATTCCTGCAGCCGCTGCACCATCTGCGCGCCGGTCGTGCGCAGGATCGGCAGGTGGCGCGGAAACGCCGGATCGCGCAGCAGATGGTCGATCCCGGCGCCGACCGAGACCACCGCGCGCAGGTTCGGGAAGGCGGCCAGCGCCCCCGGCGGCGGGGCCCAGGCCACCGCGTAGCGCACCGCCGCAGGGTCGCCCGGATCGGTCAGCGGGCGCACCGTCATCCCCGGCAGGAGCGGGGTCAGCAGCCGCACCCAGTCGGCATCCTCGGCGCTGTCGCCCAGCCAGCAGGCCACCGTGCTCATGCCGAAAGCCCCTTCTCGAATCCGGTCCAGAGCGCGCCGTATTCGTCCACCGTGACCAGCAGCGCCGCGCCCTCGGCCGTCGCCCAGTCGCGTTCGGCGGCCGTCCAGGCGGGCATCACCAGATCCTTGCCCTCGGCGCGGGCGGCGCGGGCAACACGGGAGAGGTCGGCGAAATCCGCCTCGGTGCGGCGGTAGGCGCCCCGGCCGCGCCGCAGCGACAGGTCGTAGGGCCCCAGGAACAGGCCGTCCACCGTGGGCAGGGCGGCGATCGCCTCGACCTCGGCCAGCGCCTCGGCGGTCTCGATCATCGGCCAGCACCGGGTGCGGCGGTTCTCGGCCTCGAACCAGTCGGGCGCCACCGTGTCGTAGCGGGCGGGCCGGGTCCCGGCGAAGCTGCGCACGCCGAGCGGGGGATACTTCGCCGCCGCCGTCACCCGCGCGGCATGGTCGGCGCCGCGGATGTGCGGGATGATGACGCCCGAACAGCCGATGTCGAGCGCCTGCTGGATCGGGATCGTCTCGGGGCCGAGAACCTTGGCATGAACCTCGGCGCCCAGCGCCAGGATCAGCGCCACCAGCTTGTCGGTGGCGTCAAGGCCGAAGAAGCCGTGCTCGATGTCGAGCACGAAATGCCGGCAGCCGAGGCCGTGCGCGATCTCCACCGCCGCCTGGTGCGGCGTCGAAAGCCAGACGGCGCGGGGCACGGAGGGTTCAGCCATGCGCCCCGCCCCCGGCCGCGGCCGGCCCCTCGGTTCCCGCCTGCGCGAGCATCGCGGCGATGTCCACGAGATCCTGCAGCCGCGCTCCGCCGGCGATGCGGGCAAGCCAGTCGCCCTCCTCGGCCTGGTCGGCCAGCGCCAGATCGGTCAGCGCATCCAGCCGGTCGGGCGGCAGGACGACGATGCCGCAGTCGTCGCACAGGACGGCGTCGCCCGGGCTGACCGCGACACCGCCCACCGACACCGGCACGTTGAACCCGCCCCCGAGATTGAGCAGCCGCGTGGTCAGCGCCGCGGTGCCGCGCGCCCAGGTGGGCACGCCGGCGGCGCGGATCGCGGCCGGGTCGGTCACCAGGCCGTCCACGATCACCGCGGAAAGGCCGCGGGCGGCAGCGACCGCGGCCATGAAGCCGCCCCAGCAGGCATGCCGCGCCTCGCCGCAGCGGTCGATCACCAGGACATCGCCGGGGCGCACCCGGTCCATCGCGTGGTAGAGCAGCGTCGAGCAGGGGCCGGCGATCTGCACCGTGACCGCGGTGCCGGCGGCGCGGCGGTCGGGCAGGACCGGCGCGAGCCCGGGGTCGGCGAAGCCGGCGGACAGATGATGGCCGAGCGTCGCCGCCTCGACCCCGGCAAGCCGCGCGATGCGGGCGGGGTCGATCTGCGGCGGCAGGTCGTGCAGGCGATAGGCGGGAGGCATCGGGATCTCCGGAAGGCTCAGGATGCGAGCAGGCGCAACGCCGCGCGCGGCAGCACGAGGCGCAGGCGCTCGCCCGGTTCGGGGCCGGGGCCGGCGCGGTTCTGCACCCGCACCACGACCGGGCCGGCAGGCCCGCAATCGTAGGTCAGGCGCAGGTCCGAGCCGATGAAGGTGACGTCCTCGAGCCGGCCCTCGAGCGCAAGGCCCTCGTCGGCCGCGGCCGCGGCCTCGTCGCCGCGCAGCACGCATTCGGGCCGCACCGCCAGCGTCGCCGCCTGTCCGGCCTCGGGCGCAGGGCCGGACCAGGGCAGGGCAAGGGTCTGCCCCGCCGCAGCCACCACCACATGCCCCGCCCCCGCCGCGGCGACGGTGGCGGGCAGAAGGTTGGTCTCGCCGATGAACTCGGCGGCATAGCGCGAGACCGGCGCGTTGTAGAGCGCTTCGGGCGCGTCCACCTGCACGATGCGTCCCGCATGCATCAGCGCGATGCGGTCCGACATCGCCAGCGCCTCCTCCTGGTCGTGGGTGACGAAGACGAAGGTGATCCCCAGCCGCTTCTGCATGTGCTTGAGCTCGGCCTGCATCTCCTTGCGCAGCTTCAGATCCAGCGCGCCCAGGGGTTCGTCGAGCAGCAGCACGCGGGGCTCGTTGACCAGCGCGCGCGCCAGCGCCACGCGCTGCTGCTGCCCGCCCGAGAGCTGCGAGGGGCGGCGGTCGGCGAAACCGCCCATCTGCACGAGGTCGAGCGCGGCGGCGACGCGCAGGCGCCGGTCGGCGGCCCGGACGCGGGCGAGGCGCAGCGGGAAGGCCACGTTCTCGGCCACGCTCAGATGCGGAAACAGCGCATAGGACTGGAACACGGTATGCACCGGGCGCCGGTAGGCCGGCGCCTCGGTCACGTCCTGCCCGCCGATCTCGACCCGCCCCGCGCTGGGCAGGTCGAACCCGGCGATCAGGCGCAGCGTGGTGGTCTTGCCGCAGCCCGAGGCGCCGAGCAGCGTGAAGAACTCGCCCTCGCGCACGGCAAGGTCGATGCCCTCGACCGCCAGCGTCGCGCCGAAGCGCTTGCTGACGCCCGAAAGCCGCACGGCCACGCCGCCGGTCATCGCCGGCGGCCCGAAGGAAGGGGCGCGCGGCAGCGCGCGCCCCCGGGGCGAGGGGTCATTGCGCCGATTTCACCCGGGTCCAGCCGTCCTGGTAGAACTTCATCGCCTCGCCCACGTCGAGGATGAAGTCGGCATTGGCCAGCACCTCGTCGGACGGATAGATCGCGCTGTTGCGCGCAATGGACTCGGGCAGAAGGTCGCGCGCCTCCAGCACGACGGTGGCGACCTTGGTCAGTTCGGTGGTCTTGGCGGCGACCTCGGGGCGCAGGATGTAGCTGAGGAAGGCATAGGCCTCGTCCACGTTCTGCGCGCCGGTCAGAAGCGAATAGCCGTCGATCCACATCGTGCCGCCCTCCTCGGGAAGGACATAGACCACGTCGGGGTTGGTCTCGATCGCCTGCAGCACCGATCCCGACCAGGACTGCACGAGGCAGGCCTCGCCCGACGACACGAGGTCCGCGAAGTTGGTGGCGTTGTAGCCCGCCAGCAGGGGCTTCTGCGCGATCAGCGTCTCGGTCGCCTTGGCGATCTCCTCGGGATCGGAGGAATTGGCGTTGAAGCCGTTGACCTGCAGCCCCGCGATATAGGCCGCGAGCATGTTGTCGAGCATGTAGATGCGGCCCCTGTACCGCTCGTCCCAGAGCGCGGTCCAGCTGGAGACCGGCTCGGTCACGCAGGATCTGTTGTAGGCCAGCCCCGTGGTGCCCCAGACATAAGGAATCGAATGGACATTGCCGGGATCGTAGCTGACGTTGCGGAAGGCCTCGGCGATGTTGCCGATGGTCTCGATCCGGGAATGGTCGAGTTCCTGGATCAGCCCGCGCCCGGCGAGGATCTGCACCGCGTACTGCGAGGGGTTCACGAGGTCGTAGCCCGAGGCGCCGGCCTCGAGCCGGGCGATCATCGATTCGTTGGAGTCGAAGGTGTCGAAGGTCACTGTGATGCCGGTCTCGGCCTCGAAGTCGGCCAGCACCTCGTCGGGCATCTCGTCGGCCCAGCCGAAGATGTTGAGCTGTGCGGCCGCCGCCGGGCTCAGCGCGGTCGCGCCGAGCAGGACGGCAAGGGCGAGGGTCCGGGTCATGGGCAGTCTCCCTGTGGGTTCCGGGGGTGGGGGGGCTTGCGTCTCATCGGCGCGGCTGGGCCAGAAGGGCAGGCAGGTAGCGGCCCATCACCAGAAGCACGATGCCGATGTTGGCGACCACCATGAGCGTGCCGAGGGCATTGATCTCGGGCGTGATGCCGAGCTTCAGCATCGAGTAGATGCGCAGGGGCAGCGTGGTGGTGCCGACCCCGGTGGTGAAGGTGGACATGACCAGGTTGTCGAACGAGAGCGTCGCCGACAGCAGGAACGCGGTCAGGATCGAGGGGGCGAGCTGCGGCAGCGTCACCAGGCGGAATGTCTGCCACTCGTTGGCGCCGAGGTCGGCCGCGGCATCCTCGATCCGCGCGTCGAGCGCGGCGGCGGCGGCGCGCACGATCAGCACCGCGAAGGGCAGCGACACCAGGACGTGGCCCATGATCATCGTGCCGTAGCCCAGGCGGAAGCCGGCGAAGGACATGAACACGAGAAGCCCCACGCCGAGCACGATCTCGGGCAGCACCAGCGGCGCGGCCAGTGCGGTCGCGATCAGCGAGCGGCCGCGGAACCGCCTCCGGCTGATCGCCACGGCGGCCAGCGCACCGACGGCGGTGGCGATGGCGGCCGAGGCGGCGGCGACGATCAGGCTGACCCGCAGCGCGCGGCCGAGATTGCGGTTCGAGAAGACCCTGGCATACCAGTCCAGCGTGAATTCGGTGAACACCACCGTCGAACGCGCCGCGTTGAACGAGAACACCACCAGAACGACGATGGGCGCGAGCAGGAACAGGTAGGCCAGCAGCGTGATCCAGCCCGGCAGGCCCCAGACGAGACGCCGGAGCACCCAGGGCTCGGCGCGCGCGGCGGCGCCCCCGGCCGCGGGGCGGGCAGGCGCCGCGACGGGCCCGGCGGGCTCGACAGGGGCGGTCATCGCCAGGCCTCGATGCGCGCGAGCGCGCGCATGTAGAGCGCGATGCCGATCGCGGCGAGCACCAGCATCACCACCGATACCGCCGCGCCGACCGGGATCACCCGGAACTCGAGGAACAGCTGCACGATCAGGTTGCCGAGGATGATCGACTTGCCCCCTCCGAGCAGCACCGGGATCGCGAAGACCCCCATCGAGGGAACGAAGACGAAGAGCGCCGCGGCCAGCACGCCGGGCAGCGACAGCGGCAGGGTGATGCGACCGAAGGCCTGCGCGGGGTTGGCGCCAAGGTCGGCCCCGGCCTCGATCAGACGGCGGTCGAGCGGCTGCAGCGCGGCATAGATCGGGAACACCGCCAGCGGCAGGAAGGCATAGACCATGCCGGCCAGCGTGGCGCCCTGCGTGCCCAGCATCCCCACCGGCTGCCCGGCAAGGCCGGTGCCGACGAGGGCGGCGTTGATCAGCCCGTTGCGCCCGAGCAGGACCACCCAGGCCGAGATCCGGATCAGGAAGTTGATCCAGAACGGCACCAGCATCAGCACCAGCAGCGCCGGCCCCCAGCGGCCGGCCCTGAAGGCGATGAAGTAGGCAACCGGATAGCCGACCAGCAGGCACAGCAGCGTCGTCAGCGCCGCCAGGCGGAACGAGTTCAGGAACACCTGGACATAGAGCCCCTCGAACAGCGCGCGGTAGTTGTCGAGCGTGAAGCCCGGCACCACCCCGCCGTAGGCATCGCGCAGCGCGAAGGAATAGGCGAACACCACGCAGAGCGGCATCAATACGAAGACGCCGAGCACGACCACCGAGGGCGCGAGCATCAGCGCCGTCACCAGGCCCTCGCGCCGTTCGCGCCGCATCAGTGCGCCCGCCCCTGCCGCAGCGGCGGCGCCGGCGCGAGGAAGGCCTGCATCGGGCTGACGGTCAGATGCGCGGCCATCGCCTCGGCGGCGGCGGCGGTGTCGCGCCGGGCGATCGCGGCGATGACGGCGCGATAATGCCCGATCTCGTCGCGCACCAGCGTCGGCGGCACCCGCGCCACGTAGAGGCTGCGCACCGACAGGCCGTAGAGGAAGGCCAGCGTCTGCGCCGCGAAGCGGTTGTCCGAGGCGGCGGCGACAAGGCGGTGGAACGCCTCGTCGATGCCGAGGTTCCAGTCGATGTTGCCGGCCTCGCGCTCCATCCCCTCCTCGGCCTCGGCGAGGAAGGCGTCGAAGGCGGCCAGGTCGGCCGGGGTGCGGCGCTCGGCGGCGCGGGCGGCGGCGAAGCACTCGATCTCGCGGCGCAGCTCGAAGGCGCGGAACAGGTCCGAGGGCGAGGTTTCGGCCACCACATAGCCGCGCCGGCCGAGCGCCATCAGCAGACCCTCCTGGCTCAGCCGCAGGATTGCCTCGCGCAGCGGCGTGCGGCCGATGCCGAGTTCGCCGATCAGCGCACGTTCGTCGAGCGCGGTGCCGGGGCGCAGTTCGGCGCGGAGGATCCGCCCCCGGAGCGCGGCATAGGCCTCGTCGCTCTTGCGCCTTGTTGCCACCCGATTCTCCGTCCGGTATATCCTGAGTATATCGAGGCGCTCCCGCGCATCAAGCGCAGGTGCGTCGGCGGGCGGCGAAGCGCGGAAGGCCGAAGGCGGAAGGGGCAGGCGATGACGGCACCTGAGGAATGGCGCGTCACCAAGGCCGCCGTCGCCGATGCGGGCGGCGTGGTCGCCGCCCAGCAGGTCGCCGCGGCACGCGCCGGGGCGCGGATGCTGGCCGAGGGCGGCAATGCCGTCGATGCCGCAGTGGCCGCGGCGCTGGCGCTGGCGCCGGTCGAGCCGTGGATGTGCGGCCTCGGGGGGTCGGGGTTCCTGGTCGCCTGGATCGCGGCCGAGGGGCGCGCCGTCGCGCTCGACTTCCAGGGCGTGCTCGCCGCCGGGCTCGACCCCGCCGACTACCCGGTGGACGAGGCCTTGCCGCGCACCTCGATGGGGTTTCCGGCGGTCCGCGGCTTCGCCAACACGCAAGGCTACGGCGCGGTCACGGTTCCCGGCGCGGTGGCCGGCCTGTCGCTGGCGGCGGCGCGCTGGGGGCGGCTCGGGTTCGGCCGTCTGCTCGGCCCCGCGATCGACCTCGCCGAGACGGGCCTGCCGGCGAGCTGGTATGCGACGCTGGTGATCGCCTCGGAGGCGCGCATCCTCGCCCGCGACCCCGTGTCGGCCGCGATCTACCTGCCCGGCGGCGCCCCGCTCGCTCCGGGCGAGCGGCTGCGCATTCCCGGCCTTGCCGACACGCTCCGCACCCTGCGCGACGAGGGCCCCGACAGCTTCTATCGCGGCGCGCTCGCCCGCCGCATCGCCGCCGACCTCGCTGCCGGCGGCAGCCGGATCACCGCCGAGGACCTTGCCGCCTATGCGGTGGCGGACGTCGTCCCGCTCGCGGCGGACCACCGCGGCGCGAGGCTCCACACGCCGGGGCCGCACAGCGGCGGCCTGCGGCTCGCCGACTTCCTCGCCCATGTCGCCGCCGCCCTGGCCGACCCGCCCGAGCGGCCGACGCCGGAGACCTGGGAGGCCTATGCCGCCGCGCTGGAAGCGGCCTGGCGGGCCCATCGCGCCCGCATGGGGACACTGGCCGAGGTCGGCGCCTCGACCTCGGCGCTGGCGGCGGCGGATGCCGCGGGCAACATGGCCGCGATCACCTACACGCTGCTCGACCATTTCGGCGCCGGCGTGACGCTGCCGACGACCGGCATCGCGATGAACAACGCGGTCAGCTACTTCGACCCGCGGCCGGGCCGGCCGACCTCGATGGCGGCGGGCGCGCGGATCGCCTCGTCGAACATGTGCCCGACGGTTGCGGTCCGGGACGGTCGCGCGGCCTTCGCGCTCGGCGCCTCGGGGGGCGACCTGATCATGCCGGCCGTGGCGCAGATCGCCGCGCTGATGCTGGACTTCCGGCTCTCCCTGTCCGAGGCGATGCATTCCCCCCGCCTCGACGCCTCGCACCGCGGCACGGTGCGCGCCGATCCCCGCCTCGGGCCCGCGGTGCTGGCGCGACTCGCGGCGCGCTGGCCGCTCGAGGTGGCGCCGAACGTGGTGATGCCGAAGCTCTACGCCAGCCCCTCGGGCGTGGCGGCCGAGGCCGGGGGGCTCGTCGGGCTCAACGACCCGGTGCTGCCCGACGGCGGCGCAGCCGGGCCGTCGCCCGCGGAGTGAGCCCGCAGGCGGCCGCGCCGCCCCCCCACCCCGGGCGCGAGTCCGCCGGGAAACGCCCTGACCGCGGAACACCGCCCCCCGGGGAACGGACGCCAAAGGCGCGCCGCGCCCCGCGCCGCCTTGCGGGCGGGTGGCGCTTCGCTATCATCGCGCCGCCGTCCGGTCAGGGAGCCTGCCATGCCGATCGATCCCCCCGAAACCGAAGTGGTGCGCACCCGCCGGGTCGCCTGCGACGGCGGCGAAGGCGCGCTCGGCCACCCGCGCGTCTGGCTGTCGATCCCCCTGGATCGCGGCTGGATCGACTGCCCCTATTGCGACAAGCGATTCATCCACGAGGACGCGGTCGGCAAGGCGGCCTGACCGGCGCCGATCGCCCTGCGCGCCCCGCCGACCGGGCGGCGCCGGGGGACGCGCCGGCAGTGCGCGCGGCGGCGGCAGCGCCGGGGTGGATGCCCGGTCCGCTTCGTGCGATGACATCGCATCCATGCCGCGCCCGGACCCTCCGTCCGGACACCCACCGAACCTTCCGCAAGGGTCCGCCATGACCTTCGGCCCCGGCCACCACCTGCACCTGATCGACGGCTCGGCCTTCATCTTCCGCGCCTACCACGCGCTTCCCCCGCTCACGCGAAAGTCCGACGGGCTGCCGGTGGGCGCGGTCGCGGGGTTCTGCAACATGCTCTGGGGCGAGCTCACCCGCGACGGCCGGGGCGAGGGGCCCACGCACCTCGCGGTGATCTTCGACCATTCCGCCACGACCTTCCGCAACGCGATCTACGAGCCCTACAAGGCCAACCGCCCCGAGCCGCCCGAGGACCTGCGCCCGCAGTTCCCGCTCGTGCGCGAGGCGACGCGCGCCTTCGGCGTGCCCTGCCTCGAGGTCGAGGGCTGGGAGGCCGACGACATCATCGCCACGCTCGCCACCCGCGCCGTCGCCGCCGGCGGGCGGGTCACCATCATCTCCTCGGACAAGGACCTGATGCAGCTGGTCGGCGACGGCGTGGTGATGCGCGACCCGATGAAGGGCCGGGTGATCGACCGCGCCGAGGTTGAGGAGAAGTTCGGCGTGCCGCCCGAGCGCGTGCCCGACGTGCAGGCGCTGTCGGGCGACAGCGTGGACAACATCCCCGGCGCGCCCGGCATCGGGCCCAAGACCGCGGCGCTGCTGATCCGCGAGTTCGGCGACCTCGAGGCGCTGCTCGCGCGCGCGGACGAGATCCCGCAGCCCGCACGCCGCGCCGCGATCGCCGGGAATGCCGAGCTGATCCGCATCTCGCGCCGTCTCGTCACGCTGGAGCGCGACATGCCGCTCGCGGTCGGGCTCGACGAGCTCGAGGTCCGGCCCGTCGATCCCGGCCCGCTGATGGACTTCCTGCGCCGGATGGAGTTCCGCACCCTGACGCGGCGGGTGGCCGAGGCGCTCGGGGTGGAGACGCCGGCGATCCCCGACCCTCCCTCCGAAGCCGCCGCGCCGGCGGCCGCGGCAGCGCCCCTGCCCTTCGATCGGGCGGCCTATGTCTGCGTGCGCGACACCGCCACCCTGCGCGACTGGGTCGCACGCGCCACCGACCTCGGCCGCGTCGCGGTCGATACCGAGACGACGGGCCTGGACGAGATGCGCGCCGATCTCGTCGGCATCTCGCTCGCGCTCGGGCCCGGCGAGGCCTGCTACGTCCCGCTCGCCCACCGCTCGGGCGGGGCCGACCTCTTCGACGCCGCCGCCGCCCGCGCCGAGGGGCAGATCGACCCGGCCGAGGCGCTGGCGATCCTCAAGCCCCTGCTGGAGGACGAGGCGGTGCTGAAGATCGGCCAGAACCTCAAGTACGACTGGAAGATCCTTGCCCGCCACGGGATCCGGGTGGCGCCGATCGACGACACCATGCTGATGTCCTACGCGATGCATGCCGGGCTGCACGGCCACGGCATGGATACGCTCTCCGAGCGCTATCTCGGCCATGTCCCGATCCCGATCCGCGACCTCATCGGCTCGGGCAAGGCGCAGGTCACCTTCGACCGGGTGCCGATCGAGCGCGCCACCGAATACGCCGCCGAGGACGCCGACGTGACCTTCCGGCTCTGGCAGGCGTTCCGCCCGCAGCTTCCGCGCGCCCGCGTCACCACGGTCTACGAGACGCTCGAACGCCCGCTGGTGCCGGTGCTGGCGGCGATGGAGATGGCCGGGATCACCGTCGATCGCGGCCAGCTCGCGCGGATGTCGGGCGACTTCGCCCAGAAGATGGCCGCGCTCGAGGCCGAGATCCAGCAGATCGCGGGCGAGCCCTTCAACCTCGGCAGCCCGAAGCAGCTCGGCGAGATCCTGTTCGGGAAGATGGGCCTGCCCGGCGGCGAGCGCGGCAGGACCGGCGCCTTCGCCACCGGGGCCGACGTGCTCGAGGAGCTCACCACCCTCGAGGACCAGCACCCCGAGGGCGCACGCCTGGCCGCGCGCATCCTCGACTGGCGGCAGATCGCCAAGCTCAAGTCCACCTACACCGACGCGCTGCAGGACCACATCAACCCCCAGACCGGGCGCGTGCACACGAGCTACGTCATCGCCGGGGCCAGCACCGGGCGGCTGGCCTCGACCGATCCGAACCTCCAGAACATCCCCGTCCGCACCGAGGAAGGCCGCCGGATCCGCGAGGCGTTCGTCGCACCTCCGGGCAAGGTTCTGGTCAGCCTCGACTATTCCCAGATCGAGCTGCGCATCCTGGCGCATGTGGCAGGGATCGAGGCGCTGAAGCAGGCGTTCCGCGAGGGGCAGGACATCCACGCGCTGACCGCCAGCCAGATGTTCGACGTTCCCCTCGACCGGATGACCCCCGAGATCCGCCGCCGCGCCAAGGCGATCAACTTCGGGGTGATCTACGGGATCTCGGGCTTCGGGCTCGCGCGCAACCTGCGCATCCCGCGCGCCGAGGCGCAGGCCTTCATCGACACCTATTTCGAGCGCTTCCCCGGCATCCGCGCCTACATGGACGCCACCGTCGAGGCCGCGAAACGCCAGGGCTTCGTCACCACCCTGTTCGGCCGCAAGGTGCATTTCCCCGAGATCAACGCGCGCGGGCCCGGCGCCGGCTTCGCCCGCCGCGGCGCGATCAACGCGCCGATCCAGGGCACCGCCGCCGACATCATCCGCCGCGCGATGATCCGGATGCCGGCGGCCCTCGACGGGCTGCCGGCGACGATGCTGCTGCAGGTGCACGACGAACTGCTGTTCGAGGTCGAGGAAGGCGCGGTCGCGGAAACCGTCGCCCGCGCCCGGGCGGTCATGGAGAGGGCCGCCGAACCCGCGGCCAGGCTCAGCGTTCCCCTGATCGTCGATGCAGGACAGGGCGCGACCTGGGCCGCGGCGCACTGATCGCCGGCGCCGCCGCGCGCGCATCCCGGCCCCGACCCTCCGCAGCCGGGCCGGGCGCCGCGCCCGGCTTGCGGCGCACCCTGCCGAACCGGGGCCGGCCCGGGGGTCGCCCCGCGCGCGCCGCCCGGGCC
>CALDYW010000019.1 GCA_937944395.1 uncultured Paracoccaceae bacterium | reverse complement strand
CTGGGGCACGCTTTCCATCCGCGCGCCCCTGCGCTATGGCAGCGCCGCACGCCCCGGAGGCCTTGCCGCATGAAGTTCACCCTGAGCTGGCTCAAGGACCATCTCGAGACCACCGCCGAGGCCGGCGCGATCGCCGCGGCGCTGACCGACCTCGGGCTCGAGGTCGAATCGCTGCACGACCCGGCGGCCCGCCTCGGCGACTTCCGGCTCGGCCGGGTGCTCGAGGCCCGGCCGCACCCCGAGGCCGACCGGCTGCGCGTCTGCCGGGTGGCGACCGCCGAGGGCGAACGGCAGATCGTCTGCGGCGCCCCGAATGCGCGCGCCGGCATCACCGTGGTCGTCGCCGCGCCGGGCACCTGGGTTCCGGGCATCGACACGACGATCCAGGTCGGGCGCATCCGCGGCGTCGAGAGCCAGGGCATGATGTGCTCGGAGCGCGAGATGGAACTGTCGGACGAACACGACGGGATCATCGAGCTGCCCTCGGGCGAGGTCGGCGAGCGCTTCGTGGACTGGCTCGCGGCGAACGACCCGGCCCGGGTCGATCCGGTCATCCACATCAAGGTCACCCCCAACCGCCCCGATGCGCTCGGTGTGCGCGGGATCGCGCGCGACCTTGCGGCGCGGGGCATGGGCGTGCTGAAGCCCCTGCCTGCGGTGGAGGTGACGGGCGCCTTCCCCTGCCCGGTGACGGTTTCGATCGACCCGGACCTGCGGCCGCGCGGCTGCCCGCTGTTCGCGGGCCGGGTGATCCGCGGGGTGCGGAACGGACCCTCGCCCGCCTGGCTGCAGGACCGGCTGCGGGCGATCGGCCTGCGTCCGATCTCGGCCCTGGTGGATGTCACCAACTTCTTCACCTTCGACCGCGCCCGCCCGCTGCATGTCTTCGATGCGGCGAAGCTCGACGACGGGCTGCGGATCCACCCGGCGGCAGGGGGCGAGGATCTGGCCGCCCTCGACGGCCGGACCTACCGCCTGTCGGCGGGGCAGATGCTGATCTCCGACCGGTCCGGCCCCGCAAGCCTTGCCGGGATCATCGGCGGCGAGGCCTCGGGCGTCACCGAGGCGACGACCGAGGTCTTCCTCGAATCGGCGCTCTGGGATCCGGTGACCATTGCGGCGACGGGACGCGCCCTGCGGATCACCTCGGATGCCCGCTACCGGTTCGAGCGCGGGGTCGATCCCGCCGACTGCCTGCCCGGACTGGAGGCGGCGACCCGGATGATCCTCGATCTCTGCGGCGGCGAGGCCTCGCAGGTCGTCATGGACGGCGCGGTGCCCGACACCCGCCGCAGCTATCGGTTCGATCCCGCGCGGGTGCAGCGGCTTGTCGGCATGGATCTGCCCGAGTCTGACCAGCGCCGGACGCTCGAGGCGCTGGGCTTCCGGCTCGAGGGCGACCGGGCCGAGCCGCCCTCGTGGCGGCCCGACATCCAGGGCGAGGCCGATCTGGTCGAGGAGGTGGCGCGAATCGCCTCGCTCTCGCGGCTCCGCGGCCAGCCGCTGCCGCGCCCGGTTCCGGGCGTGCCGCGGCCGGTGCTGACGCCGATGCAGCGGCGCGAGGGAACGGTGCGCCGGACGCTGGCCGCGCTCGGCTACAACGAGTGCGTGACCTATTCCTTCATCGACGCGGCCGCCGCGTGCCTCTTCGGCGGGGGGACCGAGGCGGTGCGGATCGAGAACCCGATCTCCTCGGAGATGACGCACCTGCGCCCCGACCTGCTGCCCGGTCTGCTCGCCGCGGCGGCGCGCAACCAGGCCCGCGGCCAGCCGGACCTCAGGCTGTTCGAGGTGGGGCCGGTGTTCACCGGGGGCGAACCGGGCGAGCAGGCGCTGCAGGCGGCGGCGCTCATGGTCGGCGGTACCGCTCCGCGCGACCCCCACGGCAGCCGCCGCCCGGTCGACCCGTTCGACGCCAAGGCCGATGCCGAGGCCCTGCTCGCGGCGATCGGCGCGCCCGAGAAACGCACGATCCGGCGCGAGGCACCCGGCTGGTTCCACCCCGGCCGCTCGGGGGTGATCGCGCTCGGGCCGAAGCTCGTGCTCGCGGCCTTCGGCGAGGTGCATCCGCGGGTGCTGCGGGAGATGGACGTCAAAGGCCCGGCCATGGCGCTGACCCTGCATCTCGCCGCCCTGCCCCTGCCGAAGGCGCGCGGCGCGACGCGGCCGCCCCTCGTGCTCTGGGGCCTGCAGCCGGTCGAGCGCGACTTCGCCTTCGTTCTGGATGCCCGGGTCGAGGCGGCCACGGTGGTTGCGGCCGCCCTCGGCGCCGACAGGACGCTGGTCGAGAGCGTGCGCGTGTTCGACGCCTTCGCCGGCGAGCGCGCCGAGGCGCAGATGGGCCCGGGACGCAAGAGCCTCGCGATCACCGTGCGCCTGCAGCCGCGCGAGCGCACGCTGACCGAGGCCGAGATCGAGGCGGTCGCGGCCCGCGTCGTCGAAAGGGTCACGCAGGCCACCGGCGGCAGCCTGCGGCGCTGACGCTGCCGGCCGGTCAGGGCGCCGCGCCCCGCACCGCCTCGCGATGGCCGTCCATGTAGTGGCGCAGCGCGGCAAACAGCGCGCGGGCATGGGGCAGGTCGTCGCGCCGCAGCGCGGCGCGGATTTCGTCGCAGATCATCGCCTGCACCGCCTGCGGCCCCTTCGGCGCGTGCATCAGGTAGTCGGCCAGCCTCGCCGCCGCGATCCCCGGCAGATGCGCGTGCTCGGCGATGGCGTCGATCTCGTCGCGCGTCAGCGGGCAGAGGTCGTAGATGTCCTCGAGGCTGATCATCCCGGCGTCCCCCTGTCGTGGAATCGTCACATACCATGCCCGGGCCTGCGGCAGCTTGATGCAGCGCAACGCCGCACCTTGCCGCGACCGCCCGGACCGTCACAGGATCGGGTATCCGGGGAGGATCCCATGCCGGTCAGGGGCTACACGCGCACGCAAGTGATCCTGCACTGGGCAACGGTGCTGCTGGTCGCTCTCCAGTACCTGCTTCACGAGGGGATCGCCGGAGCCTTCGACGCGGGGATCGAGGCCGGGCGGATGACGCTCTCGGCCCCGGTGATCGGGCACATGGTCGGGGGCTCGCTGATCCTTCTCCTCGCTTTCTGGCGCCTGGCGCTCCGTCAGGAACGCGGCGTCCCGCCCCCGCCCGAGGCGGACCCGCCCTGGCAAAGGCGGCTCGCAAGGGCGGTGCACTGGGGCATGTATGCGCTGGTCCTGCTGCTTCCGGTCACCGGGGCGGTGGCCTGGGCGCAGGCCTCGACGGCCGCCGGCGCGGCGCACGAGGCGCTTCGGGCGGCATTGCTGCTCCTGATCCTCGTCCATGTCGCGGGCGCGCTCTGGGGCCAGTACGTGCAGCGCACCGGCGTGCTGTCGCGGATGCTGCGCCCCGAGGACTGAACCGGCTCAGGCCGGACCGTCGAGAAACCCGACGACCGCCCGCGCGAAATCCTCGGGCGCCTCGACGTGCAGCCAGTGGCCGGCGCCCTCGATCGCCGCGAAGCGCGCCGCCGGGAACTGGGCGAGGATCGCGGCGTGATGCCCGGGCCCGAGGTAGTCCGACCGCGCCCCGGAGAGAAACAGCGCCGGTCCGGCGAACCGGCCCGGCACGGGCTCCCAGCCGGTGATCCGCGGCATCTCGGCGGCAAGCACCGGCAGGTTCAGCCGCCAGCGCGGCGGCCGCGCCGACAGGTCGAGCGCGCTCAGCAGGAAGGCCCGGAGGCCGGGGTCGGGCACCGAAGCGGCGAGCAGCCGGTCGGCCTCGGTTCGCGTGGTGATGCCGCCGAGCGGCAGCGCCTGCATCGCGGCGACGAGCGGCCCCTGCGAATGGGCATAGGCCACCGGCGCGATATCGGCCACGACCAGACGGCGCACGAGCGCCGGGCGCTCGAGCGCCAGCCGCATCGCCGCCTTGCCGCCCATCGAATGGCCGAGCAGATCCGCCACGCCGCCATGCGCCGCGATCGTTTCGGCCAGATCCGCGGCCAGATCGCCATACCCGTGCAAGTCAGCCCGATCGCTCGCGCCGTGATTGCGCAGATCGACCGCAATCACCGGCCGGCCGGCCGACAGGCGCCGGGCGAGCGCCCCCCAGTTCCGCCCGGCGCCGAACAGGCCGTGCGCGATCACCAGGGGAAGACCCGACGCGGGGCCATGACGCGTTTCCGCCAGCCGCATGCGCCGGGGTGTAGCGCGCCGCCCACGCCGCCGCCAGTATCCCTGCCGCCCCCCGTTTGCGGCTGCGCCCCGGCATCCTAAGGTCGCGCCAAGGCAGCATGGAGGATCGCCTTGGCACAGCGGTCGGTGGCGGACATGGCGGAGGAGATCTCCGACCTCCTCGGCGCGAGACTCGGGGTCCGCGGCGAGGGGCTCGAGGAACGGATCGCCCGCGCCGGCCGGCGGCTGCCCGCCCGAATTCGCGCCCGCGCGCTGGAGATCGCCGAGGCCGAGACCTGCAGCCGCAATCCCCGCCTCGCCTGCCGGATCGACCCCGTCAGCCTCGAACGCACCTACCGCGAGGTCGCCGCCCACCTCCGCCGCATCGACCCGGTCGAACGCCGGATCGGCGCGCTGCTCTCGATTCTGGCCAGCATCGCGCTGGGGCTGATCCTGCTCTTCGCGCTTTTCGTCGCCGTCAACGTCTGGCGCGGCAGCCTGTGACCCGCCCTCCCGGTCGGGGCAGCCCCGCCGCGCAGGCCCCTCGCCCCTGCCCCCATGTCCGGTCCGCAAATATCCTCGGGGGGTGAATTGCCCCGCCAGGGGCAAGA
>CALDYW010000018.1 GCA_937944395.1 uncultured Paracoccaceae bacterium | reverse complement strand
TCCGACACCGCCGGCTCGATCCGCCTGCCGGCCGCCTATTGCGGCATCGCCGGGCTCAAGCCGACCGCGGGTCTGGTCAGCCGCCGCGGCGTGGTGCCGCTCTCGCACTCGCTCGACACGGCCGGGCCGATGGCCTGGACGGCCGAGGACTGCGCCATCCTGCTCGCCGCGATCGCCGGCCACGACCCCGAGGACAGCGCCTCGGCGCACGCCCCCGCGGTGGATTACGTCGCCGAGTGCCGCAAGCCGGTGAAGGGGATGCGGGTCGGGCTGATCCGCCGGTTCCACGAGCACGACCTGCCCGCCTCGGCCGAGGTGCGCGAGCAGATGACTGATGCCGTGCGCCTGCTGAAGGAGCTGGGCTGCACGGTGGTCGAGCTCGACACCGCGCCGTTGCAGGATTTCAACGCGGTCGCGCGCCTGATCATCGTCGCCGAGGCCTATGCGATCCACGAGCACGATCTGACCACGCGGCCCGAGCTCTACTCGCGCGCCTTCCGCGTGCGCGTGATGGGCGGGGCGCTGCTGCGCGCGGCCGACTACCTCCAGGCGCAGCGCCAGCGGAAGACCCTGGCGGCGCAGTTCAACGCCCTGTTCGAGCGTGCCGAGGCGATCGTGACCGCCACCGTGCCCTCGCCGCCGCCGAAGCTCGGCGACCAGGATCCGCGCGAGGGGCTGGCGCGGCCGGTGTTCACCGCGCCGGCGAATGTCTCGGGGGGGCCGGCGATGGTGGTGTGCTCGGGCTTCGCCGCCAACGGCCTGCCGCTCGGGCTGCAGATCATCGGCCGCCCGTTCGACGACGCGACGGTGCTGCGGCTCGGCCGCGCGGTCGAGGAGGCGGCCGGCACGCGGTCGCGGCGGCCCGCGCTTTGATGTCGCTCGATCCCGCCCCGGTACGGAGCCGCACCCGGACGCCGCGGTGCGCGATGACCTGACCCCTGCCGTCGGACCGCCCATGCACCGTCTCGCCGCCGCGCTTCTTCTGCTGCTCGCCGCCTGCACCTCGCCGCCCGGCGGGATTACCCCCGTTCGCTTCGACCCCGACCGCTATCTTGGCACCTGGTACGAGATCGCCCGGCTCGACCACCGCTTCCAACGCGGCGACACCAGCGCCACCGCCACCTACGCCGCCAACCCCGACGGCACGATTGCCGTCACCAACCGCGGCTGGCGCCCAGACGGCACCGAACGCTCGGTCGCGGGCACCGCCCGGTTCCTGGGCGACCGCAACACCGCGAGCCTCGCCGTCACCTTCCGCTGGCCCTTCGAAGGCGGCTACCACGTCATCCGCCTCGACCCCGAGTACCGGATCGCCCTCGTCTCCGGTCCGACGCGCGACTACCTCTGGCTGCTCTCGCGCACCCCGACCCTGCCGGAACCCGTGATCGTCGACTGGCTGGAGACCGCCCGGCGGCTCGGCTACCCCGTGGACCGGATCATCCGCTCGCACCCTCCCCCAGCCTGACCTTGCTCGCGGCCGCCCCGCGCGGCATATCCGGCGGCGATGGCGCGCCGCCGCGAATACCTGACCATCCCCCGGATGCTGCCGCCCAGGCCGCCGAGTCGCTGGGCGCGCCGCAGCAAGGTGCTGGCCGGATGGGGCTTCCTGGTGCTCGGCGTGGCGGGGATCTTCCTCCCCTTCCTGCAGGGCTTCCTCTTCCTCGCCGTCGGGCTCTACATTCTGCGCGACGAATACGCCTGGGCGCAGCGCATGATCGACTGGATGCGCCGCAAGTTCCCCCGCTACACCAAGCAGATGGACGAGGGGAAGGACCGGGCGCAGGAATGGCTCACCCGCTGGCGCCGGCGCTTCCGCCGCACCGTCTACCAGGTCCGGCGCTGAGGCGGCCGGGTCCGCACGAGCGGCCTTGAAGAGTCGCGCCCGACCCGGCTGGTATACCCTGGGATCGCCCGGTGGACCCGGGACACGGCGCCGAGACCATGCCACGCAGCGACCTCTATCCCGACATCGCCCCGTATGAGAGCGGCTACCTGCCGCTCGATTCCGGGCACACGATGTACTGGGAGCAGGTCGGCAGCCCATCAGGCACGCCCGTGCTGTTTCTCCACGGCGGCCCGGGCGCGGGCGCAGGCGCGGTGCACCGGCGCTTCTTCGACCCCGGCCGGTTCCGCGTCGTGATCTTCGACCAACGCGGCGCTGGCCGTTCCCGCCCGCTCGGCAGCCTCGTCGCCAATGACACGCCGCACCTGATCGCCGACATCGAGAGGCTGCGCGAGCGGCTGCGCATCGACCGCTGGCTGGTGTTCGGCGGCTCCTGGGGCTCCACGCTCGGCCTCGCCTATGGCCAGGCGCATCCGGAGCGGGTCGCGGGCTTCGTGCTGCGCGGCATCTTCCTCGGCCGCGCGCGCGAGATCGACTGGTTCCTTTATGGCCTCGCCCGCTTCTTCCCCGAGGCGTGGAGCGCCTTCGCCGGCCATGTGCCGGAGGAGGAGCGGGGCGACCTGCTCGCCGCCTTCTGGAGGCGGCTCTCGGACCCTGATCCGCGTGTGCATCTCGCCGCCGCGCGCGCCTGGAGCGTCTATGAGGGCTCGTGCTCCACGCTGCTGCCGAGCCCCGAGACCGTCGCCTCCTTCGCCGAGGACCGCACCGCACTCGGGCTCGCGCGGATCGAGGCGCATTATTTCCGCCACGGCCTGTTCCTGCCCGAGGGGGGGCTGCTCGGCGGCATGGGCCGGATCGCGCACATCCCGGGCGAGATCGTGCAGGGCCGCTACGACATGATCTGCCCGCCGGAGAGTGCGGCCGCGCTGGTCGCCGCCTGGGACCGCGCCCGGCTGACG
>CALDYW010000017.1 GCA_937944395.1 uncultured Paracoccaceae bacterium | reverse complement strand
CGGGCGCTGACGGCCGGCCGTCAGCGCCCGTCGGCCCCGCGGACGAGGCGCGGCGTGGCGAAGGCGCCCGCGACCGGCAGCGCCCCGACTGCCGCGCGCCAGCCCGCGCCCTGAAGCACGGCGAACCCGGCCGCCTGCGGCGCAACCCCTGCGGCGGCCAGCAGCGCCAGCGCGGCAGCCGCCGTGCGCCGCATGCTGGCGACCCCGGTGCTGGCGACATCGTGGACCAGCGCGATCCGCCGGCCGTCCAGCACGGGCAGCATCCTGGGGTCGAGCCAGAGCCGCTTTTCCTCGTCGGGGCTGATGATCGAGCTGACCGGCACCGGCGGCGCCGGGTCGTACCAGAACTTGCGCGAGGTGCCGAGCGCCACGAACCGCGAATGCCCCAGCCGCCGCGCCACCGCAACCGCCGGCGACAGGCCGAGCGTCGGGACGCCGACGGCGACCTTGAGCCGATGCGGGCGCAGCCGGTCGGCCAGCGCGGCGGCCAGCGCGGCGGCCAGCGCATCCTGCACCGCGAGGGGCGCCGGGTTCAGGATCAGCCAGGCACGGCGATCCCCCCTTTTGCGCCCGCACTCAACTGTGCAGACCGGGCGCGCGCAAGGAGGCCCGATGCAGACCGCCGATCCCATGCCCGACGACCTGATCATCGGTCCCGACGCCGAGGCGGCGATCCGGCAGGCGCTGCTGCGGGTGGCGCGCGGCCGCCGCCCGGCCGACCGGCTGCTGCGGGTGGGACGCCTCTTCGACGCGGGCACCGGCACCTGGACAGCAGACGCCGAAATCGCCGTCAGCGACCGCCGCGTGGCCTTCACCTGCCCCCGCGGCAGCTTTCCGGGAACCGCGGCCGAGACGGTGGACCGTCCGGGGCTGGCCGCGGTGCCGGGCTTTGGCGAGGTGCACAAGCACATCGGCTAGTCGCACCTGACGCCAGACCGCGAGGCCGCGCTGGTCCTGCCCCACGGCAACACCTGGACCTGCGAGGCGAACCACGAGTTTTCCGACGTGGACGTGCCGCGCAACCTCGACTTCTGGCTGATGCCGCGGCGCGCGGGCTGCCCGCGCAAAATCTATCCCCTGCCCAGTTCGGCCGTGCCGCCGACCTGCTGGGAAGGCGGCGGAGGCCACTACCGGCAGGCCGAACAGGCCGCGCACATGGCCAGCCTGATGGTGCCCGGCCTTGACGAGGTGACGGACTGGCCTGCGGTCGCGGATGCGGCCGACCCCGCGTATCCCCGCCTCTGGGGGGGGTGATCCGTGCCACCTTCGCCCCGCGCGGCGTGGTCGAGGGTCACGCGGCCGGGATGCGCGACCTGCCGCGCATCGACGCCTTCACCGCCGCCGGGATGGCCTCGGACCACGAGGCCCGGATGCCGGACGAGGCGTGGGACAAGCTGTCCCGCGGCCTGTTCCTCGAGATCTGCCCCCAATGCCCTGCACGAGATCGTCGCACGCCTTTTCGCCCGCGGGCTGGCGGACTGGGGGCAGGTGGCGCTGGCCACCGACGACCGCAGCGCCGAAGGCACGCTGCGCCTCGGGGCGACGGACCACAACCTGCGCCTTGCGATCGCAGCCGGGCTGCCGGCCGAAACGGCCTTCCGGCTCGTCACGCTCAACCCCGCGCGGCTCATGCGCCTGACCCCCCGGGTTGGCCAGATCGCGCCGGGCCGCTATGCCGACATCGTGCTGCTGGACGATGTAGCGGGCGTCGGGATCGCCGAGATCTGGGCCGACGGGCAACCGGTGGCGGCGGGCGGGCGGCTGACCGCCGCGCTGCCGATGATCGACTGGCCGCTCTGGGCGAGGCGGACCGTGCAGATCGACCGGCCGCTGTCCGCGGCCGATTTCGCCGTCTCCGCGCCGCCCGGCCGCGCAACGGTGCAGGCGGCGGTGCTGCGTCCGTTCCACTGGGCCGACGAGCTCCTGCTCGCGCGCTGACCGTCGAGCGCGGCCAGGTGCAGCGCGACGCCGCGCGCAGCATCACCAAGTTCGCGGTGGTGGACCGCTACAGCGGCGCGGGTCGGGTCGGGCGGATGTTCTGGCGCGGCTGCGGGCCGGCCACGCACGGCACGGCGCTTGCCTGCTCGACGGGCCAAGACCAGCACAACATCCGGGTGGTCGGGTCCTGCGACGCCGCGTTGGCCGAGGCGGTCAACCGCCTGCGCGCGACGCAGGGCGGCCGGGTTCTGGTGACCGGCTGCCGGGCCGTGGCC
Source organism: uncultured Paracoccaceae bacterium (assembly GCA_937944395.1). Lineage (GTDB taxonomy): Bacteria > Pseudomonadota > Alphaproteobacteria > Rhodobacterales > Rhodobacteraceae > CALDYW01. Next base: position 917 of record CALDYW010000017.1, on the reverse strand, counting down.
GAGGTGGAGCACGAGGTGGGCGGGCTGATGACCGCGCGCCCTGCCGAGGTCGAGGCGGCCGAGATGGCGCGCCTGCGCGCGGCGGCCGGGGCGGTGGGGCTCTGTTGCACAAATCCGGTGAGGGGATTCATGTCGTGAATCCGGCGTGATAGCTGGAGGCCACGAGCAGACCGAGACCCCCGACCTAGAAGACCCGGAACTGGCCCGCCGATCGAGCCATGGAGGCGCCATTGGTTCGAGCCCAATGGCGAGGGAAGCGCTGAAGCGCCGCGGCTCGCTGACGATCTGGTTCGACCCCGCCATAACCTGGGACGCCGCGCCGACCGGCAAGCAGGGTCGACAGCCCGGCGACAGCGATGCCGCCATCCAGACCTGCCTGACGATGAAGGTGCTGTTCGGGAAGGCGCTCCGCCAGATCGCGCCATGGGAACGCCATGGGTCCGAGTGACCATGGCGAGGAGGGTTCTGGGCGGTGGCCGACTTCAGCACGCTGTCGCTCCGGCAGCGTGAGACGGGACCGTGGCCGCAGTGCGGCCGCGTAAGCCCATCGAACGCTAAAGGTGAACGTCCCCTACCGCGGTTCTGACGGTCCGCTGCACCTGCTGGTCGACAACACCGGGATCAAAGTCGAGGGCGAAGGGTGAGGAGGATCAGGAAACGGTCCAGTGGGGGCTGTTGAAAAAGCCCTGTGCCTCTGATTCACTTTGTTTATCGATGGATAGGAGGCTTCGGTGCTGGGTCGCAAGGAGCGCGGGCAACTGGAATTGTTCATCACCGGGGTCGTTGCGGGGTCTGATCCCCGACGACCATGTGCTGGTGAGGATCGATCAGGTTCTCGACCTTGGGTGGCTTCGCGCTGAAGTGGCCGCGCTTTATAGCGCTGACAACGGTCGCCCCGGCATCGATCCCGAGGTCGC
>CALDYW010000016.1 GCA_937944395.1 uncultured Paracoccaceae bacterium | reverse complement strand
GCCCGCGCCGCGGCCGGAGCCGCGCCGAACAGCGCGCTGCGACGGATGCGGAACTTCTTGGCCCTAGGCTTGATAGTCATAGACCGCCTTCGCTTCCTCGAGCGTGTCGAACAGGGTCAGCCGCCCGTCGCGCAGGACGGCGGCCGACCGGCAGAACTTCTCGATCGTCTCGGCCTGGTGCGAGACGATCACCACCGTGGACTGGCGCAGCCGCTCACGCAGCAGCGCGCCGGCCTTGCGGTTGAACGCGACGTCGGTGGTCTGCGGCATCCCCTCGTCGATGAGGTAGATGTCGAAGTCGAGCGCGAGCATCAGCGAGAACGAGAACCGCGCCCGCATGCCCGAACTGTAGGTGCCGACGGGCATGTCGAAGTATTCGCCGATGTCGCAGAGCCAGCGGCAGAACGCCTCGACATAGTCGGGATCGAGCCCGTAGAGACGGGCGATGAAACGGGCGTTCTCGGTCCCCGTATGGCGGTTGACGACACCGCCCATGAACCCCAGCGGAAACGAGATCCGGCAGCGCCGGCGCACCTCGCCCTCGTCGGGCTTCTCGAGACCGGCCATCATGTTGATCAGCGTCGTCTTGCCGGTGCCGTTGGGCGCCAGGATGCCGAGCGAGCGCCCGAGCTCGACCCGGAACGAGGCGCGGTCGAGGATGACCTTGCGCTTTGTTCCGGTCCAGAACGACTTGCTGACATTCTCGAACTCGAGCATGACCCGCGCGCCTCGAACCTGGCCGCCCTCGTGCCGCGGTCCGGTCGGTCCGTCGCCGCGCTCCGGGGGGCCGCTGCCTGGATGGTTACCCCCTGTTTGCGGCCAGATTATGTCCCATTGGTCAACAAATGCACACCGCAATCCCGTGGGCGGTCACAGCGTCTGCCGCTCGACCCGCGCCAGCCGCCCGGCCGTGATGGCGACCAGAGCGGCAAGGAAGCTGAGCAGCGCCCCCATCTTCGCCGCGTCCTGCACCGGCCCGGGGCCGAAGGCGACCGAGGCGACGAACAGCGCCACGGTGAAGCCGATCGCCGCGACGAAGCCCACCAGCACCAGATCGACCGGCCGCATCCCGATCGGCAGACCCAGGCCCATCGGGCGCGCCGCGATCCAGCCGAAGGCGAAGATGCCGAGCGGCTTGCCGATCAGGAGGCCGGCCAGCACCAGCCAGGTCGGCGCGCCGATCGCCGAGAACTCGACCCCGGCGTTGCACAGTCCGAAAAAGAACAGGACGATCTGGACAGGCACCTGCAAGAGGTGCTCGGCCCGGTTCAGAAGGTCGGTGGCATGGGCCTCGGCCGCGGCGAAGAAGCCGAAGGCGCGGTCGGCATGCGGCAGCGTCGGCACGATCGGCAGCAGGCCGAGGGCCGGGTGCAGCCCGGATTCCTGGAAGGCGAACCAGCTGAGGGCCCCCGCCAGCGCATAGGGCCACAGCGACAGCCGCGCGTGCACCCAGCTCGAGACCGGCCGGTGCGGCCGGCCGCGGTCGAGCTGCATCGGCAGCCAGTTGCACAGGAGGAAGACCGCCAGCGCCGCCGCGAGCGACAGCAGCAGCCAGGACGGCGCAAGGTCGCCCGAGGGGTAGAAGACGGCCAGGATCAGCAGGCCCCCCGCGTCGTCGGCGATCGCCAGCAGCAGCAGGAACCGCACCGCCGGATGCCCCGCGCCGAACACCACACGGCCGATCAGGTAGGAAAAGGCGATGTCGGTGGCGGTGGGGATCGCCCAGCCGTTCGCCACCTCGCCGAACTTCGCCGGCCCGAGCAGCGCCGCAAGCCCCAGATAGACCGCGATCGGCCCGGCCATGCCGCCCGCCGTCGCGATCAGCGGCGTCAGCGCCTTCTTGCCGCGCAGCGAGCCGTTGCGCAGGATGATCGCCTCCCAGACCTCCTTGGCGGCGATGGCGAAGAACAGCGCCATCAGCACGTCGTTGACGAGGTAGTGGACCGTCAGCGTCCTCTCGACATGCCCGTCCACCACATGGGCGTGTCCGATGAAGAAGTGCTCCACCAGCGCGAACTCGACGAAGTGGTGGTAGCTGTCCGGGTTCAGGTTCGCCCAGACGAGGGCGATCACCGCCCCGCCGATCAGAAGCAGCGAGTAGTTCGTCACGAAGCTCCAGACGCGATACATCGGCGGCCCTGTCCCCCGGGTTTCCGCCCGCATAGCGGATCGCCACCGGCGCGGCAACCGTGCCGCCCCCGGTGCCTGCCGGGCCGGCAGGGTGGCCGGTGCGACAGACCGATCCGGCCTGTCCTTTCGGCGGCAAGGGGCTGCGCGCGATCAGGGGGGAGCGCAGGCTTCTGTTGCCGGGTGCCTGCGAACCCCGCCCCGGGCGGCTAGACCCGGGGACTTCAGATTTCGGTCACCCGAGCCGCATTACGCGGCCAGAGCCACCGGAGCACGGTTGTCGTTGGCAACTGTACTTTGCGGACCGATAACGGTGGCACCCCGCCGGGCGAAAGCTACCCCTTTAGACGTCCGTCGATCCTGTTTCGGCCCCGAAGTCCCCCAACGAGGGTTCTGGTGGAGCCGCCGGGTACCGCCCCCGGGTCCGAACCGCTTATTACGGGCGCGTTTATCGCCATAGCCGCACGGTTTCCCGTCCGGCAGGCGACAATATGGCCCGCCTCGGCGCCCCGTGCAAGAGCCCCGTGCAGGAGCCCCGTGCAGGAGCCCGGCGAAACGCTGCCGCCCGGTGCCCGCGGCCGGGCGAGGGTCGGCGCGGACGAAGAGATGCGGGGTCGTCCCCCGTCCGCTCTTTCCGATCCGGAAATATCCCCGCCGGGTGAATGGCCCCGCCAGGGGCCCGACGGGGGCGGACGGCCCCCATCCTCCCGCCGCCCGCCGCCGGCGCGCGCCAGCGCGCCGTCCCTCCGGCGGGGGGCGGTCCCGTCGGGGTCAGAACCCCGCCTTGATCTTCTCGAACTCGACCAGCATCCGGTCGCGCAGCTGCTGGTCCATCGGCACCTGCGCCAGCAGCGGGGCCGAGACCGGGCCGAGGCCGACGTTCTCGAGCAGGTCCGCGCCGAGCGCCGCCATCGCCGCGGTGTTGGAATGGCCGTAGCCCCAGGCCTCGACGATGTAATGCGCGGTGCGCTCCTCGAGCCAGGCGTTCATGAAGTCGTAGGCCTTGTCCTCGCTGCCCGGCCCGTCCTTCAGGTTGACGTAGCCGCAGAACCAGGTCGAGGTGCCTTCGGCGGGTTCGCGCTGGAAGGCGATCGGGTGGCCCTGGGCCCGCATCGTGGTGGGCGTCTCGTTCCAGGTCCAGGCGACGACGACCTCGCCGGTGGCCATGAGCTGGGCGATCTCGGCGCCGTCGGTCCAGTAGGTGCGCACGTTCTGGTGCGCCTGGCGCAGCCATTCGGCCGCCCGGGCGAAGTCCTCCTCCGTCGCCTCGGTCCAGTCGGTGAGCCCGGTGGCGAGGAAGGCCAGCGCCCAGACGTCGTCGTTGTTGTCCGGCAGCGAGACGCGCCCGGCATATTTGGGATCGACGAAGACCGCGAGCGAGGCGACGTCCTCGGCCGGCACCACCTCGGTGTTGTAGGCGATCGCCGTCGCGCCCCATTCGGCCGGCATGAACCACACGCCGTCCTCGTCGCGGAACAGGCTGCTGTCCATCAGCATCGGGTTCAGCGCCTCGAACAGCGGAATGCGGCTGACGTCCCAGGGTTCGATCAGGCCGGCCTCGCGGAACTTCGGCACCATCTGGCTGCAGGGGTGGGTGACATCGGCACGGAAGCCCGACATGAACTTCTGGAAGGCGTCGTCGTCGTCGCCGAAGAAGGTGAAGGTCGGCCCGGTCCCGTGCTTCTCGATGTAGGACTGGAAGAACATCGGATCCTCGTAGCCCGACCAGTCGAACACCAGAAGCTCCGGGTCGGCGGCGAGGGCCGGCAGCGCGACGAGGGCGCAGGAGGCGGCGAGAAGTCGTCGGATCGGCGTGCGGAGTGTCATCGGGCGTTCCCTGCCTTGGCGAGTTCCTGGCCGGGCAGCGTAGCGGCTGCAGCCCGACCGCGCAAATCCCGATCTGCCGCCTGCGGCGCGTCGGCCGCCCCGCAGCCTGCGGGGCGGCCGCAGGGCAGGGCCTCGGGCTCGGTCTGCGAAAGCGGCTCGGCGCGCGGGGGCGGCGGCCGTCCGGGCCGGGCGCGGAAGCGCAGCGCCCGCGTCATGGCACAGGGGCGCCAGCGGCGCGGCGGGGGCGGGCGCTGCCCCTTGCCTGCGCACGGGCGGCGCCCTCGACCGGAGCCGCCCGTCGCACCTGCGGCCCGCGGTCGGACCGGCCTTCGAGCCGGCTGTCAGAACCCCGCCTTGATCTTCTCGAACTCGGCCAGCATCCGCTCGCGCATCGCCAGGTCCATCGGCACCTGCGTCAGCAGCGTGGTCTCGACCGGATCGACGAAGGCCGCCTCGAGCTCCTCCCTCGGGATGCGGGCAAGGCCGACCCTGTTGGTGTGGATGTAGCCGAAGCCGTCGAGCAGGCCCTGCGCCGAACGCGGCTCGAGCCAGGCGTTGATGAAGTCGTAGGCCTTGTCCTCCGACCCCGGGCCGCCCTTGATGTTGACGTAGCCGCAGACCCAGTTCGAGGCGCCTTCCGCCGCCTGGCGCTGGAAGCCCACCGGAAAGCCCTCCTGCCGCATCAGCGTCACCCCGTCGTTCCACGACCAGGCCACCGAGATCTCGCCCGAGACCATGAGCTGCGCCAGTTCCGACGGATCGGCCCAGTAGGTGCGCACGTTCTCGTGCGCCGCGCGCAGCCAGTCGGCGGCGGCCCGGAACTCGGCCTCGCCGATCGTCGTCCAGTCGCTGACCCCGGTGGCGAGCAGCGCCAGCGCCCAGACGTCGTCCACATTGTCGGGCAGCGAGATGCGGCCGGCATAGGCGGGGTTCACGAACACCTGCAGGCTGGCCACGTCCTCGGCCGGCACCGTCTCGGTGTTGTAGGCGATCGCGGTATAGGCATAGTCGGTGGGGATGAACCACACGCCGGTCTCGTCGGCCCAGACCTCCGATGTCTTGAAGCGCGGGTCGATGTTCTCGTACTCGGGGATCCGGCTGATGTCCCAGGGCTCGATCAGCCCGGCGTCGCGGTAGCGCCCGATCATCTGGCTGCAGGGATGCGCGACATCGGTGCGGAAGCCCGACGCGAGCTTCTGGAACGCCTCGTCGTCATCGGCGAAGAAGGTGTAGGTCGGGCCCTGACCGTGCTTCTCGTGGTAGGCCAGGATCAGGTTCGGATCCTCGAAACCGGCCCAGTCGAACACGATGAGCTCAGGGTCGGCGGCCATCGCCGGCAGGGCGGCGGCGATCGCTGCAGCGGCCGCGAGCGGTCGAGTTCTGCGCATGCTTTCTTCTCCCTTGCTGGACTTGCAGGGTGAAAGGTAGAGTCCGACGCGCCGGGCCACAAGGAACCGGCGCAGCTTTTCCGGGCATATGCCTGCGCTTTCGGCGGATCGGGGGATGGACGAGGCCGGCCTGCACCACAACGACCGGACGACCGGTTTCCCTGAGGCGCTCCGGGGTGACGGGTTCCTCACCCCCGGCGGGCCGACCGCGGGTGCCCGGGTGCTCGACGGGCGCGACCTCTCGGGGGCGCGCGTGCCCGGCATCGGCTGCGGTTCGGGGGGCCTCGCCTGCGCGCCGGCCGCTCGCCGCGCGGCCGCCGGAGTGGCCGGCCTCGCCCGGCAGATCCGCACCCCTGAGGCGATGCCGGTGGTGCGGCCGACCGGCGCGCATTGCCCGCACCGCCCGCAGCGCCCGCACCGCCCGCAGCGCATCCGCGCGCGGAAGCCGGCATGACCGGCCGGGCGGTCTTCTGGCCCCTGTTCTTCGCCGCGGTGCTTGCCGCCTGGGCCGCGCTCTGGGCGATGGCGGCCGAGCCGCGGGCGCTGGCGGTCGCCGGGATCGACTGGGCCGCGCTCTGCCGGACCGGGGCGGGCGGCACGGCATTCCCGGCGCTTCTTGCCATGTGGGCGGTGATGGCGGCGGCGATGATGGCACCCGCCGCCGCGCCGGCGCTCGCCGCCTGGGCCGACCTGCCGCCGCCGGCCGGCGGGGCGGGCGGGATGGCGGCGCTCGCGGGCGGGTATCTGGCGGTCTGGGCGGCGGCCGCGGCCGGCTTCGCTGCGGTTCAGTGGGGCCTCGGCCGCGCCGGACTGGTCGCCTCCGACGGGCGCAGCCTGTCGCCCTGGCTGACCGCCGGGCTGTTCCTGACCGCGGGCGCCTGGCAGGTTTCGGGGTTGCGGGCGGCCTGCCTCAGGCGCTGCCGCTCGCCCTTCGCGCTGATGCTGGCGCGCTGGCGCCCCGGCGGGCCTGCGCCCTTCGGCATCGGCCTGCGCCTGGGGCGCGACTGCCTCGCCTGCTGCTGGGCGCTGATGCTGCTGGCCGCTGCCGGCGGCATGGCGAGCCTGATCTGGATGGGGCTTGCCACCGTGCTGGTCGTGGCCGAGAAACTGCCGATCGGGCGGCATCTGACCCGGCCGCTCGGGGCGGCGCTGGTCGCTGCCGGTCTGGTTGCCGGCGGCGTGGCTCTGGGAGCGGGGGCATGAGCGAGCGGATCGAGGCCGCGCGCATCGACAGCCGCCACCCGGCGGCCGAACGGCGCGGAGACGGGCTGACCCCCTGGGCGATCCGGGGGGAACTGATCCTGAACTGCAACTGCACGGTGTTCTGCCCCTGCGTGATCTCGCTCGGCCGGCATCCGCCGACCGAGGGCCTGTGCCAGGCCTGGGCGGGCGTGCGCATCGACGCAGGGCACTGGGGGCGCGAGGATCTGTCGGGCCTCAACGTCGGGCTGCTGCTGGAGATTCCCGGCCGGATGGCGCGCGGCAACTGGACCGCCGCCGCCTTCATCGACGAGCGTGCCAGCCCCGTCGCCTTCCGCGGCCTCGTCGAGATCTTCTCGGGCCGGGCGCGCGGCACCACCGGCCTGTTCCGGGTGCTGGTCTCGACCTTCCTCGGCGCCGAGCGCGCGCCGGTCAGCTTCGAGACCGCGGGGCGGGAGCGCCGGCTGACCGTGGGGCGGAAGATCCAGGGGGCGGTCGTGCCGATCGAGGGGCGCGACCCCGACCGCCCGGTGATGGCGGTGAACACCGGCTACTGGATGGGCCCCGACATCACGGTGGCGACCGCGACCCGCGGGCGGGTGCGCGCCTACGGCCGGGTCTGGGACTTCGAGGGACGCTCGGCCGAGATCTGCGCCATCGACTGGTCGGGGCCGTGAGGGCGGCGCGATGATCACCGCCGCTGCCGCTGCCGCGCGGGTGCGCGCGCGCTCGCGATGCCCGGCCGAACGCGGGCGCGGTCGCTGCCGCGGACGGCCTCGGCGATGGCGCGCGCCGGGCCGGGCGAGGGGCCCTCTTCGGCCCGGTCGCCTCCACCTTCTGGCACATCCTCCGGGCCGACCGGCTGTGGCCGCACCGGCTGGCGGGCGATCCGGCGCCGCCGGCCGCGCGTGCCGACGGCCCCGCGGCCTTTCCCTTCCCCGCCCGGGGCCCTTTCCGTGCCTCCCGCGCCGCCGCAGACCGGCGGCGTCCCGACTGCGCTGCCGGGCTGCCGGCGGGGATCTCGCCGGCCCCCGCGTCCGGCGGTCGGGCGTGACCGGGCGGGCGATGGCGCGGCGGCGGGCGCGCGTCGTCGCGCATCCCTCCGATCGCCGGACCCAGCAGCGCGGGCAGATCCATGCCATGCGCGCCGCGGCCGGCCCCCGGCCGGGGATCACCGGCCCGGCATCCCTGCCCGAACCAGACCCCGAAACGGAGACCTTCTGATGCGCGCGCTTTTGTCCGACCGGGCCGAGGACGGCACCGTCACCGCCACCGTCACCGAGGTTGACGAGGCCCGTCTGCCCGAGGGCGAGGTGCTGGTGGATGTCGCCTGGAGCACCGTCAACTACAAGGACGGGCTCTGCCTGTCGCCGCAGGCGCCGGCGCTCGTGCGCAGCTGGCCGCATGTGGGCGGCATCGACTTCGCGGGGCATGTGGCCGAGTCCTCCGACCCGCGCTGGCGGCCCGGCGATCCGGTGATCCTGACCGGCTGGCGCGTCGGCGAGACGCGCTGGGGCGGCTATGCGACGCGGGCGCGGGTCCGGGCCGACTGGCTGGTGCGCCCGCCCGCGGGCCTGACCCTGCGGCAGGCGATGGCGGTGGGCACCGCCGGGTTCACCGCCATGCTCGCCATCCTCGAACTCGAGGCGCACGGGGCGGCGCCCGACCGCGGCGAGGTGCTGGTGACCGGGGCGGCGGGCGGTGTCGGGTCGGTCGCGGTGGCGATCCTCGCGCATCTGGGCTATCGCGTCGTTGCCGTGACCGGCCGTCCCGAGGCCGAGGCCTACCTGCGCGGGCTCGGCGCGGCGCGGATCGTGCCGCGGGCGGACCTGGCCGAGACGGTGAAGCGCCCGCTCGAGTCGGAAACCTGGGCGGCCTGCATCGATGCGGTCGGGGGCGCGATGCTCGCGCGCGTGCTGGGCCAGATGCGCTATGGCGCCGCGGTCGCCGCGGTGGGCAATGCCGGCGGCAACCTGGTGCCGGCCTCGATCATTCCCTTCCTGCTGCGCGGGGTGAAGCTCCTGGGCATCGACAGCGTGATGCGCCCCATCCCCGACCGCGAGCGCGCCTGGGAACGGATCGCGCGCGACCTGCCGATGGACCGGCTCGAGGCGATGATCCGCCCGGCGCGGCTGGCCGAGGTGCCGGGCCTTGCCGCCGAGATCCTCGCCGGCCGGGTTCAGGGGCGGGTGGTGGTGGACGTGACCGCCTGAACGACGCGGCACCACGTCCGCGCGCGCGCCTTCGGCGGCGATGGCCGGCCGATCGGGCGACCCCGTCGGCCGGGTCGCGTCCGCGGATCTGCGCCGCGCGTCAGGACCGGGCGGCTGCGGGTTCGCGTCGCGCGCGCGCCCGTTTCCGGGCGCGGATCGCGGGAACCTCCGCAGCCGTCGCCGAGTGCCGGCGCAGCCGCACCGGACTTGGGGTGCGTGCGCTGCAAGCATGGGCTGCCGGCCCCAGACGCGGGCTGCGGCGCAGGGTGCCGTCCGCAAACTCGGGCCTGCGAGCGGTGCGCCCGGCGCGGGCGCTCGGACGGACATGCAGGGGCAGGGTCCAGCTTCCCCGGCCCGGATTTCCCGCCGGGAACCGCCGATGCCGGTTTCATCCGCCGCCGGGGCGGCGACGACACCCGGTTCGGCGGCGGCTCGAACGATGTTGCGTTCGGCGCGCGCGACGACGACCCGCTGTCGGGCGAGGTCGGAGACGACAAGCCCGACGGTGGCGCGGGCAACGACACGCTGCGGGAACGGGGGAGAGGACAGACCTTGCGGGGATGACGGCGACGACCACGCCCCGGGCGACGGCGGCGGGGACGAGATCGAAGGGGGGCACCGGCAACGACCGGCCCTGCGGCGGCGACGACAACGACAGTCGCTTCGGCGGCGGGGGGACGATACGCCGGCGGCAGGGGTCGGGCAGGACAGCCGCGAGCGCGGGGACGGCACGGACCGGGCGGATCATTCCGCCTCGGACGCCGGTGTTGCGGTGAACCCCGGCACCGGCACCGCCGCGCTGCTGG
>CALDYW010000015.1 GCA_937944395.1 uncultured Paracoccaceae bacterium | reverse complement strand
GCGCGCCAGCGTGCCGGGGCCGATCCGCGCGCCGGCGACTTCGGCCGCGCCGTCCACTCCGTCGGTATCGCAGGCGAGCGCATGGATGCCCTCCGCCCCGTCGAGCGCCAGGGCCAGCGCCAGGCAGAACTCGGCGTTCGGTCCGCCGACGCCCTCGCCCCGCCGCGTGACCGTGAGCTCGCCGCCGGACAGCAGAACGAGCGGCGGTTCGCCCCGGCCCCGCGCGGCGGCGCGCGCGCGTGCCAGCGCCGCAAGGTCGCGCGCGACCTCGCGCGCCTCGCCCTCGAGCGCGTCGCCCAGCAACTCCACCTCCGCCCCCGCCGCGCGCGCCTGCGTTGCAGCGGCGGCCAGCGACTGCGCCGGCGCGGCGATCACCCGGTTCTCGACGCGGGACAGCCGCGGGTCGCCCGGCGGCACCACGCCCGAGCCCCGCGCCAGCGCCACCCGCACCGCCGGCGGCACGCGCACGCCCCAGCGGTCGAGCACCGCCTCCGCCTCGGCGGGCGTCGAGGCGTCGCCCACCGTCGGGCCCGAGCCGATGAAGGCGGGGTCATCTCCCGGCACGTCCGAGATCATCAGGCAGAGCATCCGTGCCGGATACGCGCGCGCGGCGAGCTGCCCGCCCTTCACCCGGCTGAGATGCTTGCGCACGGTGTTCATCCGGTCGATCGGCGCGCCCGAGGCCAGCAGCGCGGCGCTGACCGCCCGTTTCTCGGCGAGCGAGATGCCCTCGGCCGGGGCGACCAGCAGCGCCGATGCCCCGCCCGAGATCAGCGCCAGCACGAAGTCGTCCGGGCCAAGCCCGTCGAGCAGCGCCAGCATCCGCGCGGTCGCCGCCTCGCCGGCAGCGTCCGGCACCGGATGTGCGGCCTCGACGATCTCGATGCCGCGACAGGGCCGGGCGTGGCCGTAGCGGGTGATGACGAGACCCGCGCAGGGCCCCCAGACGGATTCGACGGCCTCGGCCATCCGAGCGCTGGCCTTGCCGGCGCCGATCACCAGCACCCGGCCCGTGGGCCGCGGCGGCAGCGCCGCGGGAACGCAGCGCATCGGGTCGGCAGCGGCAACCGCCCGGTCGAACAGCGCACGCAGGAAGGCCCCCGGTTCGCCGATCTCCGCCATCTTGTCCGTCTCCCCCCGCCTTTCCCCTTCGTTAGCGCCAACCGGCGGCGCGGGGAAGCGCCGAGGCGGACGCGGCAGGGCCGGCGCCGTCAGCCGCCCACCCCGCCGAGGGCGCGGGCGATCCAGGCGAGGCGCGCCGGCGGCACCAGTCCGAGGTTGTAGAAGTTGAACCCGTCGGCGAAGGGCGCCGCCGCGGCGACCCGCGCCGCCAGATCGTCCGCGTCGCGCACCGTCGGGTGAAAGAGCTGGAGCCCCGCGATCAGCCGTCTCGGCCCGATCCGGGCGCGCACCTCGGCCAGCAGCGGACCGATCCCTTCCGGCGGCACGGTATAGGCGCAGTGCAGGACTCCATCGACCTCCGCCGCGGCCGCGGCGAGGTCCACCCCGCCGGCCCAGGATCCGGCGAAGTCGATCAGCAGCACCTCGACCTCCGGCGCCGCCGCTTCGCGGATCGCGGCCAGCAGCGAGGTCACGGGTTCGCTCCGCCAGGCGAGCCAGGCCGCGATCTCGGGTTCGCCGGCGAAGGCCGCGGCGCCGGCCGCGGGGAAGTCGGGAAAGGCGGCCCGCGGCAGTTCCCGGGCGAAGGCGGCATCGAGCAGCTCGGCCACCCGCCGCCGCGCGCCCTCGCCGTCCACCCCCGCCGCCGCCGCCCGCGCGAGGCAGTGGCGGCAGAAACACAGGCCGAGCAGGAACTCGTCCTCGGGCAGCAGGCCCAGCCCGTCCTTCTCGTGGTGGAAGCCGTGGGCGAAGCCCATGAACTCCGGCGTCTCGAGCTCGATGCGGTCGGGGCCGAGCGCGGCGATCTCGGCCACGAGGCCGGTTGCGTAGGCGCGCGCGGCCGGGCTCGAGGGGCAGAGCGCATAGAGGTGCGGATCGCCGTGCGCCGTGCGCATGACATGGTCCGGGTGCAGCATCCCCAGGCGCGTGTTGTGCAGGCAGACCGTCCAGCAGCTGACACCCGGGCCCCCGCGGTCCCGCCGGGCGATCAGGCCGGACAGCATGTCGCCCTCCTCCTCGACGATGCGCGCCATCCGCGGGGCGATCTCGGCCCCCGCCCAGCGGGCGGTGTCGGGCCGGTAATAGACCGTGCCGTCCTCGGGGAACCAGACCCGCCGGCGCGGGTTGCCGGGCTGCAGGAAGCGCCCGGCGTGATACGCGGTGGCCAGGCTCACCATCGTCGCGCCGGCCTCGGCAAGCCGGCCGAGCGCGACGTCGAGTCCCAGATCGTGCAGATCCCAGGGATAGGTCCAGACCGAGACCGGGCGCCGGCTCATGCCGCTGTCTCCGCGGTATCCATCCACCGCCCGGCAAGGACCAGCCCCCGCGGCACCAGCAGCCGGTCGTGCATCACGATCCGGCCCTCGACGTCCTCGAGCGCGATCGGGCGGGGATCGAGGGCCAGCACGCTCGCGTCCCCCACCGCGCCGGCGCCGAGGTGGCCGAGCTCCGGCCGCCGGAGCGCCCTGGCCGGTGCCGCGCTGGCCAGTTCGATCACAGCGGGCAGGTCGAGGCCGAGGGCGAGAAACTTCGTCATCGTGCGCAGAAGGTCGTGCGCGGGACCACCGATGCACATGGCATGGACGTCCGACGAGATCACATCGGGCCAGAAGCCTGCGGCGGCCATCTTCCGCGCCGTGTCCCAGCCGAACGATCCCATGCCATGGCCGACATCGAACAGCACGCCGCGCGCCCGCGCCGCCAGCACCGCCTCGCGCACGCGCCCGTCGCCGTGCACGGGCGCGTTCGGGAACGGCCGGTAGCAGTGGGTCAGCACGTCGCCGGGCCTCAGCCGCGCCACCACCTCCTCGTAGCTCGGCGGCGGCTCGTCGATATGGGCCATGACCGGCAGGCCGGCGCGGTCGGCCACGTCGAGCGCGACATCGAGAGGCTGGATTCCCGCCGGCCCGCTGGCGTGCCGGCCGACCCGCACCTTGATGCCGATCACCGTTTCGGGATTGGCGCGGGCCACCGCCACCGCCTCGCGCGCCGCCATCAGCCGCATGTCGTGGCTTTCGCCGACCATGATCGTGGGCGAAAAGGCGTAGATCCCGGCAAAGGAGACGTGCAGATAGGCAAGGATCCGCGGGCGCGCCCGGGCGATCACATGATCGCGGAAGCCGGCGAAGTTTCCGGGCCCGGCGCTGCCGGTGTCCACGCAGGTGGCCACGGCGCTCTTGGCGGCATAGGCGTCGGGGTCGATCCCGAGCGAGGTGCCCCCGGCATAGACGTGCGTATGCAGGTCGATCAGCCCCGGCGCCACGATCAGTCCCGCGACATCGCGCACCGAGGCCGCCCCGGCCGCGAGCCCCTGGCCGACCGCCGCCACCCGCCCCCCCGCGAAGGCCACGTCGGCCACGGCGTCGATCCCGTGCAGCGGGTCGATCACCCGCCCGCCGGTCAGCACCAGGTCGTGGTCCATCGCCCGGACCTCAGGCCGCCGGCGGCGGGCGGCGCCCGGCCCAGGGCATCGCCTGCTCGAACACCCGCGCCGCGCGCAGCACCGTCTCCTCCTCGCCGTGGCGCCCGACGAGCTGCACCCCGAGGGGCAGCCCCGAAGCCGTCTCGGCCAGCGGCAGCGACATGGCAGGCTGGCCGGAAATGTTGAAAGGATACATGAACACCGCGTCGGTCCACAGGGCGTTATAGGCGTCGATGTCGGAAATCGACATGTCGTAATAGCCCAGCGGACGCGGCGGCCGGGTCAGCACGGGGGTCAGGAACAGGTCGAAGGCGTGCAGCTCGCCGGCGATCGCCCGTCCCGCCTGCCGCACCGCCTCGATCCGGCCGGCATGGACCGTCGCCTTCGTCGCGCGGCCGCGCTCGATGATCGCCCAGGTCACCGGTTCGACATCGCCGGGAGCGACCGGCCGGCCCACGACCGCCTCCATGGCGTCGAAGAACAGGGCGGTCTCGACACAGGTCATGTCGGTGAAGGTCCGCCACAGCGCGTCGGCGTCGTGGGTCAGGTCGTGTTCCTCGACCGCATGGCCCTCGGCCGCGAGGCAGGACGCCGCCGCCCGCACCGCCGCCTGCACCTCCGGGTCCACGGCGCGGCCCGAGGGATCGGTCACCGTGAAGCCGACGCGAAGGGCGGCGGGGGGGCGCTCGATGCGCTCGAGGTAGGGCCCGGGCGGCGGGGCGACCGGATAGGGATCGCCCGGAAGCGATCCGGCGATCGCGTCGAGATACGCCGCCGTGTCGCGCACCGTGCGCGTGTTGCACAGGAAATAGGCAGCCCCCGCCCAGTAGTCGGCAAAGGGGGCGAGCGTCACCCGCCCGCGCGAGGGCTTGAGCCCCACCACGCCGCAGCAGGATGCCGGCACGCGGATCGACCCCGCGCCGTCCGAGGCTTCGGCGAGCGGCACCATGCCGGTCGCCACCGCCACCGCCGCCCCGCCCGAGGAGCCGCCGCAGGTGACCGACGGATCCCAGGGGTTCAGCGTCGGCCCGTAGAGCGCGGGTTCGGTCGCGATCGACCAGCCGTTCTCGGGCGCGTTCGACTTGCCCACCAGCACGAGGCCCGCGCGCTTCATCCGCCGCACCGCCTCGCTGTCGGCCTGCGCCACCTGGTCCTTCAGGAACCGGCAGGAATTGGTCAGCGGCGCCCCCTCCCAGGAGCTCGCGAGTTCCTTGAGCAGGAAGGGCACGCCGGCCAGCGGCGCGCCGCGGTCCACCGCGGCCGCCTGTGCCCGGGCCATGGCATCGAGGCGGTGAATGACCGCATTGAGGCGCGGGTTCAGCCGGTCGATGGCCGCGAGGGCCGCCTCGACCAGGTCCGCCGGCGTCACCTCGCCGGCCCGCACCAGTGCCGCCAGCGCCACCGCGTCGGCGCGCGCGTAGAGATCGTCGATGTCGCCCATCGGGCCGTCCTCCCAACCGGCGTCAGTCGAGCCGGATCGCCCTTTCCTCGAGGATCGACTGTTCGGCCGCCAGCACGATCCGCAGGCTGTTCACCGCCGCCTCCATCGATTCAGAGAGGTCCAGATCCTCGCGGATCGCGCGCAGGAAGAAGGCCTGCTCGCGGTCGCAGAGTTCCTGGTGGCCGGGCTCGTCCTCCATGCTGAGGATCTCGTCGGGGCGCAGGAAGTTCCGGTCGGGGCCGACCTCGGCATGATGGATGCGGATCGCGTCGGTCTTGGTGTGCTTGTCGATGTCGGCCGAATCCGACAGATCGTCGGTGCCCTGCCGCGCCTCGTCGTTCGGCACCAGGCTCACCGCGCCCTTCGGCCCCACGATGTCCTTCACGAAGAAGGCGGTCTCGGACATCATCGGACCCCAGCCGGCCTCGTACCAGCCCACCGACCCGTCGTCGAAGGTGACGTGCAGATGGCCGTAGTTCGGCTTGTCGGTCGCATCCCACAGCGCGGCGCCGATGCCGTGGACGCGCACGGGTTTCGCCCCGGTGAGCTGGCACATCACATCGACGTAGTGCACGCCGCAGTCCACGATCGGGATCAGGCTGTCGATCAGGTTCTTGTGCCACTGCCAGGCCGGCCCGGACGATTGCTGGTTGAGGTTGAGCCGCATCACCAGCGGCTTGCCCAGCGTGCGCCCGATCTCGATGAACTTCATCCACGAGGGATGCACCCGCAGGATGTAGCCCAGCACCAGCTTGCGGCCCTTCTCGCGCGCCTTGGCCACCACCGCCGCAGCATCGGCGTTGTTGGTGGCGATCGGCTTTTCCATGAACACATGCGCGCCCGCATCCATCGCGCGGATGGCGAACTCGGCGTGGGTGTTCGGCCAGGTGTTGATCGACACCGCGTCGGGCTTGAGCGCCGCAAGCGCCTCGCCGTAGTCGGTGAACAGGGGATAGCCCTTGAGCTCGTCGGGAACGGGCTTCGCCGTGATCGTGCGCGAGCACAGCCCGACGATCTCGAACCCCGGATTGCGGTGATAGGCCGAGGCGTGCGAGGCGCCCATGTTGCCCAGACCCACGACAAGAATGCGCACCGGCGCGGTCATGGTCGATCCTCCCTGTTCCTGTAGCGCCGGCCCCCGGGGCGGCGGCTCCGCCCCCGGGGCCGGCGCAGCGCGTCAGATCGCCTGATCGAACATGGTTGCGCGGATCCGCTCGACATCCACGTCCTCGAAGCCGGGCGGGATGCCCGCGGCCTCGGCATCGGCCCTGACCTGGTCGTGGTCGAAGTCGTTGGCCGGTCCGACCAGGTCGTTGGTGCAGACCTCGGTGGCGGTGATCACATCGGTCTGGCCGATCTCGGCGGTCAGGTCGAAGAACTTCTGCCAGGACTCCATGTCGTGCCAGCCCCAGCCGCCGCGGTTCTCCATGTCGCCGCGGAAGACGTTGGCCTGCTGGATCAGCGACATGCAGCCAAGCTCGGGGCCGACGTTGGCGCCGAGGGTGGGGAACTGGTCGAACACCGCCTGCACCGCCGCCTGCGGGTTGTGTTCGGCGAACTGCATCCCCATCGCCCAGCCGCGCAGATAGCGGCCGAGGAAGTCCACCTTGTCGGGATCCTCGAGATCGGCCGAGCGCACGACGAAGGTGTTCGCCGGCAGCGGCGAGTTCTGCACGCCGAGCCAGTATTCGAACTCGAGCCCGGTGGCGATCCACTCGGCCCTGAGCCCCTCCCAGGCCAGCGCGGCGTCGCCCTGGCCGGCGGCCAGCGCGGTGCCCCAGGTCGGCCAGCCGGCCTCGAGATACTTCACCGTCGAGATGTCCACGCCCTGCGCGGCCAGCATCGGATCGACGATCGGCTGCCAGGCGGCCGAGCCGAGCAGGATCGTCTTGCCCTCGATCCCCTTGATGTCCGACGGCCCTTCGCCCTTGCGGAAGGCCAGGCTGAAGGTGTCGCGCGCGCCCATGTGGAAGACGCTCTTGAGCTTCATGCCCTCGCGCAGGCCGAAGGAGAACACGCCGGGCGAGGGAAAGCCCATGTCGGCCTGGCCGACATCGACGAACTTCACCGTGGCCGTGCCGTCCGAGGGGCCAGGCTGCATGTCCACGTTCAGGTCGCCGAAATAGCCCATCTTCTTGCCGACCCAGAAGCCGTAGTCGTCGAGCACCTCGAGCGTGCCGCGCGGGCTGATCCAGGTGAAGGCCCGCGCATAGGGGGCGGCGGCGGCCGGTCGGATCAGCCCGCCCATGCCCATCACCGTCACGCCCCCGGCCGTGACCTGAAGAAGCCTGCGCCGGCTCAGGCCCGGCCCGCCCAGATGTCCCTTCATCGCACCTCTCCCTGTTGTGCGTTGCGTCCGCCCCGCGGGAGGCCCCGCCTCAGGCCTCCCAGCTTGCCCATCTCTTGCCGATCAGGAAAAAGATCACGTAGATCAGGATGCCCATCCCCGAGAGGATCAGGATCACCGCGAAGAACTCGGGCATGTTGATCATGCTCGAATAGGTCGTCAGACGGTTGCCGAGGCCGAAGCCGCCGCCCACCATCTCGGCACCCACCGCGGTCAGAAGTCCGAAGATCGCCCCGATCATCAGCCCGACCAGGATCATCGGCAGCGCCATCGGCGCGCGGATCTTCCAGAAGATCTGCAGGACCGAGGCGCCGTAGGAGCGGGCCAGCGCGATCTTGGCGCTGTCGGTGCGCCGGAAGCCCGTGGCCGCGTTGATCATCACCATCGGCCCCGCGGCCAGCGCCACCGCAATGATCCGCGGCTCGTAGCCGAATCCGAAGCGCAGGATCAGCAGCGGCACCAGCGCCAGCATCGGCGTGGTGACGAGGATCAGGATGTAGGGGGTGATCACCTTCTCGACGAAGGGAAACTGCGTGATCACCGCGGCCAGGGTCAGCCCGATCCCGGCGCCGATGGCGAAGCCCGAGAGCAGCACGACCAGGGTGTGCCCCCAGTGCGGCAGGATGCGGGGCATTTCCTTCACGAGGGCTGCCGCGATCTGGCTCGGCCGGGGCAGGATGTAATGCGGCACCTCGTTGACCCACAGCAGGAGCTCGAGCCCGCCGACGACCACCACCGCGACCAGCACGATGACCGCGATCTCGAGCGTCGTGCGCCGCCCGGTGCCGGCCGCAAGGCCGGTCGCCCCCGACAGGCCGACCTGGGTGGCCTCGTGCTTGCGGAACTCGGGGATCGCGTCGGTCATCGCCTATTCCGCCGCCGCCTCCGCCGCCGCCGCCGCCGCCGCCGCCTCCGCACGGGGCTTCAGCCCGTAGATGTCGGCCTTGATCGCCACGCTCAGGTCGAACACGGCGCGGCTGGCCATGGTCTCGGGCGTGCGCGGCCGCGGCAGGTCCACGGCGATGTCCGACAGCACCCGCCCCGGGCGCCGCGTCAGGGTGATCACGCGGTCCGACAGGAACAGCGCCTCCTCGATCGAATGGGTGATGAAGACGATCGTGGTATGCGTCTCCATCCAGATCTCCTCGACGAGCCGGTTCATCTCCTCGCGGGTGAAGGCGTCGAGCGCGCCGAAGGGTTCGTCCATCAGCAGGACCGAGGGGCGCAGCGACAGCGCCCGCACGATCGCCGCGCGCTGCTGCATGCCCCCCGACAGCTCGCGCGGAAAGCGCCGCTCGAAGCCGACCAGCCCGACCCGCTCCAGAAGATGGTCGATCCACGCCCGGTCGGGCTTCTGCCGCTTGATCTCGAAGGGAAAAAGGATGTTGTCGATCAGGTTGCGCCAGGGCAGCAGGTTCGCCTCCTGGAACACCAGACCGATGTCGGGGTGCGGGCCGGTGATCGGCCTGCCGTCGAGCAGGATCTGGCCCTCGCTGAGCCGGTGCAGCCCCGACATCGACCACAGCAGCGTGGTCTTGCCGCAGCCCGAGGGCCCGACGATCGACAGGATCGTGTCGGCCGCCACGTCGAAGCTGCAGCCCTCCAGCGCGACAAGGTCGCCATAGCGCTTGCCGGCTCCGCGGATCGCCAGCTTCGGCTGCGCCGACGCCTCGCGCTGCATGCCGTCAGATCCCCCCAAAGCTGCGCGGTCCCGGGCGCCTTGCGGTCGGGCCCGCGCCGCGGGCGGCCCAAGGCGAGTCTTCGCCCGAGTTTGTGACTCGCTTACATGCCTGTCAATCGGCGCGTTCTCTCAGCCGGGATGATCACGGGGTTTTCGCATTCCGGGCGATACGACGGCTTGTAGGTTTCTTTCACGGGGTCGAAACGGGGCCGACCGCGGCCTTGACCCTGCCGCCCGCGCTGGCGGATACTCGCAGCGGCCGGGAAGTCCGGCCGGGGGGGGACGGGCAGACATGGCAAGGCCGGCCACGGCGGCGACGGGGGACGGGGAACGCGCGCAGCGCGTGCCCGACGTGATCGCGCGCATCAAGGACGCCTACGCCGCCCTTCGCCCGGCCGAGCAGGCGGTGGCCGATGCGGTCCTGTCCGACGTTCAGGCTGCGGTCGCGGCCTCGAATGCCGAGATCGCGCTCCGCGCCGGGGTCAGCCAGCCCACGGTGACGCGGTTCTGCCGCGCGGTCGGCTGCGAGGGGGTGCGCGACTTCAAGCTGCAGCTCGCCCGCAGCCTCGTCGTCGGCGAACTGTTCCTCAACGATCCGGCCGTGCCGCCGCCCGAGGTGGCATCGCCGTCGCCGCCGTTCTGGGCCTCGATCCTCTCCGAGGCGCGCGCCGCCCTGCGCGCGGTCGAGGCCGAGCTCGACCCTGCCCGGGTGCTGGCCGCGGCCGAGATGCTGGCCGCGGCGCGCCGGGTCGCGGCGCTCGGGCTCGGCGGCTCGTCCTCGGCGCTGGCCGAGGAGACCGGGCACCGCCTGTTCCGCTACGGCATCGGGATCACCGCGCTCAAGGAACCCTATCTTGCGCGCATGACGCTGGCCACCTGGCGCGCGGGCGATGTCCTCATCGCGATCTCGGCAACGGGGCGCACCCGCGAGGTGATCGAGGCGGTCGAACTGGCGCGCCACTACGGCGCGGGCACGATCGCAGTCACCGCGCCCGACAGCGAGCTTGCCCTGGCGGCCGACATCGCGCTCACCGCCCGTGTTCCCGAGTTCCCCGACACGCTGACGCCCTCGGCCTCGCGCTTCGCCTTCCTGCTGATCATCGACCTGATGGCGGCCGCGACCGGCTACCGGCTTGGCGCCGCGGCGCGCGAGAACCTGCGCCGGATCAAGTATGCCCTGGTCGCCCGCCGGCCCGGCAGGGGGCTCGAGCCGCTCGGCGACTGAACCGAGACCGCAACGAGGAGGTCCGCCATGACGCCCGATGCCGCCGTATCCGCCTGGCTGCAGGACTTCGGCGCGGCGCTTGCCGCGGGCGACCTGCCGCGCGCAGCCGACCTGTTCGAGCCCGGCGGCTTCTGGCGCGACCTGCTGGCCTTCACCTGGAACATCCGCACGCTGGAGGGGCGCGCGGCGATCGCCGCGACGCTCGCCGAGACGCTTGCCCACACCCGCCCCGCGGGCTGGCGCACCGTCGGGTCGGCCGAGGCGCCCGCCCCCGGCGAGGCGGCAGCCTGGATCGCCTTCGACACCGCGCTCGCCCGCGGCCGCGGCCGGCTGCACCTGCGCGACGGGCGGGCGCGGGTGCTGTTCACCGCAATCGACGACCTGATCGGCCACGAGGAGGCGCGCGGCCCCCGCCGCCCGCAGGGCGTCGTGCACGGCGCCCGCCGCGACCGGATCACCTGGTCGGACGCCCGTGCCGCCCGCCGCGCCGCGCTGGGCCGCACGATGCAGCCCGAGGTCGTCATCATCGGCGGCGGGCAGGGGGGGCTTGCGCTCGGGGCGCGACTGAAGGCGCTGGGGGTGCCTGCGCTGATCGTCGAGAGGAACCCGCGCGCGGGCGATTCCTGGCGCAACCGCTACCGCACGCTCGTGCTGCACGACCCGGTGTGGTACGACCACATGCCCTACATTCCCTTCCCCGACACCTGGCCGGTGTTCACCCCGAAGGACCGGATGGGCGACTGGCTCGAGGCCTATGCGCTGGCGCTCGACCTCGATCTGTGGACCTCGACCACCGCGCTGTCCGCCCGCCGCGACGCCGACCGCGGCCGCTGGGCGGTGACCGTGGAGCGCGCGGGCGAGCGGCTCATGCTCGAGCCCCGCGAACTCGTCTTCGCCACCGGCGCCTACGGCCCGCCGCGCGAGATCGACTGGCCGGGGGCGGCCACCTTCGAGGGGACGATCCTGCACTCGAGCGCCTGGACCGGGGCGCAGGGCTGGGCCGGCCGGCGCGCGGTGGTGGTGGGCTCGGCGAGTTCGGCCCACGACATCGCCGTAGATCTGTGGGAGGCCGGGGCCGAGGTGACGATGGTGCAGCGCAGCCCGACCTGCGTGGTCCGGTCCGAGACGCTGATGGAGCTCGGCTTCTCCGACTATTCCGAGGCCGCTCTGGCCCGCGGTCTCACGCACGAGATGGCCGACTGGCTTGCCGCCGCCACCCCTTACGCGCTTCTGGCCGAAGGGCAGCGCGACCTCTACGCGCGCATCCGCGACCGCGACGCCGCTTTCTATCGCCGGCTTGCGGCGGCCGGCTTCGCGCTCGACTTCGGCCCTGACGGGACGGGCCTGTTCATGAAGGCGCTGCGCACCGCCGCGGGCTATTACATCGATGTCGGCGGGTCGGAGCTGATCGCGCAGGGAAAGGTGCGGCTGGTCTCGGGTCAGGGCGTGCGGGCGATCGCGCCGCGGGCGGTCGTGCTCGACGACGGCACCGCGCTTCCCGCCGATCTGATCGTCGCCTGCACCGGCTACCGCTCGATGCACGAGACGGTGGCGGGCATCGTCTCGCGCGTGGCGGCCGATGCCGTGGGGCCCTGCTGGGGCCTCGGCTCGGGGGTGCCGGGCGACCCCGGCCCCTGGCAGGGCGAGCTGCGCAACATGTGGAAGCCGACCGCCGTGGACGGCCTGTGGTTCCACGGCGGCAACCTCGCGCTGTCGCGGTTCTATTCCCGCTTCGTCGCGCTGCAGCTGAAGGCGCGCACGGCGGGGCTGCCGACCCCGGTCTCCGGCCGGCCCGCGCCGCTCAGCGCTGCGGGCTGAAGGCGATGGCCTCGACCTCGACCGCGATGTCGATCATCAGGCGCGCCTCCGAGGTGGTGCGGGCCGGCGGGTCCACGGGAAAGTATTCGCCATACACGCGGTTGAAGGCAGCGAAATCGGCGCGGTCGCGCAGCCAGACGGTGGTCTTGACCACGTCCGCGAGCGTCGCGCCGGCCAGGGCGAGGGCCTCGGCGATCTTGTCCATCACCGCCCGGGTCTCGGCCTCGATCCCGCCCGGGACCACGGCGCCGTCCGGTCCGGTCGGGACCTGGCCCGAGACGAAGACGAAATCGCCCGCCCGCACGGCGGGGGAGAGGGGCACCTGGGCGGTTCCGAACACCTGCTTGGGCATGGGGCGCGATCCTTCCGTTGCGAGTCCCGCGCCAGCATCGCCGGATCGGCACGGAAGGCAAGGGAGGCGGGCGCATGTGGGGGCTTGAGGGCGCGCGCACGGTGATCACCGGCGCCGGCGGCGGGGTGGGCCAGGCGCTGGTGGCGGCCTTTGCCGCGGCGGGGGCGCAGGTGGTGGCCTGCGACCTGCCCGGAGCCCGCCTGTCCGAGGCGGGTATCGCCGAGGCGCACCGGTTCGACCTGGCCGACCTGCCGGCGGTCGATGCCGCGGCGGCGGCGATCCTCGCGGGCGGGGTGCCGGCGGTGGTGGTCTCGAACGCGGGCTGGACGCGGGCCGAGACGCTCGGGCAGGTCACGGCCGGGAACCTCTCGCACGAGATGGACCTGAACTTCACCGGCGCGGCGCGGCTGTCGCTTGCGCTTCTGCCGGCGATGCGGGCGGGGCGCGGCAACCGCGCCTTCGTCTTCGTCTCCTCCTGCAACGCGCTCAGCCACTTCGGCAATCCGGCCTATTCTGCGGCCAAGGCGGCACTGATGGCCTGGGCGCGGGCGATCGCCACCGAGGCCGGGCGCGACGGCGTGCGGGCCAATGCGGTGGTTCCCGCCTCGATCCGGACCGGCGCCTGGGAGCACCGGCTTGCCGCCGATCCGGGGCTGCTCGACCGGCTGCGGGCGATCTATCCGCTGGGCCGGATCGTCACCCCCGCCGAGGTCGCGAACGCGGTGCTGTTCCTCGCCTCGCCGCTCGCCTCGGGGATCACCGGTGCGGCGCTGGCCGTGGATGCCGGCCTGTCCGCCGGCAACCTTCCCTTTCTCGATGCGATCTCGTGACCGGTGCTGACTTGCACATATCCGACATCGACACGCCGGCCGTGCTGATCGACCTCGACCGCGTCGAGGCCAACCTCGCGCGCGGGCAGAGGCTTGCCGACGCCGCGGGACTGCGGCTGCGCCCGCACGTCAAGACGCACAAGCTGCCGCGGTTCGCGCAGCGGCAGGTGGCGCTGGGCGCGGTCGGGATCACCGCGCAGAAGCTCGGCGAGGCCGAGGCGATGGCCGACGGCGGGCTTGCCGACATCTTCCTGCCCTACAACATCCTGGGTGCAGCCAAGCTCGACCGGCTGGCGGCGCTGCACGCCCGGGTGCGGCTGTCGGTCAGCGCCGACAGCGCCGAGACGGTCGCGGGCTATGCCGCGCGCTTCGCCGGGGCCGCGCATCCCCTGACCGTGCTGGTGGAGTGCGACACCGGCGCGGCCCGCTGCGGGGTGCAGGATCCCGCGGCGGCGGTTGCCCTCGCCCGGGCCGTCGCCGCCGCGCCCGGCCTCGCGTTCGGAGGGCTGATGACCTATCCGCCGCGCGGGCGCCTCGCCGGGACGCGCGACTGGCTGGCGGCCGCGCGCGACCTGCTGACGGATGCGGGGCTGCCGCCGCCGGTGATCTCGACCGGCGGCACCCCCGACATGGCGCGGATGGCCGAGCTCGCCGGCGTCGCCACCGAATGGCGGCCGGGCACCTACATCTATTCCGACCGGATGCAGGCGGGCTGGGGGCACGGCACGCTCGCGGACTGCGCGCTGACGGTGCTGACCACCGTGGTCAGCCGCCCGACGCCGGCGCGTGCGGTGCTCGACGCCGGGTCGAAGGCGCTGGCCGCCGATCCGGTCGCCTCCGGCGGGCACGGCCATATCGTCGAGCACCCTGCGGCGGTGGTCGCGGCGCTCAGCGAGGAACACGCCGTGGTCGATCTTTCCGCCGTCCCGGGCCCCGGGCCGCGGATCGGCGACCGGCTGCGGGTGATCCCCAACCACGCCTGCGTGGTGTCGAACCTGTTCGACCACGTCCACCTGATCCGCGGCGAGCGGGTCGAGGAGGTGGCGCGCGTCACCTCGCGCGGGCGGCTCGGCTGAGGCGGCACCTGCGCGCAATGCGCGATCGCGACGCGGCCTTGCCCGCGCCCCGGGTGACGTGGCAGGATCGGACGCAAAGGCGCCCGGGCCGGAAAGGGCGCCCCGACCGGGAGGTTTTCGCCATGATCGACCGTCGCCGCCTGCTTGGCGCGGCGCTCGCCGCGACGGGCCTCGGCGCCGGGCGGTCCGTTCTGGCCGCCGACGCCCCCGCCGCCGACGCCCCGGCCGAGGCGCGGGCCGCCGACATCCTGCACCGCTGGTATCGGCTGGTGCTGGAGCTTGTCCGGCATACGCCGACCTATTCCCCGCCGGTTGCGGCCCGCACCTTCGCCTACCTCGGCATCGCCCTCCATGAGGCGCTGGTGCCCGACACGCCCGGCCTGCGGTCGCTCGCCGGGCAGGTGACCGGCCTTCTGCCCCCGCCGGCGCGGTCCGGCTGCGACCCGGCGGTGCTGATCGACGCGCTGCTGGCGCGGCTGGTCGCCGAGTTCTTCGCGAACACCGGCCCGACCGGGCAGCGCGCGCTGGCGCGGATGACCGAGCGGAACCGCGCGCGGGCGACCGCGGGCGTCGCACCCGCCGTGGCCGGGCAGGGCACCGCGGCGGGGCTGGCGCTGGCCGAACACATCCTGGCCTGGGCCGCGGCGGACGGCGGCGCGGTGATCGAGAACCTGGGGTTTCCCGAGCACTACAAGCTGAACCCAGGCCCGGCCAACTGGGTGCCGACGAACCGGATCCCGCTGCAGCAGGTGCCGCTCCTGCCGTACTGGGGCAGCGTGCGCCCCTTCTCCATGCCCGCGGGCGACGCCTGCGCCCTGCCGCCGCCGCCCATGTACAGCGAGGAGCCGGGCTCGGCCTTCCACGACGAGGCGATGGAGGTCTATCTCACGGTGCGCAGCCTCACCCCCGAACAGCGCGCCATCGCCTGGTTCTGGTCGGACGATCCGATGCTGTCGCCGACGCCGCCGGGGCACTGGCTGTCGATCGCGCTGCAGATCCTCGAGCGCGACGCGCCGCCGCTGGTGCGGCGGGCCGAGGTGCTGGCGCTTCTCGGGATCGCGCTGGCCGATGCCTTCATCGCCTGCTGGGAGGCGAAGTACCGCTATGACCTGCTGCGCCCGGTCACCTACATCCGCCGCCTGATCGACCCGGCGTTCGAGACGGTCCTGATCACCCCGCCTTTCCCGGAATATCCCTCGGGTCATTCGACCTGTTCGGGGGCGGCAGCGACGGTGCTGACGGCGCTGTTCGGCGCGCCCTTCCCCTTCGAGGACCGCACCCACGAGGACGACGGCCTGGACGCCCGGAACTACGGCAGCTTCTGGGAGGCGGCGGGCGAGGCCGGCATCTCGCGCCTCTTCGGGGGCATCCACTACCGCAGCGCGATCGACCGTGGGCTCGAACAGGGGCGCTGCGTCGGCGGCCATGTGCTCGCGCTGCGGACGAGGGCCTGAGCCGATGCGCCGCGCCTTCCTGCCTGTCCTGTTCGCCTGGGCCGCAGCGGCGGCCGCGCCCGCCCCGGCCGAGACGGCCGCGCCCGCCCCGGCGGTGCCCCGCTTCGCCGACGAGACGGCCACCGCGGGGATCGACCACACCTATGCCGGCGACTGGGAATACATGGTCGGCGGCGGTGTCGCGGCCTTCGACTGCTCGGGCGACGGCCGGCCCGACCTCGCCTTCGCCGGCGGTGCCGGGCCGGCTGCCGTGTTCGTCAACGACAGCCCGACCGGCGGCCCGCTGTCGTTCCGCCCCGTGCCCGGTTCGGGACTTGACCTCGACGCCGTCACCGGGCTCTGGCCGCTCGACATCGACGGCGACGGGCTGACCGACCTCGCCCTCGCCCGGCGCGGCGAGGACGTGCTGATGCGCGGCCTCGGCGACTGTCGCTTCGCGCGCGCCAACGAGGCCTGGGGCTTCGACGGCGGGTCGGACTGGTCGGCCGCCTTCGCCGCCACCTGGGAGGCGGGGAACGCCTGGCCGACGCTCGCCTTCGGCAGCTACATCGACCCGGCCGAGGAGGATTTTCCCTGGGGATCGTGCACCGACAACCGCCTGCACCGCCCGCGGCCCGAGGGCGGCTACGGCCCGCCGCTCGCGCTCGCTCCCGGGCATTGCGCGCTGTCGATGCTGTTCACCGACTGGAACCGCTCCGGCCAGCCCGCCCTGCGCGTCTCCAACGACCGGGAATACTACAAGGGCGGGCAGGAGCAGCTCTGGCACCTCGAGCCCGGCGCGCCCCCGCGCCTCTATTCGGCCGACGAGGGCTGGCAGCACCTGAGCATCTGGGGCATGGGCATCGCCTCGCGCGACCTCGACGGCGACGGGCTGCCGGAATACTTCCTGACCTCGATGGCCGACAACAAGCTGCAGCGCCTGGTGCCGCAGCCCGATGCGGCGATGCTGCGGCCCGAATTCGCCGACATCGCCTTCCGCCTCGGCGTCACCGCGCACCGGCCCTATGTCGGCGACGATCCGCGTCCGAGCACCGCCTGGCATGCCGAATTCGCAGACGTGAACAACGACGGGCTGGACGACCTGTTCGTGGCCAAGGGCAACGTGGACGAGATGCCCGACTTCGCCCGGGCCGACCCCAACAACCTGTTGCTGCAGCGTGCCGACGGAACCTTCGAGGAGGCCGGCGACCGCGCCGGGGTCGCAAGCCTGCTGACCGCGCGCGGGGCGGCGGTGGTTGACCTCGACCTCGACGGCTGGCTTGACCTCGTGGTGGTGAACCGGCGCGACCCGGTCGAGGTCTGGCGCAACCTCGGCACCGGTGCGGCCGCGGGCTGGGTGGCCCTGCGCCCGCGGATGGCGGGGCCCAACCGCGATGCCGTGGGTGCCTGGGTCGAGCTGCGCGACGACGCGGGCCGGGTGCAGCGGCGCGAGCTGACCGTCGGGGGCGGCCATGGCGGCGGGCAGCTCGGCTGGCTGCACTTCGGCCTCGGCGAGAGCACCGTCGCCGAGGTGCGGCTCCACTGGCCCGACGGGACGGTCGGCGAGGGGGTTCCGGTCGCGCCCGGTGCCTTCCACATCCTCGCGCCCGGCGCGGCCCCGGAAGTCTGGGCGCCCCCCGGCTGACTGGCCGTCCGATAGCCGGGCGGACCACCGGTCGCGGTTCCGGAGCGCGGCCCAGACCCCGATGCCCGCCCGCCCGCGCGGCCGTCCGGGCCGACTGCGCCATGCCGCGCGTCCGGGCGGGCCCGCGGCAGCGCCCGCCGGCCTGCCCGGTCGCCTCAGCGCCCGAGGATCCGCCCGAGTCCGGCGGCGCCGACCGCGGCGAGGATGATCGCGCCCACGAGGATCTCGCGTATGTAGCTGTCCACCCGCAGTTGCGTCAGGCCGTTCGCCAGCACCGCAAGGATCAGCACGCCCACCAGCGTCGCATGCACCCTGGGCTCGCCTTCCTCGCTCATTGTCATGCCGAGGAAGACCGCGGCGATGGCGTCGAGCATGAGCCCCGCGCCCTGCGTCGGATTGGCCGAGGCCACGCGGCTGGCATACATCAGCCCGGCCGCGGCGGCGCCGAGCCCGGTCAGGCCGAAGGCCGCGATCCTGAGCCGCGCCACCGGAACGCCGGCAAGCCGCGCCGCTTCGGCATTGCCCCCGATCGCGTAGAGCCGCCGCCCGAAGGCGGTGTGCTCGAGCAGCACCCAGACCACCAGGAACACGCCCAGCGCCGCCAGCGTCAGCGCGGGCAGGGTGACGCCGGCGACCTCGACCCCGCCGCGGGCGAAGGCGGCGAAGGGCTCGGGGATGTCGCGGCCGAAGATCGTGCGGCCGTCCGAGACCACGAAGGCCGCGCCCGAGAACATCGTCAGCGTCCCGAGCGTCGCCACGAAGGGCAGGATGCCGACCCAGGCCACCAGCACGCCGTTGAGAAGCCCCCCGGCCAGCCCCACCGCCAGCGCCGCGAGGATTCCTGCCGGCACCGGATGGCCGGCCTGGAACATCGCCGCCGCGGTCACGCCCGCGAGGCTTGCCATCGAGCCCACGCTCAGGTCGAAGTCGCCCATCGCCATCACCAGGGTCATGGAGAAGGCGACCACCGCCAGCATGCTGACCTGCTGCGAGATGTTCAGCAGGTTCCGGGTGGTCAGGAAGGTGTCGGGCAGCAGCACCGCGAAGGCCGCGACGATGCCGGCAAAGCCGATCAGCGTGCCGTAGCGCCTGAGCCGCCTCATGCCGCCCGCTCTCCGGCGCGGTAGATCGCCCCGAGCAGGGTCTCGGGCGTCAGCCCCGCCGCCGGCACCAGCCCCGCCTGCCGCCCCGCGGACAGGATCAGGATGCTGTGGCCGAGCTCGAGGAGTTCGGTCAGGTCGGTCGAGGTCAGGATCACGCCCGCGCCGCGCGCGGCGAGCCCGCGCACAAGCTCGTGCAGGTCCGCGCGCGCATCCACGTCCACCCCGCGCGTGGGGTCGTCGAGCAGCAGCAGGCGCGGCGCCCCGGCGAGGGCCCGGGCGAAGACCACCTTCTGCTGGTTTCCGCCCGACAGGCTGCGCACCGGCTGGCCGAGCGCGCGGAACCGCAGCCGCACCTGCGCAGCCATGTCCCTTGCCATCCGCGCCTCGGCCCGCGCCCGCGCGAGGCCGAGCGGGCGCGACAGCCGGCCGAGGTGCGGCAGGACCACATTGTCGGTGATCGTGCGCCCCGGCATCAGCGCCTCGGCGCGGCGCTCGCGCGGGACCAGCGCGATGCCGCGCGCCCAGGCCTCCGCCGGACCCGAGGGGCGGGGCCGGCCCAGCACCTCCAGACGCCCGGCCGCGATCCGCCCCTCGCCCAGAAACAGCCGCAGGAGTTCGGACTGCCCGGCATTCTCGAGCCCGGCGATGCCGAGGATCGCGCCCGGGGCGAGGGTGAAGTCGAGCCCGGAGAGCCGCCCCGCCGCCACCTTGTCGAGGCGGCAGACCGGGGCTCTGGCCGCGGTCGCGGCGGCATCTGACCGCTCGATCGGCCGCGCCGCGCCGCGCGGTTCCCGGCCGGTCATCGCGCGGATGATCCCGTCGCGCCCGATCTCCAAGGTCGGCCCGGCGAGCGCCACACGCCCGTCGCGCAAAACCGTCACGCGGTGGCAGAGCGCCATGACCTCGTCCAGCCGGTGCGAGACGTAGAGAATCGCCGCGCCGTCCCGCGCGAGGTCGCGCAGCACAGCGAACAGGCGGGCGGATTCGGCATGGGTCAGCGCCGCGGTCGGCTCGTCGAGGACGTAGAGCCGCGGGGCGGCATCGCCCGCGACCAGAAGGGCCGCGAGGCGCACCAGCATCCGCTCGCCCGTGGTCAGCCGTCCGGCGGGCAGGGCGGGGTCGATCCCGACAGCCCCGAGGCGGGCGAGCGCCGCCGCCGCCTCGGCCCGCAGCCGCGGCCAGTCCACCGCCAGGCCGAAGCGGCGCGGCAGCGGCCGGCCGAGGGCCACGTTCTCGGCCACCGAGAGCTGCGGCACGATGTGGAGCTCCTGATGCACGAAACGGAACCCCGCCCGCGCTGCATCGGCCGCCGAGGCCAGCGGAACCTCCGCCCCGTCGATCCGCACCCGCATGGAATCGGCCCGCGTGACGCCCGCGATCAGCCGGATCAGCGTGGACTTGCCGGCGCCGTTCTCTCCCATGAGGGCGTGGATCTCCCCGCCCGCAAGGGTCAGCGAGACGTCCACCAGCGCCGGCTGCCCGCCGTAGGCCCTGGACAGGCCGAGAAACTCGATCCGCCTCATCGGTCGTGCCGCCGCGTGCGGCCGTGCCGCGGCCTGCGGGCCGGCTGCCCGCCGGGCGCCGCCGCAGCGCGGTGCTGCCGCCTCACTCGGCGACGTTCGCGGCGGTGATCAGCCGGGTCGGCACATAGATCACCGGCTCGCGGATCGTCTCGCCGGCAAGAAGGCGCGCCACCGCCCCGGCGGCGGTCCGGCCGATGCCGATGAAGTCCTGCGCCACGCTGGCCTCGAAGTTGCCGCCCGCGGCGATGGCGTCGCGCGCCTGCGGGTTGGCGTCGATCCCGGTGATGACGATGCCCTCCCCGGCACGGCCCGCCGCCTCGATCGCCTGCAGCGCCCCCAGCGCAGGCTGGTCCCAGGCCGCCCAGACCGCGGCGATGCTGCCGGGTTCGGGGTTGGCCGCGAGGATCGCCTCCATCTTCGCGCGGCTGTCGGCGATGCCGCCGTCCTGCACGTCGGGGGTGACGCGGTCGATCACCGTGATGCCGGGATGGTTGGCGAAGATCGCGTCGGCGATGACTCCGCGCATCTGCACCGGCGGGAAGGGGTCGAAGACGAACATCACCACATTGCCCGCGCCGCCGATGCGGTTGACGATGTAGGTCGCGGTCTCCACCGCCATCGCATAGCCGTTCGAGGTGACGTTGGTGGCCAGCATCGGGTGCATGCCCGCATCCATTCCCACCACCGGGATGCCCGCCGCCTGCGCCTGGGCAAGGCCGGCCTCGACCTGCGCGGGATCGACGTTGATCACGATCGCGTCCACGCCTTGCGTCACCGCATCCTCGATCCGCGCGACCGCCGCGGCGATGTCGCCGGCGGTGTCGATCACGTTCACCTCCCACCCCTCTTCGGCGGCGGCGGCCTTGAACCCGTCGACGTAGAACTGCGTGCCCGGCTGGGCGAGGTAGGGCGTGACCACCGTCACCCGCCCCTCGGCCGCGGCCGGGGTCGCCGCGGCCAGCGCGAGAAGCCCAGCCAGAAGCATTGCCCCGGCGCTGTTGCCGGCGCGAAATCCGCCCGTCGTCATTCCCTCGTTCTCCCCTTGTTCGCGTCCGGCCTGCGAACGGCCGGCTGCCGATGTTCCGGCCGCCCGGCGGGGCGGCACCGGCGCCACCTTAGCCTGCCGCGCGGCGATTGCCAGAGACCGGCCGGCGCGCAGGCCTCGCCCCGGCGTCGCCCGCGGCGGTGCCGCGCGCGCGCGCCGCCCCGCGGGTCAGGCGCCGAGGCCTGCGTTGACCGGGCGCAGCGCCTCCCAGGCCGGGCGGTAGAGGGCGAAGCGCGCCGCGGCGCGGGCGGCGGCCTCGGGCTCGGGCTCCCAGACCCGGTCGTGGGCGGCGATGCGGGCCAGCGCCGTGCCGAGGTCGGGGGCCAGGCCCGCGGCCAGCGCGGCGATCGCG
>CALDYW010000014.1 GCA_937944395.1 uncultured Paracoccaceae bacterium | reverse complement strand
GATATCGCGGTTGATGTTTTTGTGAGCCAGATGAAGCGGATGGGGCAACCGCCCCTGAAGCCGAGGATCGGTGTTTTAGTCTCACA
Source organism: uncultured Paracoccaceae bacterium (assembly GCA_937944395.1). Lineage (GTDB taxonomy): Bacteria > Pseudomonadota > Alphaproteobacteria > Rhodobacterales > Rhodobacteraceae > CALDYW01. The sequence continues at coordinate 10,326 of CALDYW010000014.1, read as the reverse complement.
CGATGACAAACTTCTCAAGCTGGCAACCTTCATCGCGAGGGGCGGGGCGCGGCTCTCCCCCCATGTCCTGATCGCCTCGGGCGACCGGCTGCTGGCGCCGGCCCTGCCGCGGCGGCGGTGGGCGAATGGGTGTTCCTCAGCCGCTCGCGGCTGGCGCGCGACAGCCGTCGGGGTCGCGGGCCTGCCCGAGGCGGCGCCCGACGATCTGTTCGCGGGTCTCGGCCGGGCGGTGATCCACCCGCAGGACCTGCCGCTGTCGGCGCAGGTCGCCGCGGTGCGGGGGGCGCGGCTGATCGCCGGGGTCGGCGGATCGCCGCTTCATCTTTCCGCCTTCGCCCGCGCGCCGGGGCCGCGGCTGTTGCGGCTGGTCCCGGCGCCCTGGCGGCCCGACACCGAGCGCAAGATCCTCGCGCCGGTCGGCGGGTCGGTGACCGACCTCGCGCTCGATCCGCCCCCGGGCGAGGCGGTGCCGGCGCAGAAGCAGAAGGCGCCGCTGCACCTGACCGAGGCGCTTCGGGCGCGCATCGGCGCCGCGGCGGCGGCGGCGGCGGCAGTCGAGGCGGCAGGTTGACGGCGCGCGCTTCGGCGCCCCCTCGTCTGGCGGCGAGCCCGGAGGGCGGAGAAACCGGGCCTGCAAGCGGGCGACGTCGCGGCGCCCACCACGGTCCATCGCAGCCCGGTGCTGGTGGCGAAACGGGTGGCGCCCGACGGGCGCGAGCCCGGGCGGGCGCATCTCACCGTGGTTTCGCACGGACCCGATGCGGATCACGCGGCGATCGCGGCGGGCTGCAACCTCCCCACGGTTCCGCGCGCCTGCACCGACACCTTCGCGCAGGACACGCAGGCCTTCCTCTCGGCGATGGCGGCGGCCCTGCCGAGGGTCTGTCGCGCGGTCGTCGTGACCGACGCGGACGAACTCGTGCCGGCCGACCCGGCGCTGGCCCCGGGGCTTGCCGCGCCCATCCCCGACCGGGCCGGGGACGGGGCGATCCGGTCGGCGCCTTGCGCGGCGCTGCGCGAGGAACCGGCGGCCTTGTGGCGGACGGCGCAGCCGCCCGGGCGCGCGCGGGGCAATAGGGGCAATACCAGCGGTCACCGGGCGCGGGGTGCGGGCTGCAACGAGCCGCAGATCCGCCGGTTCGCCCGGTTGCGCGAGGTGCCGGTGCGCGAACCGGCCGAGGTGGCGGCCGGGCTCATGCGGGTGGGACAGGGCGGAAGCGCGCGGGGGCGTCGCGTGGTCTCGGCGCGGGACGGCGGGCGCAGCGGCGCCGGGCTGGCGCCGATGGCGCTGCCGGAGCGGTTCGTGACGCTGGCCTCGGCGAATCAGCCGAAGGCCGCGACGACGTCGTACATCACCGGCTCGAAGCTGCGGCAGAGCGCGTTGATGCGGCGGTTGCGGGCGCGCATCTCGTCCGAGCGCAGCATCGCCAGGAAATCCTCGCGCCGGTCCCACTGCGAATAGTTCGCAACCCGCGTCGCCGCGTCGTTGACGTGGATCGCGGCGGCGACGAAGCCGGGCTGGTGCGAGATGAAGGCGGCATAGGCGTCGGTCAGCTCGTCGATCAGGTCCTGCGCGGTGCCCGGCGTCACGTCGAAGGTGGTGATCACCGTCTGCACACGGCGGCTGCGGTCGATGGTCAGCATCGGCGGCGTCCTCCCTCGCGCATCCTAGCGCAACGACGGCGACGACGGAACCGGGGGCGGCCGCAGCGGAACCGGCGGCGGCGGGGTTCCGGGGTCGGTCCGGAAACGCGGGTCGGCATGGGCGGGGACGCGGGCCAGAGCCGCGACCCTGAGCCGCGGCCGGCGGTCGGCCCCGGATCCGGACGACGGTCAGGGGGCGGCGTCGCGGTCCTTGCCCCAGCCCTCGGCCTGCATCTCGCGCAGGCGGCTGGCGGTGCGGGCAAACTCGAAGCTGCCCGCGCCTTCGAGGTAGAGGCGTTCCGGCTCGTCCGCGGCCGAGGCGACCAGCCGCACCCGCGCCTCGTAGAGCGCGTCGATCAGGGTGACGAACCGCTTGGCCTCGTTGTAGTTCTCGGACGACAGGCGGGGGATGTCCTCGAGGATCAGCACGCGCACCGCCTGCGCCAGCGCGAGATAGTCGGCCGGCCCCAGCGGCTGCGCGCAGAGATCCCAGAAACTCGCGCGCGCGACCCCGTTGGCGAAGGCCGGCACCGTCACCGCCCGCCCGCCAACCGTCAGCACCAGGGGATGTGCCGCGGCGCCGCCGAAGTCCTGCCAGAGCGCGTCGATGCGGGCGCGGGCGGTGTGGGCGGGGTGGAAATAGACCGGCGCGCCGGCGATCCGCCCCTGCCGCCAGTCGGTCGGGCCGGCCAGCTCGATCACCTCGAGACGCGCCTCGAGAAGCGCGATGAAGGGCAGGAACAGGCCGCGGTTCAGCCCGTCCCGGTAGAGGTCGCCGGGCGGGCGGTTCGAGGTGGTGACCACGGTGACCCCGGCCGCGAACAGCATCTCGAAGAGCCGCCCCACCAGCATCGCGTCGGTGATGTCGGTCACCTGCATTTCGTCGAAGGCCAGCAGCCGCACCGCCGCGGCGACCGACTGCGCCACCGGGGCCAGCGCGTCCTCGACCCCGCGCCGGCGCGCCGCGGTCATGCCGGCATGGATCTCCTGCATGAAGGCGTGGAAATGCACGCGCCGGCGCGGTACCGGGTCGGCCGCCGTCACCAGCAGGTCCATCAGCATCGACTTGCCGCGCCCGACCCCGCCCCAGAGATAGAGGCCGCGCGGCGACCCGGGCGGCTTGCGGAACAGCCGGCCGAGGCGAGGGGCGGCCGGCGCCGGGCCGAGCGCCGCGGCCAGGCGGTCGAGCGCGGGCAGCACCGCCTCCTGCGCCGGGTCGGGGCTGAGTTCGCCCGCGTCGCAGCGGGCCCGGTAAAGGCGGGTGACGGCGCCGGTCATGCTGCGGCCTTGCTAGCCGGCCCGCGGCGCGGTGAAAAGCGCATCCCCGGGTCTGCACCGGGCGACGGTTGACCTTGCCGCGGCTTCCGGCCAAGGCTGAGGCCCTGCCGCCCCCCGCCCGAGCCGCCGCGCCCCGATGACCGACACCCGCGCCCTCCTGCCCGTCCTCGTCGGCGGTTCGGTCGTCCTGATCGTCGGCTTCGGCATCCGGGCCGCGATGGGCGTGTTCCAGATTCCGGTGGCGGCCGAGTTCGGCTGGCCGCGGGCCGAATTCAGCCTGGCGATCGCGATCCAGAACCTCGTCTGGGGAATCGCCGCGCCGCTGTTCAGCGCGGTGGCCGAGAGATGGGGCGACCGGCGGGCGATCATGGGCGGCGCGGTCGCCTACGGGGTCGGGCTCGTGCTGTCGGCGCTGGCAACGACACCGGGCGCGCATCAGCTTCTGGCGATCCTGATCGGCTGCGGCACCGCGGGCATGGGCTTCGGCGTGGTGCTGGCGGTGGTCGGCCGGGCGGCGAGCGAGGCGAACCGCTCGATGGCGCTCGGCATCGCCACGGCGGCGGGCTCGCTCGGGCAGGTCATCGGGCCGCCGGTGGCCGAGGCGCTGCTTGCCGTCATGCCGTGGCAGAGCGTGTTCCTGATCTTCGCGGCGGCGGCGGTCTTGTCGATGCTGGCGCTGCCGCTGTTGCGGGCGCCGGAGCGGAGCGGGCGCCTCGAACCCTTCGAGCCGATGGGCACGGTCCTCGCCCGGGCCTTCCGCGACCCGTCGTTCACGCTGATCTTTCTGGGCTTCTTCTCCTGCGGGTATCAGCTGGGGTTCCTCACCGCGCATTTTCCCGCCTTCGTGACCGAACTCTGCGGGCCGATCGACCCCGCGGGGATGCTGGCCGGGGTGGGCGTCGCCACCACCTCGGCGCTGGGCGCGGTGGCGGTGGCGGTGATCGGGCTGGCCAACATCGCCGGCACGCTGGCCGCCGGCCGGGCCGGCCGGCGGATGTCGAAGCGGCTGCTGCTGGCCGGCATCTACACCGCGCGCACGGTCGTCTCGGCCGCCTTCATCCTGGCCCCGATCACCCCGGCCTCGGTGCTGGTTTTCGCCGCGGCGATGGGGGCGCTCTGGCTGGCCACCGTGCCGCTGACCTCGGGCCTCGTCGCGCAGCTCTGGGGACTGCGCTACATGGGCACGCTCTACGGCGTGATCTTCCTCAGCCACCAGATCGGCGGCTTCCTCGGCGTCTGGCTCGGCGGGCGGCTCTACGACGCGACCGGGGGCTACACGCTGGTCTGGTGGATCGGCATCGGGGTGGGCGCCTTCTCGGCCCTCGTCCACCTTCCGGTGCGCGAGACACCCCTGGCCGCCCGGGCCGCCTGAGCGGGCCGGGTCGACTCATTGACAAGCGGCGCCGGCGGAGGCTTGCTCGCCTCGACATTCGGCACGTCAGGGGACAGCCATGGCCACGTTCGCCTTCTCGCAGGCCTACTTCACCTCGGGCGTGCAGACCGACACGCTCGAGTTCAGCTTCGTCGGGGATTACGACTTCAGCTCCTACAGTTCCACGCAGTTCCGCTTCTTCGACGATGCGCAGAACTTCGCCTATCTGAACGGGGTCGGCCTCGAACCGGTGCTGTTCTTCGGCGTCCTGGTGGATGTGACCGGCGGCACCGTCCAGCAGATCGGCGTCGTGGTGTCCGGAAAGACGGTGTTCAGCGCCACGGGCCTTTCGCTCGACGCGGCGCAGATCTTCGATCTGGGCAGCACCGGCCAGTCCGAGGCCCTGCGCGCCCATGTGTTCAGCGGGCATGACACGATCGGCGGAACGCGGTTCAACGACCAGATCCGCAGCTACCTCGGCAATGACTCGGTCAGCGCCGGCACCGGCAACGACATCGTCGATGCCGGTGCCGGCAACGACACCGTCATCGGCGGCGCGGGCAACGACATCATCACCGGCGGCGAGGGGAACGACTTCCTGAACGGCCAGCACGACAATGACATTCTCGACGGCGGCGAGGGGAACGACTCGATCCTCGGCGGCTTCGGCAATGACGTGCTGACCGGCGGCGAGGGCAACGACACCCTGAGCGGCCAGTCGAACGACGACGTGCTGGACGGGGGCAACGGCGACGACCTGCTGATCGGCGGCTTCGGCAACGACACCCTGACGGGCGCGGCCGGACGCGACACGCTGGACGGCGGGGGCAACGATGATCGGGTGAGCGGCGGCGACGGCGACGACCTGATCCGGGGTGGCGGCGGCAACGACACCCTCGACGGCAATGACGGAAACGACACGCTGAACGGCGGAGACCAGGCCGACCTTCTGCGCGGCGACGCCGGGAACGACCTTCTGCGCGGCGACGCGGGTCTCGACACTCTCGACGGCGGCGCCGGGAACGACGTGCTGACGGGCGGGGCCAACCGCGACACCTTCGTGTTCGCGAACCGCTACGGCAGCGACCGGATCACCGACTTCGAGGACAACCTCGACCGGATCCAGCTCGACGATGCGCTGTGGAGCGGAAGCCTGACCGCGGCGCAGGTGGTCGCGCAGTTCTGCACCGTCGTGAACGGCAATGCCGTGTTCAACTTCGGCGGCGATGTCCTGACCGTGGCCGGCGTGAGCGACCCGAGCATCCTGATCAACGATATCGTCATCGTCTGACCGGGCGGGTCGCGCTCAGCCGCCCTGCCCCTGCCAGCGCGACAGGATGTAGCGCGCGGTCATCAGGTCGAGGTGCGCGCCGCCGCCGTTCTTGAACAGGGTGATCTCCTCGTCCGAGCGGCGCGCGAAGCGCCCCGAGGGCAGATCGAAGAAGTCGGCCACCACATCCTCGCGCGCGATCACGCCGCGCGCGATGGGATCGCTCAGCTCGCCGATGTGGTCGAGCGTCGTGGCGCGGCAATCGACGAACAGCCGTGCCCGCCGCAGCGCGGCGTCGTCGGCCTCGCGCATGTCGGGCCGGTAGGCGCCGATCAGGTCGAGGTGCTGGCCCGGACGGAGCCAAGCCCCGCGGATCAGCGGATCCCGCGCCATCGTGGCCACGGTCACGATGTCGGCCGCGGCCACGGCCGCGGGCAGGTCGGCGACCGCCCGGGTGCCGGGAAAGTCGGCGGCCAGGCGTAGCGCCGTCTCGGCCGTGCGGTTCCAGACCGAGAACGCCGCCTGCGGGTACAGGGCCCCGTAGGCCTGCCGCAGCGCGCGCGCCACCGTGCCCGCCCCGACGATCAGGATGCGCTCCACCCGCGGCGGCGCGAGGTGCCGGGCGGCCAGCAGGCTGTCGCCGGCCGTCTTCCACTTCGTGACCAGGTGGAAGTCGATCAGCGCCTCGAGCTCGCCGGTTGCGTCGGAGAACAGGCAGACCGATCCGTTCACCGTGGGCAGGCCGCGCGCCGCGTTGGCCGGGAACACGGTCGCGGTCTTGACCAGCATGCCCATGCCGTCGATCGCGGCGGCGCGCGACAGAAGCGTGTCCGCGCCCCGGTACAGAAAGACGTCGCCGAGCCCCGCGAGGGGGCGGGCATGTCCTTCGGCCAGGGCCCGGGTCAGCGCCAGCCAGTCGAGCCGCGCCTCGCCGGCCGCAAAGGGAATCAGCGCCGGCGTCATGCCGCCTCGCCCGCCGGCAGCAGGCCCTCGGCGACCAGCCGCGCGGCGAAGCCGCCGGGACCGTCGAACAGATGCACCCGCCAGCCGCGGGCGGCGGCGGCGGCGACGTTCTCGGGCCGGTCGTCGGCGAACAGCAGCCGTTCGGGGGGGTGCCCGGTGCCCTCTTCGACCGCGGCATAGATGCCGGGCTCGGGTTTCAGCATCCGAAGCTGCCCCGAGACGAAGGCGCGATCGAAGCTGTCGAGGAAGGGATAGGCGCCGCGCGCGATCTGGAAGGTCGCGACCCCGAAGTTGGTCAGCGCATAGACCGGGACGCCGCGGCGGCGCAGCCGTTCCAGCAGGCGCACGCTTTCCGGGATCGCGGGCGCGCAGAGTTCGAGCCAGCGGTCGCGCCACCAGCGGATCTCGCGCGCCCATGCCGGGTGCCGGGCGGCCAGCGCCTCGACCTCGGCCGACAGGTCGGCGCCGCGGTCCACCGCAAGGTTCATCGCCTCGATCGGCACTTCGGCGAAGAAGGCGGCACGCGCCTCGGGGCCGATCTGGCCGTCGTACCACCGCTCGGGATTCCACGAGATCAGCACGTTCCCGATGTCGAACACCACCGCCGCCGCCGTCATGCGCCCCCCTTCGCCCGCACCAGCGCCAGGTCGAGCGCGGCGAGGAAACGCGACCGGTCGGCCGGTGTAAAGCCCCGACCGCTGCCCCGCCGGAACGGATCGGCGGCGCGCAGGTCGGCGGCGAGGTCGCGCGCGGCCAGCGCCGGACCGATGTTTGCCGGGGTGAAGGTGCGGCCGTCGGGCGCCAGCACGGCGGCGCCGGCGCGCAGGCAGGCCGCGGCCAGCACGATGTCGGCGGTCACCGCGACGTCGCCGGCTCCGGCACGTCGGGCGATCCAGCGGTCGGCGGCATCGGGCCCGGGCACGACATAGACCGTCTCGACCAGCGGGTGATCGACGGGGCGCACCCCGCCATTGGTGACGATCGCCACACCGACACCGTGGCGCAGCGCCGTCCGCACCGCCTCGTCCCGCACCGGGCAGGCGTCGGCATCGACGTAGAGCCGGGTCACGCCGCCAGCCGTTCGGCGTGGAAGGCCACATGATCGGCCGCGAAACTCGCCACGAAGAAATAGCTGTGGTCGTAGCCCGCCTGCATCCGGAAGGCGCCGGGCTGGCGGCGCTCGGCCATCGCGGCGGCCAGCGCCTCGGGGCGCAGAAGCGGCAGGAACTGGTCGGATGCGCCCTGATCGATCAGCACTTCGCCGGAAAAGCCGGTCTCGGCCATCAGCAGGCTCGCGTCGTGCCGCGCCCAGGCCGCTTCGTCGGGGCCGAGATAGGCGGCGAACTGCCGCCGGCCCCAGTCCGATGCGGTCGGGTTGGCGATCGGAGCGAAGGCCGAGGCCGAGCGGAACCGCCCGGGCAGCCGCATCGCCAGCGTCAGTGCCCCGTGCCCGCCCATCGAGTGCCCGGTGACCGCCTGCCGCTCCTCGTCCACGGGGAAATTCGCGGCCAGCACCCGCGGCAGCTCGTCGGCCACATAGTCCCACATCCGGAAGTGCGGCGCCCAGGGGTCGCGGGCGGCATTGACGTAGAAGCCCGCACCCTGCCCCAGATCGAAGGCCGGATCGTCGGCCACGCCGGGGCCCCGCGGCGAGGTGTCGGGAAACACCACCGCCAGCCCCGCGGCCGCGGCATGGGCCTGGAGCCCGGCCTTCACCATGGCGTTCTCGTGGGTGCAGGTGAGCCCCGAGAGGAACCACAGCAGCGGCACGCGCTGCCCCTCGGCCGCGGCCGGCGGCAGGTAAAGGCCGAAGGTCATCTCGGTCCCGGTGGCGGCCGAGGCATGGGCGTGGACGCCCTGCACCCCGCCGAAGCAGCGGCTTTCTGAAATCGTTCGCATCGCGGTCCTCTCCTCTTCCGCCCGATACCCCGGGCCGCCGCCGCCGTCACCCCGCAACCAGCGGCGCGACGAGCGCGATGACCGCCGGCACCGTGACCACCGAAGCCGCGGTCGAGATCAGGATCGAGGCCGACACCCGCTGCGGCGCCACGCGGTAGTGCTGGGCCAGGATGAAGATGTTGCCTGCCACCGGCATCGCCGCGGCCGCGATGGCCACGCCGGCCCCGAAGGGCGCAGACGGGATCAGCCACAGCGCTGCTGCCGCCACCGCCAGCGGATGCAGCACCAGCTTGCACGCCGACAGCCACAGCGCCACCCGCAGCCGCTCGGCCGACTTGGTGGCGAGCGAGGCGCCGATCGCGAACAGCGCGCCGGGCGTCGCGGCGGCGCCCAGAAGGGCCAGCGTATCGTTCACCGGCCCGGGGATGGGAAGCGCGAACGACGAGCAGAGAAACCCCAGCGCGATCGACACGATCATCGGGTTGGTCAGCAGTCCGCGCGCCACCGGCACCAGCGCCGCAACGGTCAGCCGCCGCTCGCGGCCGAGCGTGATCAGGATCACGATCAGGCTGCCGAACACCACCATGTCGGCCGCCAGCACCAGCATCACCGGGCCGATCGCCGCCGGGCCCAGCAGGAGCGTGAGCATCGGGATGCCGAGGAAGCCGGTGTTGCCGATCGCCGCCACCTGCGCCTCGACCGCCGTCTCGGCCAGGCTGATCCGCCGCGCCGCCGCGACCGCCGTCGCCACCAGATAGACCGCCGCCGTGCCGACGAGGTAGGCCGCAACCAGCCGCCAGTCCAGCACCTCGGCCAGCGTCAGGTTCGCCGAGAAGCGGAACAGCATCGCCGAGAGGGCGAAGTAGAACACGAACTTGGTCAGGTAGGCGGTGGCCTCGGCCGAGAAGAAGCCGGTCCGCCCTGCAACGTAGCCAAGGCCGATCACGGTGAAGAACGGCAGCGTCTGCACCAGCACGCCCAGCATGCCGCGCCCTCAGCCCGCCGGGTGTCGCTGCCGCATGCGCCGGTCAGCCTTGCAGCAGGGTCCGGTGGTGGCGGTAGAGCAGCAGGAAGCCCAGCACCGCCAGCGGCAGGCTGAACAGGTAGACGTAGAGATGGTCGATGTAATAGCCGTCGTAGAGCGGGTAGAAGGCCTTGCGCATCTCGCCCACGATGTGGACGAACGGGTTCCACTCCAGCCAGCTTCTCAGCGGCTCGGGCATGCGGTCGTGCAGGAAGAGCACGCCCGAGGCGAGAATCAGCGGGCGCGACACGATGGCCCAGACCTGCTCGTAGACCGGCATCAGGTTCATCAGGTAGCAGTTCATCATCCCCAGCCCCACGCCGACCGCGGTGGCCATGGCGAGGGTCGAGGCGACGAGCCGGGCATCGACGGTGAACTGGACCCCGAGCAGGAAATAGACGCCTCCGAACAGGATCGTGCTGATCACGATCTTGGTCAGCATCGTGAGCAGCAGCCGTGCGATGATGGCATCGAGGAAGGTGACCGCAGGATAGCCGAGCAGCGGGCGCGACTGGCGGATCGAGGTTGCGATGTTGTCGGCGATGCCGAGCCCGAACTGGAAGGCAAGAAAGCCCGTGGTGTAGAACAGCGCGAAACTGGTGCCGAGGTGCGGCGTGCGCATCACCAGCGAGAAGGCGATCACCATCACCGAGATCATCGCGACCGGCTGGAGGATCGCCCAGACATATCCCCCGACCGAACGGCCGTAGGTGGTGCTCATCTCGCGCAGCATCAGGGCCAGGACCGCGCGTGCCGTGCGGAAGCCGCGGTCGTGGGAATAGGATGCAAAGGTGGCAGACAAATCCCCGCTCCGTGATGTATGAAGCCACGAGATGCCGGTTTTATCGTCGAGGAAATCGCGATAAGCAAACGGCA
>CALDYW010000013.1 GCA_937944395.1 uncultured Paracoccaceae bacterium | reverse complement strand
TTCCGGACCGGACCTGCGGACCGGACATGCGGACCGGCAACGGCGGCCGCCGCGGGCCGCGACGGGCGATCGCGCCGCCGGGCGGCAGGCGCCGGCGGGGCGGAGGGCCGCGCGATCCGCGTCGCCGCCGGCCGCACCCTCAGACGTTGGCGGCGAACCGCGGCGCGAAGCGGCGCAGGAGCGCCTTCTCGACCTCGCAGATCAGCAGGAGCGCCACGCCGAGCGCAAGGATCGCCGCGCCTGCGGCCGGGGGCACCGCGCGCGTGCCGAACAGCGCCTGCATCGGCGGGGCATAGGTGAAGGCGAGCTGCAGGAGCGTGACCGTCCCGACCGCGATCAGGACGGCGCGCGTGCCCAGGACGCCGGCCCAGGTCAGCGCGGCGCCGTGCAGGCTGCGCACCGAGAAGAGGTAGAAGATCTCCATCACGACGATGACGTTGACCACCATCGTGCGCGCCGTCTCGATGTCGTGGCCGGCGGCGCGGGCGGCGGCGAAGGTGCCGAAGGCCCCGGCCGCGAACAGCAGCGAGACGAACACCACCCGCCAGACCAGAAGCGGCGACAGCAGCCCCGCGTCGGGCCGCCGCGGCGGGCGGGTCATCACCCCCTTCTCGGCCGGCTCGAAGGCGAGCGCGAGGCCCAGGGTCACGGCGGTGACCATGTTGATCCACAGCACCTGCACCGGCGCGATCGGCAGGGTGCGGCCGAGCAGGATCGCCAGCGCAACGGTCAGCGTCTCGCCGCCGTTGGTCGGCAAGGTCCAGGCGATGACCTTGCGGATGTTGTCGAACACCACCCGCCCCTCGTGCACCGCGGCGGGGATGGTGGCGAAGTTGTCGTCGGCCAGCACGATCTCGGCGGCCTCCTTGGCCGCCTCGGTGCCCTTCCGCCCCATCGCCACGCCGACATCGGCCTGCTTCAGCGCCGGCGCGTCGTTCACGCCGTCGCCCGTCATCGCCACCACCTGCCCCTCGGCCTGCAGGGCGCGGACGAGGCGCAGCTTGTGCTCGGGGGTGGTGCGGGCGAACACCGAGCCGTCGCGGGCAAGGCGCTGAAGGGCCGCGTCGTCGGCGCCGTCGAGGTCGGCACCCGTGATCACCCGGCCGCCCTCGGGCAGGCCGAGCTGGCGGCCGATGGCCGCGGCGGTGGCGGCATGGTCGCCGGTGATCATCTTCACCGCGATTCCCGCCTTCAGACAGTCGGCCACCGCCGCCACCGCCTCGGGGCGCGGCGGATCGATGAGGCCGACGATGCCGTGGAGCACGAGGCCCTGGCCCAGGTCGTCGTGGGTCAGGTCGGCGATGCCCTCGCCCGGTTTGCCGGCGAAGGCCAGCACCCGCATCCCCTCGGCCGCCAGCCGCTCGGCGGCGGCGTGCCAGGCGGCGCGGTCGATCGGGCGCGGCGCGCCGTCGGGGCCGGTCTCGGCGGTGCAGAGGTCGATGAGCTTCTCGGGCGCGCCCTTGACGGCAACCGTCGCCGCGCCGCCCGGCGGGCCGTCGAGGGTGGCCATCAGGCGGTGGCGGGCGTCGAAGGGCAGATGGTCGCGCCGGGGTTCGGCCGCCCGGGCCGCGGACGGGTCGAGCCCGCCGCGGGCGGCGAGCGCCAGCAGCGCCCCTTCCATCGGGTCGCCCTCGACGCGCCAGCCGGCCGGTCCTTCGGTCAGATGCGCGTCGTTGCAGAGGGCGGCGACGCGCAGGAGCGCGCGCGCGGCCGGCCCGGGCGCGGCGCCGTCGGCCGCCGCGAGGCGCCCGGCCGGGTCATAGCCCTCGCCTTCGGCGATCAGCTCCTGCCCGCCTGCGACGACGCGCGCGGCCAGCATCTCGTTGCGCGTGAGCGTGCCGGTCTTGTCCGAGCAGATCACGGTCGTCGCCCCCAGCGCCTCGACCGCCGGCAGGCGGCGGACGATGGCACGCCGCGCGGCCATGCGCTGCACACCGATCGCCAGCGTGATGGTGATGACCGCCGGCAGCCCCTCGGGGATCAGAGACACGGCAAGCGCCACCACCGTGATCAGGGCGTCGGCGGGGGCGAGCCCGCGGACGAGGATCGCGAAGGCGAACAGTCCCGCCGCAAGGATCCCGCAGAACGCCGTGAAGCGCCGCCCGAAGGCGTTGATCCGGCGCAGCAGCGGGGTTTCGAGCGGCCCCACCTGCCCGAGCATCCGGCTGATGTGGCCGATCTCGGTGTCGCGCCCGATCGCCACCACCACGCCCTCGCCGGCGCCGGCCAGCACCAAGGTGCCGGAATAGGCCATGCCGGTGCGGTCGCCGAGGCTGGTGTCGGGGGCGACCGCGCGGGTGCCCTTGCGGGCCGCGACCGATTCGCCGGTGAGCATCGCTTCGTCGATCATCAGCCCGCGGGCGCGGATCAGGCGCAGGTCGGCGGGCACGCGGTCGCCGGCCTCGAGGATCACCAGGTCGCCGGGGACGAGGTCGCGGGCAGGCAGGCTGAGGCGGCGACCGTCGCGCCGGACCGCGGCGACCGGCGCGATGAGATCGCGGATCGCGTCCAGCGCCGCCTCGGCGCGCCCCTCCTGCACGAAGCCGACGATGGCGTTGACGACGACGACGCCGAGGATCACCGCCGCATCGATCGCGTGGTCGAGCGCGAAGGCGGCGACGGCGGAGACCAGCAGGAACCAGATCAGCGCGTTGTTGACCTGCGCGAAAAGGCGCGCCGCAACCGACCGCCGCGGCGGCGGGGGCAGGGCGTTCGGGCCGGACCGGGCGGCGCGGGCCCGGGCCTCGGCCGTCGTCAGGCCATGGGGCGAGGCGCCGAGCCGGGCGAGCACCGCCGCGGGGGGCAGGGCGTGCCAGGGTGCGTCGCGGTCGTCCGGCGCCGGGCCGGTCGGGGGGGCGGCCGGGGGGGCAGTCGGGTCGGCCACGGGCGGGCTCCGTTGGCGGCATCGGGCGCGGCGGCAGCCTACCCGGCCGGGCGCCGGGGGCAACCCGGCGCGGCTGCGTCAGATCATCCGGATCGCGGCGCGGTCCACCGCCAGCATGTAGCCCTTGCGGGCGATGTTCTTGACCAGAAGCTCGCTGACGATCTGGTTGCCCAGCATGTCGCGCAACCGCTTGATGCGCGTGGCGCCCGCGGCTTCGTCGCAGTCGGCCGGGTTGCGGCCCGAGATCACCGCCTCGATCTCGGCGCCCGACATCACCTCGTCGTCCATCCGCGCCTCGGCGAGGACGGCGAGCGTCTCGATCGCCGATTCGGTCAGCCGGAACTCCATGTTGTTCAGCCAGACCGTGTTCTCCTCGCGGCTGATCAGCAGCGAGTTCACCTGGATGCCGGCGCGCTCGATCTCGCCCATGCGGCGGTTCAGCGAGACGATCACGACGAGGAAGACCAGCGCCGCGACCAGCGCCGCGGTGGCGAAGACCAGCAGCACGAAGATCACCATGCGATAGCTCGCCAGCACTTCCGAGAAGGCGGTGCCGGACTGGGCGAGAATCTCGAGCAGCCGGATCTCGGCCGGCGAGGTCAGCGCCTCGTTCTCGACGAAGAGCCGCTCGACCCTGGCGTTGAAGGCGTTGGCGTCGGGCAGCGACCACAGAAGCAGCACGCCGGCGGCGACGAGCAGCGCCACGATGGCGGCCAGCCCGCCGGCCACAACCCGGTTGCCGCGGCGCAGCGCATCAGAAGCGGAGGTAGAACGCTCCGGCACTCTCTCTCCTCTCCGCCAGCCCCTCGGGGCCGAAGATTCCCATCACGGTGAGGAGTTGCCAACCCCCGGCGGCGATCCGCCGGGAAATTTCGCGCTCGGCCCGGCCGGGGTCGCGGCAGGCGGCGTCGGGCAGTTCGATGACGCCGTAATGCAGGCGCAGGGGATCGTCCTTCTTCGCCTTGTAGTCGGCGAAGCAGTCGGCGGCCGCGGCTGCGGCCGCAGGGGCGGTCAGCGCGAGGGCAAGGGCGAGCGTGCGGACAGGGTTCGGGCGCATGGCCGAACGATGCGCTCCGCCGCCCCGATATTCAATAACGCCGCGTCCGCGGCCGGGCCGCTATCGGATAGCGCGGCGGCGTTATTGCGCCGCCGCGACGGGCCGGACGAGCCTTGGCGCACGAGGTCCGGCCCGACGCGGCCGGGCTGCCACCCGATCCACAGAACCGCACCCCCGGACCTAGCCGGGATGCCCCGCGAAGGAGAGGAACCGCCGATGACCTACCAGCCGATCTGGCGCATCAGTCGCAAGTCCGTGATCGCCACCCTTCTCGCTGCCGCCGTGGCGCTCGTCGCCGTCGGCTCGGCCCCGGCACGGGCCGGACAGCTGACCGACTTCGAGAAGGCGCTGCTCGGCCTTCTGGCCGTGGGCGTGATCGCCAAGCTGATCGAGGACGACCGCCGCCGCGGCGGCAACGGCCGGGTGCTGCCGGCCTCCTGCGAGTTCGACGTGCACACCCGCGACGGCTGGCGCCGGGTGATGGGCCAGCGCTGCCTCGAGGATGCCGGGGTGCGCACCGCGCGCCTGCCGTCGCAATGCGCCTTCGAGGTGCGCACCGACTGGGGCCGGCGCACCGTCTACGGCTCGCGCTGCCTGCAGAACGCGGGCTGGCGCATCGTCGCGCACCGGCGCTAGTCGCCGGGCACGGGTCAGGCCGGGCGGCGCCGAAGGCGCGCCCGATCGGCAGCGGCGCGGGGCCGTCCCCGGTCCATCCTCCCCGCGTCCACTCGGGCGGGAGGCCGGCGCCTCCCGCCCCTTTTCGTCTTGCACCGGACGCAGAAGGAGGGGCAGGCTCGGACCATGCCGCCCGACCTGACGCTCGAGACCGCCGCCCGCGCCGAAGGCCATGCGCGCATCGCCGGGGTGGACGAGGCCGGGCGCGGGCCGCTGGCGGGGCCGGTGGTGGCGGCGGCAGTGGTGCTCGACCCGGCGCGGGTGCCGCCCGGGCTGGACGATTCCAAGCGCCTCTCGCCGGCGGTGCGGGCGCGGCTCGCGGCCGAGATCCGGGCCGCGGCGCAGACCGGGCTCGGGCTTGCGACCGTGGCCGAGATCGACGCGCTGAACATCCTGAATGCGGCGCATCTGGCGATGGCCCGCGCGCTGGCCGCCCTGCCGCACCCCCCCGACCTGGCGCTGATCGACGGCAACCGCCTGCCCGCGGGCCTGTCCTGTCCCGCCCGGGCGGTGGTGCGGGGCGACGCGCGGGCGGCCTCGATCGCCGCGGCCTCGATCCTGGCCAAGGTGGCGCGCGATGCGATCATGGTGGATTTGGCGCAACAGCATCCGGGTTATGGCTGGGAGCGCAACAAGGGCTATCCGGCGCCTGCGCACCTGGCGGCGCTGGTGCGGCTGGGCCTGACCCCACACCATAGGCGGTCGTTCGCGCCCGTGCACAAGATATTGTATCAAGAGGGAATTGCAAGCCCTTGATTCAAAAAAGAATTTGACGGCAAATCGGGGCTTGTCCACACTCCGGTCCCGACGGGGGCGGCAGATCCCCGCACGGACCGAGGCAGTGACAACCCTGAGTGACCCGATGACCCCTGACGGCGGCGGCGAGGCGGTCGCGCGCAACGTGATCCTGACCGGCGACTGCGTGGAGGTGATGGCCGGCCTTCCGCCGGCCTCGGTGGACCTGGTGTTCGCCGATCCGCCCTACAACCTGCAGCTTCGGGGCGAGCTGCACCGGCCCGACAACTCGCGTGTCGATGCCGTGACCGAGCGCTGGGACCGGTTCGCGAGCTTCGCCGACTACGACCGCTTCACCCGCGCCTGGCTCGCGGCCGTGCGCCGGGTGCTGAAGCCCGACGGGGCGCTGTGGGTGATCGGCAGCTACCACAATGTCTTTCGGGTCGGCGCGGCGCTGCAGGATCTCGGCTTCTGGATCCTGAACGACGTGATCTGGCGCAAGGCGAACCCGATGCCGAACTTCCGCGGCAAGCGGCTGACCAACGCGCACGAGACGCTGATCTGGGCCAGCCGCGGCGAGGGCGCGCGCTACACCTTCAACTACGACGCGCTGAAGGCGCTGAACGACGGCATCCAGATGCGGTCGGACTGGACGATTCCGCTCTGCACCGGGGCCGAGCGGCTGAAGGATGCGGCCGGGGAGAAGGCGCATCCGACGCAGAAGCCCGAGGCGCTGCTGCACCGGATCCTGGTGGCCAGCAGCAACCCCGGCGACCTGGTGCTCGACCCGTTCTTCGGCACCGGCACCACCGGGGCGGTGGCGAAGGCGCTGGGGCGCGACTTCATCGGCATCGAGCGCGAGGCGGCCTATGTCGCGCTCGCCGCCGCGCGGATCGCCCGTGTCCGGCCCTATGAGGCGGGCGCGATCGCCACCACCGGCTCGCGCCGGGCCGAACCGAGGGTGCCCTTCGGTGCGCTGGTCGAACGCGGCCTGCTCCGGCCCGGCGAGGTGCTGGTCAGCCCGCGCGGCAAGGCCGCGAAGGTGCGCGCCGACGGCACGCTGGTCGGCGACGGGATCACCGGCTCGATCCATCAGGTCGGCGCCGCGGCCGAGGGCGCGCCCTCGTGCAACGGCTGGACCTACTGGCATTTCCGGCGCGAGGGGCGGCTCGTTCCGATCGACCTGCTGCGCCAGCAGCTCCGCGCCGAGATGGGCGACATGTCCTGAGACCGCGCTGCCGCGGCCTGTCGCCGGCGCCGCCCTGCCTGACGGGCGGGCGCCCCTGCGCCCCGCCGGCTCTGACTGGCGGGGCGCCCTTTTTTCCCGCAGGGTCGGGGCGCGGGGACGTCCGGCGGGGGGGAAGGCGCCCCCCGGGGCCGGTCAGGCGCCGCGCGGCAGCGGCAGCTCGCCGCGGTTGTAGGGCCCCCAGTCGGCGATCTCGGGGTAGAACTGCCGCCGCCAGGCGCGCACGCGCGGGTTCATCACCCGCCGCCAGAGCGGCGGGACCATCGCCGCCATGGTCATCAGCGGATAGCCGAAGGGCAGCGCGGGCGCGGTGTCGGTGGCATAGGTCTGCAGCAGGGGAAAACGGCGCTCGGGCTTCCAGTGGTGGTCGGAATGGCGCTGCAGGTTGATCAGCAGCCAGTTCGACGCCCGGTGCGCGGCATTCCAGGAATGGCGCGGCTGCACCGGCTCGTAGCGCCCCTCGCCCAGATGCTTCCGCGTCAGCCCGTAGTGCTCGATGTAGTTGACGAGCTCGAGCTGCCAGACCGCGACCAGCGCCTGCCAGAGGAACAGCGCCAGCCCTTCCCACCCCCCGAGCGCCAGCGCCAGCGCCAGCATCGCCGCCTGCAGCGCGAGATAGCGCCAGAACGGGTTGCTGCGGTGCCACCGGGGCAGGCCGCGGCGTGCCAGCAGCGCCGCCTCGGCGCGGAAGGCCGAGACCGGCGACTGCCGCAGCACCCGCGGGAAGAAGCGGTGGAAGCCTTCGTTGTAGCGCGCCGTCACCGGGTCGCGCCGGGTGCCGACGAAGCTGTGATGGACGCGCAGGTGTTCGGAGCGGAAATGCGAATAGAGCACGGTCGCCAGCAGGAGATCGGCCAGCCAGCGCTCGAGGCGGTTCTTCTGGTGCATCAGTTCGTGGGCGTAGTTGATGCCCACGGTGCCCGAGATCACCCCGACGCCGAAGAACAGCACCGCCTTCTCGAGCGCATCGAGGTGCCCGGCCCGCGCCGCGTACCAGATCAGCCCGAACTGGATCGCGGCCTGCACCGGAAACCAGACCAGTGTCACCAGCCGGTACCAGAACAGCTCCGCCTCGGGCGTGGCCGGGTCGGCGTTCTCCTCGTAGGTGCCCGTCAGCGCATCGAGAAAGGTGAACAGGCCCCAGGCGTAGAGCGGCGGCAAGAGCGTCCAGACCCCGCCCCAGGCGGCGCCGGCGAGGACGAGGGGAACCGTCAGCAGCGACAGCCAGAACGGCGCGGCCCGGGTGATGCGGCCGACTTCGGAAGCGGGGATCATCTGCCCTTGTCCCTTGGTTCTGCCCCCGGGGCAAGAGGATACCGCGAACCGCCGCGGCTTCAACGCCCGTTGCTGTCGCAGCGAGAGGGCAGCAGCGGGGCGGCCAGTTCCCAGGCCTTGCGCATCACCGTGGGCAGGGCCGAGGGACGGAAGTCCTCGGCCGGCACGAAGGCACCGCGCCGGGGGGCGATGCCGGCCGGCACCTCGGCCAGGCGCAGGGTCAGCCGCAGGCGGAAATGCGTGAAGGTATGCCGCACCTCGGCGCCGGGGTCGCGCCAGTCGGCCGCCAGCGGCGGGTCGGGCTCGGGGGGCGTGGCGGTCCAACCCGTGCCCGGCCAGCCGGGCATCCCGCCCAGCAGGCCGCGGTCGGGCCGCCGCTCGACCAGCCAGGCGCCGTCGCTGCGGCGCGCGAGGTAGGCGATGCCGTGGCGCAGGGGTTTTTCGGGTTTCGGTGCCCGCCGCGGCAGCTCGGCCGCGAGCCCTAGCGCCCGTGCCCGGCAGTCCTGCGCCAGGGGACAGCGCCCGCAGCCCGGCCGGCGGGGGGTGCAGACCGTCGCGCCGAGATCCATCATCGCCTGGGCATGGTCGCCGGGCCGGACGGCCGGGGTCAGCCCGCCCGCCAGCGCGGCCAGGCGGCGCTTGGCGCCCGGCAGCGGCTCGGTGACCGCGAAGAGCCGCGCGACGACCCGTTCCACATTGCCGTCCACCACCGTCTCGGCCCGGTCGAAGGCGATCGCGGCGATCGCGGCGGCGGTGTAGGGGCCGATGCCCGGCAGGCGGCGCAGCCCGGAGGCGGTGTCGGGAAAGCGGCCGCCGTGATCCTTCGCGACGGCGCGCGCGCAGGCCATCAGGTTGCGTGCCCGCGCGTAATAGCCCAGCCCCGCCCATTCGGCCATCACCTCGGCCTCGGGGGCCGCGGCCAGCGCCGCCACATCGGGCCAGCGCGACAGGAACCGCGCGTAGTAGCCGGCAACGGCGGCGACGGTGGTCTGCTGCAGCATCACCTCGGAGAGCCAGACCGCATAGGGGTCGGGCCGCTCGCCGCGTGCGCGCGCCGCCGGGCCGATCCGCCAGGGCAGGTCGCGGGCGGCGCGGTCGTACCAGTCGAGGAGCGCGGCCGCCGGGCCGGGTCCGGGTGCGGCGGCGTCCGGGTCCGTGCCGTCACGCATTCTTGTCTGCCCCGCCCCCTGCGCCGCCGCTTCCGCGCGGCGGCGCGGCGACTAGATTTCCCCTGTCCGAGGGGGTAGGCACGGGCATGGCCGAAGGCAAGCACATCGACGGCGACCGCCGCATCCACCGCTTCGCCCCGGCGGCGGCGCTGATCGCCGCGCCGGTCGCGGCGGTTGGGCGCCGGCGCGGACTGGGCGACGGGCGCCTGCTTGCGCACTGGGCCGAGATCGCGGGTTCCGAGCTCGGCCGGCTGACGCGGCCGGTGAAGCTCTCGCGCAGCCGCGGCGGGCAGGGGGCAACGCTGACGCTGGCCTGCGAGGGTGCGCAGGCGCCCGTGGTGCAGATGCGGGCGCCCGAGATCCTCGCCCGCGTGAACACGGTGATGGGGCCGGGGGCCGTGGGCCGCATTGTGCTGATCCAGTCCGCGGGGCTCGCCCTGCCGTCCGGCATGGCCGAGCCGCCGGCGCCCTGGACGGCCGCGCCGCGGGCCGCGCCCGCAGAGGTCACGGGCAAGGCGGCCGATCTGGTCGCCGGCGTCGCCGACCCCGGCCTGCGCCGGGCGCTCGAAGGGCTTGCCGCGCGAATCCTCGCAAGACGCTGAGACCACCGCAACGAGAGGCAGAGATGCACAGACGCAGGATCCTTGCCGGGCTCGGCCTGGCTGCCGTGACCGCCGCCGGCTGGTTCGTGTCGCGCCCCGCGCGGCAGCCCCCGGCCCTGGCCGCCCTGGCGCAGGACAGCGATCCGGCCGCGATCGACACGGGCCGCGTTCTGGAGATGACGCTGGGTGCCGAGGACGCGCCCGTCACGGTGATCGAATATGCCTCGTTCACCTGCCCGCACTGCGCCGCCTTCCACCGCGAGGTGATGCCGCGCCTCAGGGCCGACTACATCGACACCGGCAAGGTGCGGCTGATCTACCGCGAGGTCTATTTCGACCGGTTCGGGCTCTGGGCGGGCATGATCGCGCGCTGCGGCGGCCCCGAACGCTACTTCGGGGTGGTCGGCCTGCTCTACGAGAAGCAGCGCGACTGGCTGGGCAGCGGCGACCCCGCGACCGTCGCGGCGAATCTGCGGACGCTCGGGATCAGCGCCGGGCTCGAGGCCGAGGCGATCGACGTCTGCATGGCCGACGGCGAGATGGCGCAGGCGATGGTCGCGGTGTTCCAGCAGAACGCCACCGCCGACGGGGTGCAGTCCACGCCGACCTTCCTTGTGAACGGCGAGAAGCACAGCAACATGCCCTTCGCCGAATTCGCGGCGCTGATCGATTCGAAGCTCGGGCAGTAGGCCTTGGCGCCGCTCGCCGGGATCAGGGTCGTCGAACTCGCGCGCATCCTGGCCGGCCCCTGGGCCGGCCAGATCCTGGCCGATCTCGGCGCCGAGGTGATCAAGGTCGAATCGCCCGAGGGCGACGACACCCGCCGCTGGGGCCCGCCCTTCCTGACCGGCGCGGAGGGCGCCAGGACGGCGGCCTACTTCCACGCGACCAACCGCGGCAAGCGTTCGGTCGTCGCCGATTTCCGCACCGAGGCGGGCCGCAACCTGGTGCGCGGGCTCGCCGCCGATGCCGATGTGGTGATCGAGAACTTCAAGGTCGGCGGGCTCGCGCGCCACGGGCTCGACTGGGCGGGGCTGTCGGCGCTGAATCCGCGGCTCATCTACTGTTCGATCACCGGCTTCGGGCAGACCGGCCCCTATGCGCACCGGGCGGGTTACGACTACATCATCCAGGGGATGGCGGGGCTCATGTCGATCACCGGCGCGCCCGACGGGCAGCCGATGCGCGTGGGCGTGGCGATCACCGACATCCTGACCGGGGTCTATGCCGCGGTGGCGATTCTCGCCGCGCTGCACCAGCGCGCGGCCTCCGGGCGCGGCCAGCACATCGACATGGCCCTGATGGATGTGGCGGTGGGCATCCTTGCCAACCAGGCGATGAACTACCTTGCCACCGGCGAGCCCCCGGGGCGGATCGGCAACACGCATCCGAACCTCGCCCCCTACCAGGTCTTCGACTGCGCCGACGGCTGGATCATCATCGCCACCGGCAACGACGCGCAGTTCCGCCGCCTCTGCACTCTGCTCGGCCGGCCCGACCTCGCCGAGGCACCGGAGTTCGCGACCAACGCGCTGCGCGTGGCGAACCGCGCCGATCTGGCCGAGCGGCTGACCGCGGCGACGCGCCGGCGCGCGAAGGCCGAGCTTCTGGCCGCCTGCGAGGCCGAGGGCGTGCCGGCCGGGCCGATCAACGATCTCGCCGAAGTCTTCGCCGATCCGCAGGTGATCGCCCGCGGTCTCAGGATCGACCCCGGCGGCGTGCCGGGCGTGCGCTCGCCCTTCGTCTTCTCCGATGCCGCCCTGGTGCTCGACCGCCCGGCGCCGGATCTCGGGGCCGATCAGGCCGAGATCGCGGCGGCGACGGTCCCCGCTTGGGCCGGATCGCGACCGGGCGGGAAGGGCGCCGGCGGCGCCGGATGAGCCGCATCCGCCCGCCCCGCTGCGGGCGCCGGGCGCCGCGGCCGGCCCTCCGGCGCGGCCGGCCGCGCCCCGCACCGGCCCCCCAGCGCCATCGGCCGCAGCCTAGCGGGCAGGCAGCCGGTCGAGCGCGCGGTCGAGCGGGGCCGCATCTTCCGGTTCCAGCCGGACGGGAAAGGCCACCACCTTGCCGCGGAAGGCCGGCGGCAGGCGCACGGCGTCCTTCTCGGTGGTGACCAGCTGGGCCCCGCGCAGCCGCGCCTCGGCCTCGAGGCGGGTCATCAGCGCGGGGGCCAGCGGCTGGTGATCGGCCAGGGCCACCGCGCGCAGGATCTCGGCCCCCTCGGCGCGCAGGCTGGCGAAGAACTTCTCCGGCCGGCCGATGCCGGCGAAGGCGATCACGCGGGCGCCCGTCCAGTCCATGCCGGTGGCCAGGGGCGCGAGCCGCGCCTCGACCAGGGGCAGCGCGCCGAAGGCCGCACCCCAGCGGGCCCGGCAGTCGCGCCGCTCGGCCGGGGTGCCGACGAGCAGCACCAGATCGGCGCGACGAAGGCCCCGCGCCACCGGCTCGCGCAGCGGCCCGCCGGGGATCACCCGGCCGTTGCCGAAGCCCGCCCCGGCATCGACGACCACGATCGAGAGATCCTTCGCAAGGTCGGGGTTCTGATGCGCGTCGTCCAGAAGGATCGCCCCGGCGCCCGCCTCCAGCGCCGCCCGTGCCCCGGCGGCACGGTCGCGGGAAACGAAGGTCGGTGCGAAGGCCGCCAGCAGCAGCGGTTCGTCGCCCACACGGGCGGCACCGTGCCGGGCGGGATCGACGCGGAGCGGCCCGGGCTCGCTGCCGCCATAGCCGCGCGTGACCACGGCCGGCGACATCCCGCGGTCGGCCAGCCGCCCGGCCAGCCAGATCGCGACCGGGGTCTTGCCCGCGCCGCCCGCCGTCAGGTTGCCGACCGAAATCACCGGCACCGGCAGCCGCAGACCCGGCCGCGCCACCTTCAGCGCGGTCGCCGCGGCATAGAGCGCCGAGAGGGGCGCCAGAAGGCGCGGCCAGGGGCCCGGGCGGTCGGGCGGTGCCGCCCAGAAGCGGGGCGGGCGCATCAGCCGCCGCCCCCGTTCACCGCGGCCCGCAGGAAGGCGAGCACCCGGTCGTTGAGGTCCGCCCCGCCGGTCGAGACGCGCCAGGCGGCATGGGCCATCTGCGCCGTCAGGTCGGGCGACAGCAGGTCGGCCAGCGCCGCGCCGAGCGACTCGGCGCCGGTGACGCCGCGCGCCGCGCCGGCGGCCGCGAAACGGGCATAGGCCCCGGCATGGGGCCCGAACCCCGGCCCGTGCAGGATCGCCGAGCCCAGCGCCGCCGGCTCGAGCGGCGAGCGCCCGCCCCCGGCACCGGGCGAGAAGGTGCCGCCCATGAAGGTCACCGGTGCCAGGCGGTACCACAGGCCCTGTTCGCCCTCGACATCGGCCAGGAACACCTCGGTGGTGGGCTCGGGCTCGCCTTCCTCCGAGCGCAGCGCGACCGACCAGCCCTCGGCCCGCAGGGCTGCGGCCAGCGGCGCGGCACGGGCGGGATCCTCCGGCGACAGGATCAGCAGCAGCCGGTGCGCAAGGGCCAGGACCGCGCGATGCGCGGCCAGGACCGTCGCCTCCTCGCCCTCGGGCACGGCGACGGCGAACCAGACCGGGCGGGCCCGCAGGGCCGCGCCCAGGGCGTCGCGCTCGCGCGGGTTTGCGGGGGGCGTCAGCGCCTCCTCGGCCAGGGGGCCGGCGATGCTGACCCGGCCCGCGGGCGCGCCGGCGGCGACCAGGCCTGCCGCCGCCCCGGCATCGGTGGCGAGGATCTCGTCGAAGCAGCGCAGAGTTGCCGTGCCGAGCCCGGTCCAGCGCCGCCATCCGCGCACGGCCGAGGGTGCGCCGGTTGCGTCGATCAGCGCCATCGCAATGCCGGCGCGCGCGGCGGCGTGGATCAGCGCCGGGCGCAGCGCGGTGCCCGCCCAGATTCCGGTCGTCGGCCGCCAGTGCTCGAGGAAGGCGGAAACCGCGCGCGGCTCGTCCAGCGGCGCGAGCTGGTGGAGGATCTTCCCCGTTCCGGGATGCGACAGCGTCGGGCGTCCGGCAGTGGTGATCAGGATCGACGCGCGCGGCAGGGCCTCGGCCGCGCGCCGGGCGAGGCCCCAGAGCCCGGCCTCCTGCGCGCCGCCCGCAGCGTGCAGCCAGACCAGCGCGCCCTCGGGGCGGCTGAGGCCGGGCTGTCCCAGCCGCTCGGCCAGCCGCACCGCGCCCGGCCCGCCGGCGGCGATCTCGCTGGCCAGCGCCCGCCGGGCGAGGCGGGCGCGCAGCGCGCCCAGGGCGAGGTGCAGGATCAGTCCCGGCGGTCGCGCCATCCCGGGGCCTCGCCCTCTCCGGTCCGGCCCGATCCGGGCGCGGGCGGATCCGACCCGTCGAGGAGGGGTCCGAGATCGGCGATGAAGTAGCGGATATGCGCGTTGTCCACCGTCCGCTGCGCCTCCGCCTTCCAGGCGGCGTAAGCGCTGGTGTAGTCTGGGAAGATCCCCGCCAGATGGATCGCGCCGATGTCGCGGAAGCGGGTCGATTGCGGGTCGTCGAGCTCGCCGCCGAAGACGAGGTACAGATCCTGGGACATCGTGCAAGGTCCGGAGACGCGGGGAGCAGGGCGCGAGCACCCTCGCCCGAAGCGCCTGCGCAGGTCAAGCGCCCCGCCCCCGGGGCCGCAGTTCCTGCGTGCGGCGTCGGTCGGGGTTCCGACGGACATGCCGGGGGGGGCTCTGCCCCCCGGTCCCGGCTGCGCCGGGCCCTCCCCCCGGGATATTTCCGGACCGGGCATGAGCCGGGGTCTTCCCATGCCCATGTCCGGTCTGCAAGTATCCTCGGGGGTGAAGGCGCGCGGTCCCCGCGCGCCG
>CALDYW010000012.1 GCA_937944395.1 uncultured Paracoccaceae bacterium | reverse complement strand
CTTCGCCGCGACGGCGCCGGGAAGGCGCTGCCCTTGCCGTCGCACGGCCGGGGGCCCGGGTCGGCGCCGCGAGCGGGACCCGCGAGCCGCGACCGGCGGTCGCCCGGGGTTTCGGACCGACGGTCAGCGCATGCCGAGCCGGTCGCGCAGGGTCTCGGCCAGTGCGCGGACCGTGGCCTCGGGATCGGCGCCGCCGTCCGAGACCTCGACCATCGCCGCGGCGATCAGGTCGGTCACCGCCACGCCCTCGGGGCCGGGGAAGGCATACCAGGGGCCGGCGAAGCGGGCGATCTGCTCGTGCGCCGGCCGGATCCGCGGGTTGGCGGCGTAGAAGTCCGCCAGGCAGGTCGCATCCTCGACCACCGCCGAGTTGGTCGGGGCGAAGCCCGTCGTCTCGGTGATGATCCTCGCACCGTCCGGGCCGGTGGCGAAGCGCATGTAGCGCCAGACCGCTTCCTGCTGCGCCGGGTCGGTGGCGAGCATGACGATGCCCGATCCGCCGGTCGGGACATAGACCCTCTCCGGATCGGCCGAGATCGGCAGCGGCTTCACCACGATGTCGAAGCGGTCGCCCGCGCCCTCGACGAAGCGGGTGAGCAGCGAGGAGCTTTCCAGCATGATGCCGAGCGTGCCGGCCGGGAAGGCCTGGCGCGCCTCGTTCACGTCGTAGCTGCGCATGCCGCCTTCCTGCGCGAAGCGCCGGAACAGCGTGGCGGCGGCGATGCCGGCGGCGTCGTCGAAGGCGATGTCGCTCTCGTCCGGCGTCATCGGCCGGCCGCCGTAGGAGCCCAGGAGCGACTGGAAGCGCCAGTCGTGCCGCTGGATCCAGATGCCGTCGATGGTGGGGCCCAGCGCGTCGATCCTCGCGGCCAGTCCGATGATCCCGTCCCAGTCCTCGGGGAAGGTGTCCATCGACCCGCCGGCCTGTTCCACCGGAGCGGGGTTGACGTAGATCACCAGCGTCGAGGCCGAGGCGCCGAGCGCCCAGGTGGTGCCGTCGAACTGCCCCAGCCGCACCGCCGGGCCGTAGCCCTGTGCCACGAAGGCCTCGATGTCGCCGATGAAGGGATCGAGCGGCTGGGCGAGCTCGCGCGCCTGCAGCACGCGCCAGAGGTTCAGGCCCACACAGGCCAGGTCGGGCAGCGTGCCGGCCACCGCCTCGCGCAGGAGCCGCTGCACGCCGTCCTCGTAGCTCTCGGCCGGCCCGTCGAGCACCACCCGGATGTCGGGGTTCTCGGCCATGAAGGCCGCGGCGATCTGTTCCTGGGTGTTGGCCCAGATCGTGGGGATGGCGTAGTGGACGCGGATCGTCGTCTCCGCCGCGGCGGCGGTGGCCAGCATCAGCGCTGCGGCCGCGGTGATCAGTCGGGTCTTCATGGCGCTCTCCGGTCGGTTGCGGTGGGTTGCCTCGGGTGCACTGCGTTGTCTGCCGGGTCAGCCCTTCAGCCCGCCGGCGGCGAGACCCCGGACGAAATGGCGCTGGGCGATCAGGAAGGCCGCCACCATCGGCGCAACCACGGTCGCGGTCGCGGCCATCAGCGGGCCGATGTCGGAACCCGCCTCGCGGTCGCGGAAGTACAGGATGCCGCGTGGCGGTGTGGCGAGTTCGGGCGAGGTGGTGGCGATGAGCGGCCAGAACAGGTCGTTCCAGTGGGCGACCACCGAGAAGATGCCGAAGGCGGTTGCCTGCGGCAGGGCCAGCGGAAAGGCGATGCGCCAGGCGATGGCCGTCTCGGACAGGCCATCCACCCGCGCGGCCTCGAACAGCTCGGCCGGCAGGGCGGCGAAGGCCTGGCGGAACAGGAAGATCCCGAACACCGAGGCCGCGAAGGGCACGATCAGCGCGGCATAGGTGTCGATCAGCCGGAGCCGTGCCAGCCCGAGGAACAGCGGGATCGCGGTGACGTGGAACGGCACCAGCAGCCCCGCCAGCACCAGCCCGAACACCGCCGTCCGACCGCGGAACCGCCGCTGCGCCAGCGCATAGGCGCAGGGCACCGGGAAGAGCATCTGGAAGAACAGGATGCCGAAGCACACGATCGCGCCGTTCATCAGGTAGCGCGGCAGACGGGTGCGGGTCAGCGCCTGTTCGTAGTTCTGCCAGTGCAGACCCTGCGGCAGCAGCGTGACCTGCGGCGTGAAGATCTCGGGCGCGGTCTTCAGCGACAGCGACAGCATCCACAGGAACGGCAGGAACACCACCGCCGCGCCGAGCAGCATGAGCGCCAGGCCGAGAAGGCGCCCGACGGTCATCGGTAGTGCACCCGGGCTTCGAGCACGCGGAACTTCAGCACCGTCACCGCCAGCACCAGCGCGAAGAAGATCATCGTGAGCGCGCTGGAGTGGCCCGCCTTGAAGTAGACGAACCCCTCCCGGTACATCGCATAGACCAGCACGTCCGAGGCGAAGGCCGGCCCGCCCTGGGTCAGCGTCGCCACCGTCTCGAACACGCGGAAGGCGCCGGTGGCGGTGATCACGGCGACGAACAGCGTGGTGGGGCCCAGCATCGGCCAGGTGACGGTCCAGAACCGCTCCCACGGCCGGCCGGCACCATCGACCTCGGCGGCGTCGCAGAGCTGCTGCGGGATCGCGGCGAGGCCGGCGAGGAACAGCACCATGTTGCAGCCGAAGACATGCAGCGCCTGGGGGGCGAAGCCCAGGCGCAGCGCCGTGCCCGGCGCGGGCGGCGCCCAGCCGGCGCCGGCCAGCGCGCGCAGGATCAGGCCGCCGTCCTGCCGCGCCTCGATCAGCACCGCCTCGCCGAGGAACTCCACCCGCTCCAGCCGGGCGGAGAGGGCGCCGCCGGGATCGGGGGCGAGGTGCTCGGGCCGGATCCCGGCCAGCGTGCCCGGCCGGCCGACGAGCCGTTCGGCCAGCGCCCCGTCGATCAGGTTGATGGGGTGATGGCCGACGAAGGCCGCCACCGCCGCGCTTGCCGGGCGCCCGTAGAGGTCGCGCGGGCTTCCGACCTGGGCGATGCGGCCCGAAAGCATCACCGCCACGCGGTCGGCCATGCCCATCGCCTCGGCCTGGTCGTGGGTGACATGCACGAAGGTGCGCCCGGTGCGGCGGTGCAGCGCCACCAGTTCGGCACGCATCTGCATCCGCAGGCGCGCATCGAGGTTCGACAGCGGCTCGTCGAGCAGGAAGGCGACCGGGTCGCGCACCAGCGCGCGGGCCAGCGCCACCCGCTGCTTCTGCCCGCCCGACAGTTCGGCCGGCCTGCGCGCCAGCAGCGCGCCGATCTCCAGCGCCTCGGCCACCCGCGCCGCCTCGCGGGCGATGGCGCGGCGCGTCGCCCGGGCCGCAGGGATCAGCGCGCCCAGGGGCGAGCGCCCGAGCCGGCCGAGCCGGCGCATCGCCAGCGGCAGGGCGATGTTCTCGGCCACCGTCAGATGCGGGTAGAGCGCATGGGACTGGAACACCATGGCGATGTTGCGCTCGGCCGGGCCCAGGTCGGCCACGTCGCGCCCCGCGATCAGCACCTGTCCCGCGCTGGGCCGGTCGAGCCCGGCGATCAGCCGCAGCAGCGTGGACTTGCCGCAGCCGGACGGACCCAGCAGGGCCACGAAACTGCCTTCGGGCAGGGTGAGGGCGATGCCCTCCAGCACCGTCGTCGTGCCGAAGCGGCGGGAAAGGTCGCGAAGCTCGATCATCCACTCGCCTGCCGGAACCGCGGCCGGTGATGGCGGGCGATCATGTAGTCCTTATGACGGCCCGGCCGGTTCGAGAAGGAACCGGGCCAGCGCGTCGCAGGCTTCGTCGACCGAGGCAGCGCGGCGCAGACCCGGCACCTCGGGGGCGGCGTCGAGGCCCCAGACGGGCTTGCCGAAATGCAGGCCGAAGCCGATCTCGGTCAGCGTGCCGAGCTCGCCCCCGACCGCGATCAGCGCCCGCGACGCCTGTGCGATCAGGACGTTGCGCGCCTTGCCGATGCCGGTGGCGAGGGGGAGCACATGCGGGTTCGCGGCGCGCCAGTCGTCCTCGGGCAGCAGTCCGATGCACAGGCCCCCCGCGCCGCGCACGCCTTCCGCGACCGCCTCCATCACCCCGGTCCGGCCGCCGCAGAGCACCGGCAGCCCCATCCGCGCGAGCGCCGCGCCGAGCGTCCGGGCGGTGGCGGCCTGTGCCGCGCTGGCGCGGCGCGGGCCGATCACGCCGACCGGGACGGGGCGCAGCCCGCCCGCCGCGGCCAGCCGCTCGAGGGCGGCCCGGGCCGACACCTCGGCCGCCAGCGGCACCGGCGGTGCCGGCTGCCAGAGCCACTGCCAGGGGTCGAAGCAGCCGCCGTCGCGCCGGCGCAGCCGACCCTCCCGATCGAAGCCCAGCCGGGGCATGGTGCTCGGCCTCCTCTGCCGCCGGGGAGGGTCTGGCCCGCCCCACTCCGGGGATGACGCATGACCAGGCGCGACCATGCGTCAAGTCCCGGAGGCCGCCGCGCTGCGCGACCGCTCGGCCGCACTGCCGCTGCTGCCCGGTCGCGGCATCGCGATGCGGCCGACGCCGGGACCGCGGGGCGCCCGCGACCGGTCGGACGTCCGTGCAGCCGGGCCCCGCCGCCGCGGGCGGCCTCGGGCTGCGCACGGATCGGCGGCAGGATGGCCGTTCCTCGGCCGCGGCCAGGTGCCGGCGAGCGCAGGACGGGTGCGCAGACCGTCGCCGCCCGCGAAGGCGGGGCCCCGCACCGTCTGCCCCGCACCGTCTGCCCCGCACCGGGCCGGCGCAGCGGGCCGGCGCAGCGGGCGTGCGCAGCGGGCGTGCGCTGGCCTCGCCGACCCCGGGCGGCTTCGGCCCTCCGGCACGGGGTGCCCGAACCGGTGGCGGCGCGCTCGGGCCGCATCGGGCTCTGCCGGGATCGTGATGATCCGCCGGGCGGGGCCGTCCGGGCAGCTCGCCCCGGCGCGGGCGCGCAGGCCGGCCTGTGGCATCCTGCGAAGGACCGGGCGCCGCGGCGCGGCCCGTGCGGGTCGGAAGATCCGCTCCGGGCGAGGGACCGCTCCGGGCGAGGAACGGCGGAGAGTTCGGCGGCGGGGAGGGCGGCCCGTCACCGCTTCGGCTTGCGGGGATGCCGGAGGCGAATGGCCATCCCCGCCGAGGTCGGGTCAACGCCGGTGGCCGGTGAGTGCCGGTGGCCGGTCAGTGCCGGTGTTCCGTGGCGGAAGGCGATGCTGGTGGAGCCAAGGGGAGTCGAACCCCTGACCTCTTGAATGCCATTCAAGCGCTCTCCCAACTGAGCTATGGCCCCACCTGAGGTCCGGGCGTTGCCGCCCGTGACGGGTGATTAGTCAAGGGGCGGGGGCTCCGCAAGCGGAATCTCCCGCCCCGATGCCGCCGCCCCTGCGGCCGCCGCCCCGATGCCGCCGCCCCGATGCCGCCGCCCCGGTGCCGGCCGCCGAGCCGGTCAGACTTCCTCGTCGTCGCCGGCCACGTCGGCGAGATCGTCGAGCGAGACGTTGTCGTCCTCGTCGGCCTCGAGCAGTTCGTCGTCGAGATCGACATCGGCCGCCGCGTCCTCGAGGATGACATCGTCCTCGAGGTCCACGAGCTCGCGCGCGGCCTCCTTCACGGCGGCGCGCTCGGCGATCATGCCGCGGGTCTTCGGCGCGTCGAGCGAAACGATCTCGCCGGTGTAGGGGCTGACGATCGGGGTGCGGTTCAGGTCGTAGAAGCGCTTGCCGGTGGCGGGGCAGACGCGCTTCACGCCCCATTCGGGTTTGGGCATGGCGATCCCTCGGAGAGCCTTGCGGAAAAGCGGTCCGGGCGCCTTGCCACATGTGCCCGGGGCTGTCAAAGCCTTTCGCGGCGCGCAGCGGCGCGCAGCGGCGGACAGGGGAACGGGGGCGACGTGGCAGAAGGCGAGGACATCCGCGAGGTCCGTCTCGACGGGCTTCCCGGCGTGACGATCCGGCTCGTCCGGTCGGCCCGCGCCCGGCGCTACAGCCTGCGGGTCTCGGCGCTCGACGGCCGGGTGACGCTGACGCTGCCGGCCCGCGGCAGCACCGCCGAGGCGCTGCGCTTCGCCCGCTCGCGCACCGCCTGGCTGCGGGCGGCGCTGGCCGGGCGTCCGCAGCGGATCGCGGTGGCGCCGGGCGCGGTGCTGCCGGTCGCCGGACGGCCGGTGCTGCTGGTCGCGGCGCCGCGGCTGCGCGCGCCGCGGCTCGAGAGCGCGCGCCTGCTTGTCCCGCAGGAGCAGGACCGGGCGGGTCCGGCCACGGCCGCCGTCCTGCGCGAGGCGGCCCGCACCGCGCTGTCCGGGGCCTGCGACCGGCATGCGCGCGTGCTGGGCCGCCGGCCGGGGCGGATCGCGCTGCGCGACACCCGGTCGCGCTGGGGCTCGTGCAGCCACCGCGGCGACCTGATGTTCTCCTGGCGCCTCGCGATGGCGCCGCCCGAGGTGCTCGACTACGTCGCCGCGCACGAGGTCGCGCATCTGGAACGGATGGACCATTCGCCGGCCTTCTGGGCCCTGGTCGCGCGGCTCTGTCCCGGGCACGAGGAGCCGCGCGCCTGGCTGCGCCGCGAGGGGGCCGGGCTGCACCGGTTCGACTTCGGCGATTGACGTGCCGGCGGACGGCGGTCAGATAGGGCGATGACGCGCGAGGCGATCCGCGGCGACGGCGGACAGGCCGCCCACGACAGGCTCTACCGCAGCCTGCGCGCCCGGATCCTGCACGGCGAGCTGCCGCCCGGCCACCCGCTGACCCTGCGCGGCATCGCCCGCGAGTTCGGCCTGTCGATGACCCCGGCGCGCGAGGCGGTGCGGCGGCTGGCCGCCGAGGGGGCGCTGACCCTCTCGGCCTCGGGGCGGATCTCCACGCCCGAACTCGGGCCGGAGCGGATCGAGGAACTGGCGGCGATCCGTGCGATTCTCGAGCCCGAGCTGGCGAGCCGGGCCCTGCCGCGGGCGCACATGGCGCTGATCGAGCGCCTGCAGGCGATCAACGCGGCTCATGCCGAAGCCGCGATCAAGCACGACGCGGTCGCCTACATCCGCACCAACCTCGAGTTCCACCGCACGCTCTACCTGCGCGCCCAGGCCCCGGCGCTGCTGGCGCTGACCGAGACGGTCTGGCTCCAGCTCGGCCCGACGATGCGGGCGCTCTACGCGCGCCTGCGCCGGGCCGAGCCGCCGCAGACCCACCGCATGATCCTCGCGGCGCTGAAGGCCGGCGACGAGCCGGGGCTCAGGCTGGCGGTGCGCACCGACGTGACGCACGGGTTGCGGATGCTGGCGCCCTGAGCGGGCGGGCGCCGGGCGCACGGCCTTGCGGACAGGCGTCCCGCAGGTGCCGCACGGGCGGTCCCGCCGCCGGCAGACCGCCGTTCAGCCCTTCCGCAGGCAGCGGCTGCCCAGCACTTCGGCGATCTGCACGGCATTGAGCGCCGCGCCCTTGCGCAGGTTGTCCGACACGCACCACAGGCTCAGCCCGTTCTCGACCGTCGGATCCTGCCGGATGCGGCTCACGAAGGTGGCGTAATCGCCCACGCATTCGATGGGCGTGACATAGCCGCCGGGTTCGCGCTTGTCGATCACCAGAACACCGGGGGCCTCGCGCAGGATCTCGCGGGCCTCCTCCTCGTCGAGGAAGTCCTCGAACTCGATGTTGATCGCCTCGGAATGGCCCACGAACACCGGCACCCGCACGCAGGTCGCCGCGACCCTGATGGCCGGATCGAGGATCTTCTTGGTCTCGACCACCATCTTCCATTCCTCGCGCGTCGAGCCGTCCTCCATGAACACGTCGATCTGGGGGATCACGTTGAAGGCGATCTGCTTCTGGAACGTCTTCGGCGGCACCTCGGCGGTGGGGTTGTAGATCGCCTTGGTCTGGTCCCAGAGCTCGTCCATCCCCTCCTTCCCGGCGCCCGAGACGGATTGATAGGTGCTGACCACCACCCGCCGGATCCGCGCCCGGTCGTGCAGCGGCTTCAGCGCCACCACCATCTGCGCGGTCGAACAGTTGGGGTTGGCGATGATCATCCTGTTGCGATAGTCCGCTACGGCATCGGCGTTCACCTCGGGCACGACCAGCGGGATCGCCGGGTCGTAGCGGTAGAGCGAGGAGTTGTCGATCACCACGCAACCGGCGGCGGCGGCGCGCGGGGCGTAGGTCTTCGTCGCCTCCGACCCGATGGCGAAGAGCGCGATGTCCCAGCCGGTGAAGTCGAAGGCGTCGATGTCCCTGACCCTCAGCGTCCGGTCGCCGAAGCTCACCTCGGTCCCGAGGCTGCGCCGCGATGCCAGCGCCGCCACCTCCTCGACCGGAAACTCCCGCTCGGCGAGGATGTTCAGCATCTCCCGCCCGACATTCCCCGTGGCTCCCGCCACGACGACACGATAGCCCATCCGGGCCTCCCCTCGACTGCCGCGCGGGGGCTTAGCGCAAAGGCACGCGGGGGGAAAGGGGGCGGGTCGCGGTCGGGCAGCGCCGGCCTGCCGCGTCGGCCGCGTGCGGCTGTCCGGAGGGGACGCGGCAGTCTTCCCGGCGCGCGCAGCCCTGTCCGGTCTGCAAATATCCTCGGGGGGTGAATGCGCCGGAAGGCGCAGAGGGGGGCAGACAGCCCCCCTTTTCCGCCGCCGCAGGCGGCCCCGCGTCAGTCGGCGGGCGGGGCGCCCCCCGCCGCGATGCGCGCCCCGATCCAGGGGGCCAGACGCTCGGCGGCCGCACCGGCATGGGCGGGCGGGGCGGCTGCGGCCAGCCGCTCCTGCCAGACGGCGGTGGCGCGCGCCTCGGCCGTCCGGCGCCCGGCCTCGGCCCAGCGGCCGTGCGGCGAGAGGTCCGCCACCAGGGCCGGGCGGAAGGCGGCGGCATAGCGCGCCATCGTGTGCGCCGCGGCGAAGAAGTGCCCGCCCGGCGGCACCTCGGCCAGCGCGTCCAGCGCAAGGTCGGCCTCGGGACGGGTGCAGAGCTCGGCCAGCGTCTCGACCGCCTCCATGTCGGTCACGAACTTCTCGTAGCCGAAGGCGAGGCCGCCCTCGAGCCAGCCCGCGGCATGGACGACGAAGGTCGCCCCGCCCAGCAGCGCCGCCCAGAGGCCCATCAGGGTCTCGGTCGCGCCCTGGGCATCGGCGGCGTTGCCGGCCGAGCCGGCGGCCGAGCGCCAGGGCAGTCCGATCAGCCGGGCCAGCTGGCCCGAGCCCAGCGTCATGCGCACCTGTTCCGGGGTGCCGAAGGCCGGCGCGCCCGACTTCAGATCGACGTTCGAGCCGAAGCCGCCGTAGCTGACCGGGGCACCCGGCCGGGCAAGCTGGGCCAGGGCGATGCAGGCCAGCGCCTCGGCATGCTGCAGCACCAGCGCCCCGGCCACGCTGACCGGGGCCATCGCCCCCATCAGGCAGAAGGGCGTGATCACGCTCATCTGGCCCGCGCGCGCCATGTCGATGATGCCTTCCGCCATCGGCACGTCGAGCTGGCGCGGCGAATTGGTGTTGATCACGGTATAGGCCCAGACGCCGTCCGACCAGTCGTCC
Source organism: uncultured Paracoccaceae bacterium (assembly GCA_937944395.1). GTDB lineage: Bacteria > Pseudomonadota > Alphaproteobacteria > Rhodobacterales > Rhodobacteraceae > CALDYW01. Next base: position 3,907 of record CALDYW010000012.1, on the reverse strand, counting down.
TCGCCGAGGGCGAGCCCGAGGCGGATCATCTCCAGGCTCTCGGCCACCTGCGCGCGGCCGCGGGCATAGACGAACATCGGCTTGTCGGCCCGCGTCAGCTGTGCCCGCATCATCGCATAGTGGCGCAAGGCCGGCGCCACGTCCTGCGGCTCGACCGAAGGGGCCAAGAGGTGGATCGCATCGAACGACTGCTGCAGCGTCAGCGTTTCCTCGTAGGCGGCAAGGTCGCCCGGCCGCCGCCCGCGCAACGCATCGGCGGCGTTCGGGCAGCCCGCCCCCGGGCCGAACAGCAGCTGGCCTTCGGCATAGTCGCGCGCGCGCGCGGGGTTCGCCGCCCGCATCCGCCAGGCCCGCGGCGCCGCCGACAGGGCGTGGTTCACGATCTCGCGGCCGATGCGGACGATCAGCGTCCCGTCGTCGGCGACCGCCCCGGCCGCGGCCAGGATCGCCCGCGCCTCTGGCAGGAGCACGCGGATGCCGAGGTTCTCGAGCACCCCCAGCGCCGCATCGTGGATCGCCGACACGACGTCGTCGGGAAACAGCGCCTGCGGCGCGAAGGGATGGGCGAGGGTGACGTGATCGATCTGCCGCGGCGGCAGGCGCGGACCGCGGCGCGCGCGGGTCACACCTCCTCCCAGGGGAAGCTGTCGAGCCGCTCGGCCCCGGTCCCGGTGATCAGCACCTGGGTCTCGAGCTTGATGCACTCGCTGCCCGCCTCGCCGATCAGGCTCTCGACGCAGAGGGTCATCCCCGGCTCCAGAACGCCCTCGGGCGCGCGGTCGCTCCAGTCGCAGTGCAGCGGCACCACCGGCCATTCGTCGGCCATGCCGACGCCGTGAAGGGCCAGCGAATAGCGGAACGGCCGGTGGCGCTCGGGGATCCGCCAGCTTGCCGCGTTGAACTCGGCGAAGGTCAGGCCGGGGCGCAGCAGCCCGAGGTTGTGCCCGATCTGGTCGAGCGCGACCGCATAGAGCCGCCGCTGCACCGGGTTCATCGGCTGGTAGCCGCAGACCCAGGAGCGCGAGAGGTCGGCGCAGTAGCCGTAGGGGCCGATCATGTCGGTGTCGAAGCTGATCATCTCGCCCCCCTGCACGACCCGGTGCGAGCATTCCTGATACCAGGGGTTGGTGCGCGGGCCGGAGGACAGCAGCTTGGTCTCGAGCCACTCGCCGCCGGACCGGGCGTTCTCGAAGTGCAGGTGCGCCCAGAGTTCGGCCTCGGTCACGCCGGGGACCGAGTGTTCGTAGATGCGCGCCATGCCGGCCTCGCAGACCCGGATCGTCCAGCGCATCAGCGCGATCTCGTCGGCCGACTTGATCGCCCGCGCCCGTTCCGTCAGGGCGGTGCCCTCGACATAGCTCAGCCCGCGCGCGGACAGGGCGCGCTCGCCGGGCGGGTCGATCCGGTCGATGGCGATGCGGCGGTTGCCGCCGCCATGGGCGCGCACCAGCGCGGCGATCTCGTCGGCCCATTCGGCCAGGAACTCGTCCATCCGCTCGGCGCGGATCATGTACATCCAGGTGGTCGAGGGGCGGATCTCGTCGATCCCGGGCAGCCCCTCCGACAGGTGTTCGGTCCCCCTGTAGTCGAACAGGATCGCCGGCCCGCCGTTCAGGATCAGCGCGTAGCGGGTGGGGTTGTGCGCCGTCCAGACGCCCATGTTCGAGGCATCGAAGGCGTAGCGGATGTTGACCGGATCGTAGAGCAAGAGCGCCGCCACGTCCGCCTGGGCCATCGCCGCCCTGAGCCGGCCCAGGCGGTAGGCCCGCGCACGGTCGAGCACCGCGGCCGGCACCGGGCTCTTCAGCGGCTTGTCGGCGCCTTCGGCATTCAGGTAGGTGAGCTTGCGGTCGTCCTTGAAGACGGGGCCGGGCAGATCCTTCATGGCGGGCTCGCGGGTTTGAGGGTGGCGGCATAGCTGCGGGCGAAGCGGGCATAGCCCCGTTCGGTGGTGCCGAGTTCGGCGCGGGCCAGCGCATGCAGCTCCGGCAGCCGGTGGAACGGCACGGCGGGGAAGGCGTGATGCTCGGCGTGATAGGGCATGTTCCAGGCCAGCCAGCGCACCAGCGCGGTGGTGAAGGTGGTGCGCGAGTTCAGGAACATGTCGGCCACCTGCGGGCAGCGCCCGTGCTCGGCCAGCAGGTAGAGCCGCAGGAACGGCTGGCCGAAGAGCATCGGCAGGATCCAGACCCAGAACAGCAGCGCCGACCCCGCCGCCGCCGAGCCGGCGGCCAGAAGCGCATAGAGCCCGAGCATCGCCCGCGCCTCGGCGGCGACCCGACCCCGGGCCGAGGGCGGCACGAAGGCGTCCGCGTTCCTCCCGGCGGCGTTGCGCAGCAGCACCGACAGCGACGACCGCCACAGCGGCAGACCGGACAGGTGCCACAGGAAGGCCGGCCAGGTCTCGGGCTTCGGGGTCGCGAGTTCGGGGTCGCGCGCGGGATCCTGGGTGTGACGGTGATGCGCGAAGTGGAAGAGCCGGAACCATTCCGGCGGCAGCAGCAGCACGACGCCCGCCGCGGCCGCCAGCGCGTCGTTCAGCCGGCGCGTGGCGAAGGCGGTGCGGTGGCTCGCCTCGTGCATCGCGGTGAACAGGAACACCAGCAGCACGCCCTGCGGCAGCAGCAGAAGCCACCAGCCGGGTACCCCGAGGGCGATCGCCGCGCCGAGCCCGAGGATCGCCCCGCCGTGCAGCCCCAGCCGGATCAGCCCGGGCGCATCGGCCCGCGCGGTCAGGCGCTGCCGGTCGGCGGGGGACAGCCCGCGCAGGAAGGCTTCGTGACGCGCCTCACTCATCCGGTCCTCCCGCGGAGCCCGATCCGGTCCTCGGCCGAGACCATCACGCCCTCCCCGCCGAAGCAGGCGAACACCGCGACCGGGGGCGACCGCCGCCCCTCGACCGGCCTGACGCGACGGGCGGTGTTGCGGCGGCGGACCGGGCCGGGCGGACCGGGCCGGGCGGGCCTGCCCCGGCGGCCACCCGGCCGCCCCCGGAACCCTCGCCGCGCGGGAGATGCGCCACCCCGTCGCGGTTCGGCTCCGCCGCGCTGTGCAGGTCGCGGCGATCCCCGATCCGGCCGCCCGCCTCGGGCGCCGGCGCCCGCAGCGTCGCGGCGAACCCCGAACCGTCGCGATGCCGGTCCGCTCCCGCGCCCGGCGCGCGGCGGATCACTTTCGCCCGCGCCGGCGGGTCGGCCACGGGCAACTGCCGCTCCCCGGCCGAGGCCGCGGCCGGGAACAGGGCGAGGGGGCCCCGGCCGTGCAGGCGCGGAAGGGCCGGGCCGGGCATCCGGCCGGCGCAGACCCTGCCGCTTGCCGTCCCGGCCGCGACGAGCACCGGCTGGTCCGCCGGCAGCGGCGGATCCTCGCGGACATGGCTGTCGTGCCGCCGCGCGCGGCGGCCGCACACGGCCCCGGCCGGCGAACCGGCCCCGGCCACCGGCTCGGCAAGCGCCGCCGCAGGCAGCAACCCCGGCAGATCGCCCATGCCGGTCGCGGGCCGCTCTTCCCGCCACCGCCGCACCGGATTGCGCCGGCCCGGGCTTTGCGGGGGATCGACGAAGTCGCGGTCGGGGTCGCGCATCTCCTGCACCGGGCAGTCCTCCCGCTGGCCATCATCGCCCCGCCGCGCCCTGCGCGCAATGGCGTCCGTTCCGCGCTGGGGCCGGGCGCCCCCGCCTCCGCCTGCCGAGCGCCGGCGCGGGGATCGGCGGGGGCGCTCCGCCCCCCGTTGCCGCCGCTGCCCCGCCTGCCCTGCGGCTGCGGGGGGTGTCGGTGAGGGCTCTCTGCCCCCGTTCCCGGCGCTCCCGGCCCCCCCGGGCGGCGACGTGCGGACCGGAACGCCGCGCCGCCCCAGGTCCGGTCCGGAAATATCCTCGGGGGGTGAGGGCGCGCAGCGCGCGCCGAG
>CALDYW010000011.1 GCA_937944395.1 uncultured Paracoccaceae bacterium | reverse complement strand
CGATCTGGTCATACGCCTTGAACTCGCCGAAATACTTCGTGATCGCCGCCGTCAGCGTCGTCTTGCCGTGATCCACGTGGCCGATCGTCCCCACGTTCACATGCGGTTTCGTCCGTTCGAACTTTGCCTTTGCCATCGCGGGCGGCGCCTCGTCGCTCGGGGGCCGGAAGGCCCGTTTCAAAACACCGCGCGCCCTCTAAAGGCGGGTTGGCGAAAAATCAAGCGTCAGTTGCCGATCCTCCGGGCGGCGGCAGGACCACCTGCCGCGGCCCGTCCGGAGCGAACCATTCGATGTTCGCGCGCATCCAGCGCTCGATCGCCCGGGCCGCCGCGAAGGAGAGATTGGCCATCTGCTCCTCCTTGGTCTGGGTGATCCCCGAGCCGATGAACGTCTTCCCGCTGCCCGGTTCGAGGACGGTCAGCTGCGCCGGCGTGGCGTTGACCTTGATCCCCATCGCGTCGTCCCAGATCGTTGCCGAGATCACCACCACCGACCGCGGCTTGAGGACCACCGGCACCCCCGGGATCGCCAGCGCGTAGGCATCGACCGAGACCCCGAGGTTGTAGAGCCGCGTGCCCTCGTAGCGATCGAACCGCTCGGCGATGGCCGCCCGCAGCGCCGTCTCCCATTCCTCGGCCGTCGCCACGCGCGAGGGCGGGATCGGCCGCGCGGTGGATCCCACGACGATGTTGTGGCCGAGCGCGAAGTCGCCGATCGGCGACTTCGGCGGTTCGGTCAGATCCTCGGGCGTGCCGCAGGCGGCCAGGGCGAGGCCGGCCAGGATCGCGGATCGGCGGGTAAGGCGCATCGGATGCTCCCGGCTCTGGATCGTCCAAGTCCTAGCGCAGCGCCGGGGCCGGCGCAATTCGGCCGCGGGGGCGGTCGGGTCGGTCGGGTGGGTCGGCACGCGGGCGGCGACCCCGGCCGCATTGGCCGGCCGCGCGCCTGCGCCTATATCCGATGCCGACGGAGGTTCCGATGCCGCGCGACGCCACGACCGATCCCGACCCGCGCGCCCTGCCGGTGCAGGTGCCGCTGGTGACCGAGCCGCTCGGCCTGCTCGGCTCGCTGCGGGTCGCGCGCGAGAACGTGCTGGGCCTCATTCCCGATCTCGCGACCCGCCAGCCGATCGTCTCGGGCCGGACCGGCAAGCGCTGGCACATGGTGATGGACCCCGAGTGCAACCGCCGGATCCTCAGGGACAACCTCGAGAACTACCCGAAGTCGGAGGTCACCAAGCTGATCCTCGAGCCGGCGATCGGCGACAGCCTGTTCATCGCCGAGGGCGAGCACTGGCTGTGGCAGCGCCGCGCCGCCGCCCCGGTGTTCTCGGCGCGCAACATCCGCAACCTCGCCCCGATCATGACCGCCGCGGCCGAACGCGCCGCCGCCCGCCTGGCCGCCCATGCCGCCCGCCCGGGGCGCGCGGCCAACCTCTACGACGAGATGGTGGCGGCGACCTTCGAGGTGATCTCGGATGTCACCTTCTCGGGCGACGAGGGGTTCGACCGGCTGGCCGTCCACCGCGCCATCGACAACTACATCGCCGAGACCGCGAAAGTCTCGCTGCTCGACATCCTCGGCGCGCCGCGCTGGGTGCCGCGGCCGGGGCGGCTGATGTCGCGGCGCGTGCTGGGCGAGATGAAGCGCATGGCCGACGGCGCCATCGAGGCGCGCCGCAAGGCCGGGCCGCGGCCGGTGCCCGACCTGCTCGACCTGCTGCTCGAGGGCGAGGACCCGAAGTCGGCGCGCCGCATGACGACGCCCGAGCTGCGCGACAACCTGCTGACCTTCATCGTCGCCGGGCACGAGACCACGGCGCTGACGCTGGCCTGGTCGCTCTATCTGCTGGCCTTCGATGCGCGCGTGCAGGACCGCGCCCGGGCCGAGGCGCAGGCGGTGCTGGGGGGGCGCGCGGCCACCGCCGCGGACGCCGAGCGGCTGCCGTTCCTGCGCCAGGTGATCGACGAGGCGCTGCGCCTCTACCCGCCCGCGGCCTTCCTGTCGCGCACCGCCCGCGGCCCCGACCGGCTGTGCGGCCGCGAGGTGCGCGCCGGCGACACGGTGATGCTGCCGATCTACGCGCTGCACCGCCACCACCTGCTCTGGCGCGACCCGCATGCCTTCGATCCCGGGCGCTTCGCCGACCGCCAGGCGATCGACCGCTACGCGTTCCTGCCGTTCGGCGACGGCCCGCGCATCTGCATCGGCGCCGCCTTCGCGATGATGGAGGCGACGATCATCCTGGCCACGCTGGTCGCCCGCTTCCGCTTCCGCCCGGTGCCGGGGCGCGACCCGCGACCGGTGCTGATCCTGACGCTGCGCCCCGAGGGCGGCGTCTGGCTGACGGTCGAGCCCGCGCCCGCCCCGCCGCCCGACCCGCCGCCGGCGCAGCGCGCGGCCTGAGGCGGAGGCCGAGGTGTTCGCCGCGCGCTACCGCGACCGCGCCGAGGCCGGAGCCGACCTGGCCGACCGGCTGGCGACGCTGCGGCTGCAGAACCCGGTCGTGCTGGCGCTGCCGCGCGGCGGCCTGCCGGTC
>CALDYW010000010.1 GCA_937944395.1 uncultured Paracoccaceae bacterium | reverse complement strand
GTCCGGAAATATCCCGGGGGGAGTCCCCGGCGGCGCCGGGGACGGGGGGCAGAGCCCCCCGTCGGGGCCTCCACCCGAGCGTGGCGCCGGTCAGCTGCGGCCGTCGAGCGAGAGCAGCGCGCGGTAGAGGTCGGGGCGGCGGTCGCGGAACAGGCCCCAGGAGCGGCGGAGTTCGGCTGCGGCGTCCAGATCGAGGGTGGCGGTGATCACCGCCTCGGTGTCGCGCGGGGCCTTGGCGACGATCCCGCCGGTCGGCCCGGCAACGAAGGACGAGCCGTAGAAGGTTATGCTGCGGTCCCCCTGCGTCTCGGTCCCGATCCGGTTCGCGGCCACGACCGGCAGGATGTTGGCAGCGGCATGGCCGCGCATCACCGTCTCCCAGTGCGGCTGGCTGTCGTAGTCGGGCTGGGGCGGTTCCGACCCGATCGCGGTCGGATAGAGGATCATCTCGGCACCCGCGAGCGCCAGTGCCCGCGCCGCCTCGGGGAACCACTGGTCCCAGCAGATCGCCGCGCCGATCCGGCCGAAGGCGGTGTCCCAGACGCGGAAGCCGCTGTCGCCGGGGGAGAAGTAGAACTTCTCCTCGTAGCCCGGACCCTGGGGGATATGACTCTTGCGGTAGAGGCCGAGCACGCGCCCGTCGGCATCGACCATCGCGAGGCTGTTGAAATGCGCTGGGCCGGCGCGCTCGAAGAAGCTGACCGGCAGCACCACGCCGAGCGCGCGGGCGAGCGCGGCGAAGCGGGCGAGCAGCGGATTGCCGTCCGCCGGGGCGGCGAGCGCGAAGTGCCGGGGATCCTCGGTGATGCAGAAATAGGGGGTGGCGAAGAGTTCCTGCAGCAGGATCACCTGCGCGCCCCGGCCGGCGGCCTGCCGCACCAGCCGCTCGGCGGTGGCGAGGTTGGCCTCGATGTCCCAGCTGCAGGCGAACTGGACGGCGGCAAGCGTGACCTCACGCATCGGCGAAGCCCTCGAGCACGTTGACCGTGTTGAGTCCCACCGCCTCGATCGCGTAGCCGCCCTCCATGCAGAACAGCGTGGGCAGCCCCAGCCGGCCGATGCGGCGCCCGGCCTCGAGGAAGTCGGGGCTGTCGAGGCGGAAGAAGCTGATCGGGTCGTCGCGGAAGGCATCGACCCCGAGCGAGACCACCAGCGCCTCGGCGCCGTGGGTGCGGATGCCTGCCAGCGCGTCGTCCAGCGCCTCGGCCCAGGGGGCGAAGGGGGTGCCGGGGGGCATCGGGTAGTTGCGGTTCGCGCCCTCGCCCGCGCCCTCGCCATGCTCGTCGGCATGGCCGAGGTAATGGGGATAGGCCTCGACCGGGTCGCCGTGCAGCGAGGCGAACAGGACGTCGGCGCGGCGGTAGAAGATGGTCTGCGTGCCGTTGCCATGGTGGAAGTCGATGTCGAGCACCGCCACCCGCCCCGCGCCGCCGTCGATCAGCGCCTGCGCGGCGATGGCGGCGTTGTTGAGGAAGCAGTAGCCGCCGTACTGGTCGGCGGTCGCGTGGTGCCCGGGCGGGCGGCAGAGCGCGAAGGCGGCACGCGCGCCGGCACCGAGGGCCCGGGCCCCTGCGAGCGCCGAGGCGGCGGCCGAACGGGCCGCGGCCCAGGTGCCGGCGGTGATCGCGGTTTCGGCGGCGTGGCAGTACCAGCCCGCCCGCCCGTCGATCGAGGCGGGAATCCGGTCCATCCGCATGTGCCGCGTCGGCATCCCGGTGACGATGATCTCGCCCGCGTGTCCGGCGGCCTTCCAGTCCTCCCAGGCGGTCTCGAGGAAGCGCAGGAACCCCGCGTCGTGCACCCGCGCGACCGCGCCCATGTCGCAGGCGCCGGGATCCTCGGGCGCCGGGAAGCCGCGCTCGCGCAGCCGGCGCAACACGTATTCCACCCGGCTCGGCCGCTCGAACGGGGTGACGAACTGGCCGCCCGCCAGCTCGGCCTGGGGAAAGTGAAGGCGGTGGTCCTCGCTGAAGAAGGTCTTCACGGCAGGGTCTCCTCGGTTCGGGCGAACAGCGTTGCGAATTCCGCGCGCAGGGCCGCCTTCTGCACCTTCCCCATCGCGTTGCGCGGCAGTTCCGACCGGAAGGCGATGTGGCGGGGCAGCTTGAAGCGCGCGAGCCGCGGGGCGAGCGCGGCCGCGAGCTCGGCCGGCGCGGGCGGGGCGCCCCCGGGCACCACCACCGCCACCACCGCCTCGCCGAGATCGGGGTGGGGCACGCCGATCACCGCGCTCTCGCGCACGCCGGGCAGGGCATCCAGCGCCGCCTCGACCTCGCGGGGATAGATGTTGTAGCCGCCGGCGATGATCAGATCCTTCGCGCGGCCGACGATCTCGAGGTAGCCGTCGGCATCGAAGCGTCCGAGGTCGCCGGTCATGAACCAGCCGTCCGGCGTGAACTCGGCCGCGGTCTTCTCGGCCAGGTTCCAGTAGCCGCGGAAGACGTTCGGCCCCTTGACCTCGATCATCCCGGTCTCGCCCGGGCCTGCGGCGCGGCCCGAGGCGGTCACCCGGACCGAGATGCCCGGCAGCGGCCGCCCGACGGTGCCGGCGCGCCGCTCGCCCTCGAGCGGGTTCGAGGTGTTCATGCCGGTCTCGGTCATGCCGTAGCGCTCGAGGATCGCATGGCCGGTGCGGGCGGCGAAGGCGCGGTGGGTCTCGGGCCGCAGCGGCGCCGAGCCCGAGACGAACAGCCGCATGTGCGCGGTGGCGGCACGCGTCAGCCCGGGCTCGTCCAGAAGGCGGGTGTAGAACGTCGGCACGCCCATCATCGCGGTCGCCCGCGGCATCACCGCCAGCACCTCGGCCGCGTCGAACCGCGGCAGGAAGATCATCGGCGCCCCGGCGACCAGGCAGACGCCGGTGGCGACGAACAGCCCGTGGGTGTGGAAGACCGGCAGCGCATGGATCAGCACGTCGCGGTCGGAAAAGCCCCAGGCCCCGGCCAGAACCTCGGCATTCGAGACGAGGTTGCGGTGGCTGAGCATCGCCCCCTTCGCACGCCCGGTGGTTCCCGACGTGTAGAGCAGCGCGGCCAGGTCGTCGTCGTCCCGGGAGACCGGATCGAAACGCTCCGGCCGGCCGGCCGCGAGTTCGGGCAGGCTGCCGGAACCGTCCGTGCCGAGGGTGACCAGCCGGGCGCCCGCAGCCGCCGCGACGGGCGCGAGCGCAGCCTCGGCCGAGGGGTCGCAGACAAGGGCCGCCGCGCCGGCATCGGCGATGAAATAGGCGACCTCGGCGGGTGTGTAGGCGGTGTTGAGCGGCAGATACACGACCCCCGCCGTCACCGCGGCGGCAAAGAGGGCGAGCGCGTCCGGCGATTTCGCCACCTGGGCGGCGATCCGGTCGCCCGGGACCAGGCCGAGCGCGGCCAGCGCGTGGGCGAAAGCCGCCGCGCGTGCACGGAAGGCGGCATGGCTGGTCGCGGTCCCGGCGGCGTCGATCAGGAACGGCCGCGGACTGTCGGCATGCGGGGCGAACAGCAGCTCGTGCAGCGGATTCCCCATGCGCCCTCCACGGTTCGCTCACTGGTCGGCGGCACTCTGCCGCCATTTCGCGGCCTGCGGAAGGGCCGCCGCGGCGCGACCGCCACCGTTGCCGCGAACCGGGGGCTGTCTGCCCGCCTCGGCGGCTCCGCCGCCTGCCTCTCCTTTCGCGGATGCGTCCGCACCGGAAAGCGCGGCCGCCTCCATGTCCGGTCCGGAAATATCCCGGGGGGAGTCCCCGGCACGGCCGGGGACGGGGGGCAGAGCCCCCCGATCCGCGCCGGCCGGTCGTGTCGCGCCGTGCGGGGCGTCGCGGCGGGGCCCGGTTCCCTTCCGCGCAGATCCGCTCTAGCAAGGCGCATGGCCGTCACGCTGCATGCCCTGTCCGAGCTTGCCGCCCTGCCCTTCGACGCGGTGATCGACGTCCGGTCGCCCTCGGAATACGCCGAGGACCACATTCCGGGCGCGATCAACCTGCCGGTGCTCGACGATGCCGAGCGGGCGCGGGTGGGCACGATCTATGTGCGGCAGAGCCGGTTCCTCGCCCGCCGGATCGGCGCGGCGCTGATCGCGCGCAATGCCGCGGCGCATCTCGAGGGGGCGCTGGCCGACCGGCCGGCCGGATGGCGGCCGCTGGTCTGCTGCTGGCGCGGCGGCCAGCGGTCGGGCGCCTTCGCGCTGATCCTGCGCGAGGTCGGCTGGCGCGCCGAGACGCTGGCCGGCGGCTGGCGCGCCTACCGGCGGCTGGTGCAGCAGATGCTCTACGTCGATCCCGTTCCCGCGCAGATCGTCCTGATCGACGGCAACACCGGCACCGCCAAGACCGAGGTGCTGGGCCACCTGCCGGGGCTCGGGGTGCCGGCGATCGACCTCGAGGGGCTGGCGAACCACCGCGGGTCGCTGTTCGGGGCGCGGCCGGGCGGGCAGCCGTCGCAGAAGGCCTTCGAGAGCGGGCTTGCGGCGGCGCTCGCGGCGGCGGTTCCCGGCCGGCCGGTGGCGGTCGAGGCCGAGAGCGCGCGGATCGGCGCCCGCACGCTGCCGCCCTCGCTCTGGCGGGCGATGCGGGCGGCGCCGCGGATCGAGATCGTCGCGCCGCCGGCCGCGCGCGCCGGCTACCTGCTGCGCGCCTATGGCGACGTCCTGGCCGACCCGGCGCGGCTCGGTTCGGCGCTGGCCGCGCTCGCGCCGTTCCACCCGCGCGAGCGCATCGCGCGCTGGCGGGCGCTCGCGGCCGCGGGCGATGTCGCGCCGCTCGCGGCCGAGCTGATCGCGCAGCATTACGATCCC
>CALDYW010000009.1 GCA_937944395.1 uncultured Paracoccaceae bacterium | reverse complement strand
CTGCGGGGCGGCCCCCCCGGGATATTTCCGGACCGGACATGCAGCCGCCCTGCCATGCGGGCGCTTCGCGCCGAGGCCCGGGACGCGCGGGCCGACGCGGGCGGACGCGCGGGCCGGCGCGGGCGGACGTCGTCCGGGCTTGGCCGCGCGCGGTCAGTAGTCGGGGCCGAGCACCGCGGTGCCCGGGTCGTCGAAGAGGCCCGCCCGCTCGGCCAGATAGAGACCGCCGCCGATCGCGGCTGCCGCGAGGAGCGCCGCGACGGCGATCTTGACCCAGGACCAGGGCCGCTCGCCGCGGACCTTGCCGGTCTGGCCGTTCACCACGATCCGGTAGGGCCTGCCGCGGAACCGGTAGGCGGCCAGCCAGAGCGGCAGCAGGATGTGCTTGAAGGTCTCGTCGCGCCAGTGCGTGTGGATCGACAGGATTTCCTGCACGTCGCCGCCGATGGCGCGGCGGACGTCCTCGCGGATCACCGACTCCATCCGCTGGCGGGCGATGGCATGGCCCTCGACCGGCCCGACCGTGTAGCCCTCGGCGCGGAAGCCGGCGAGATAGTCGGGGCGGTAGGGTTCGAGCGCGCCGAGGTCCCAGGGCTGGAGCGCATCCACATGCCCGCGCGGCAGCGCCGCCGAGGCGAGCACCACCAGGTCGTCGAAGTCGCGCCGGGTGCTGCCCGAGACCGGCGTCCAGCGCGTCTTCCGCACCCGTTCCCGGCGCGCCTCGCGGCGGCCGTTGACGGTGACGTGGACGGTCCGCGTCTCGTGGTAGTGCGTGCCGCGGCGGCCGGAATAGCGGCTCGTGCTCTTCGCGTCGAAGGTCCAGAACGGCGTGTAGAGCCCGGTCATCGCCCGACCGGCACGGGCATACTGCCGCAGTGCCGAGGGTGCGAACCACAGCCGCCCCAGCCAGTCGTTCAGCGCCCGGCGCGCCTCCGCCTCGGTCAGCCGGAACGGCAGCACGCCCTGCGGCTTGATGTGACGCGCCGCGCCGGTGTCGAGCACCATCGGCGAGGCGCAGAACGGGCATTCCCCGGCGTGAACCGCCGGGTCGAGGACGATCTCGGCGCCGCAGCTCTGGCAACGTGCGAGGCGGCTCTCCTCCATCGCCGCTTCCGGCAGGCTGCCCGCCGCCGCGGCGTCGTAGTCGAGTTCCTGCAGCGCGCGCAGCCGCTCGTGACCGGCGGCGCTGATCAGCTGGGTGTGGCCGCAATGGTCGCAGACCAGTGCCGCGGCTCCCGGCGCGAAGCGCAGGTCGGCGCCGCAGGCCTCGCAGGGGTAGCGGCTGACCGCTTCCGGGGCGGTCCCGGCCGCGGTCCCGGCGGTGGCATCGGTCGGCGCCACGGCGTCAGCCCTGCGGCGGAACCGGCGGCAGGGGCGGCGGCATCACGGTGAACAGCCGCGCGATGTCGGTGACATCCTCGGCCCGTTTCCAGCCGTCCTGGCCCGGCGTCCAGACGAGGGTGTCGCGGGTGAGCCGGCCTTCGGTCACCATCCGGCCCATGCTTGCGGTCGAGAACGGCCCGCGGGTCTCGCCGCCCGCCGCGATGTGCCAGACATGCTCGGGCGGGGGCGGCGGCGGGGGCGGGGCGGCATGTGCCGTCGCCGCCGGTGCCGCCGCCGGTGCCGCGGCCGGTGCCGCCGCCGGTGCTGCGCCCCAGGGTCCGGCCGCGGGCGCCTGGCCCATCACCATCCCCATGCCCAGACCGAGACCGGCGCCCATCGCGCCGCCGGGGTTCTCGGCCGCCCGCGTCATCGCCTCGGCGGCCTGGAACTGCGCATACTTGTGCAGGTCGCCGACCACCCCCATCGAGGTGCGCTTGTCGAGCGCCTTCTCCACCTCCTCGGGAAGCGAGATGTTCTCGATGTAGAACTCGGGGATCGACAGGCCGTAGGCGGCGATGGTCGGCCCGATCGCGCGGGTCACCAGGCGCCCGAGGTCGGCGGTGTTCGCCGCCATGTCGAGCACCGGGATGCCCGAGGAGGCGAGAACCCGGCTGACTTCCTGCACCACGATGTTGCGGATCTGGCCGGCGACCTCGTCGGTGGTGAACTCGCCGTCGGTGCCGACGATCTCGGTGATGAACCGCCCGGGATCGGCGACCCGCAGGGCATAGGTGCCGAAGGCGCGCAGCCGCACCGCGCCGAACTCGGGGTCGCGGCAGATCACCGGGTTGCGGGTGCCCCATTTCTGGTCGTTGAAGCGGGTGGTGTTGACGAAATAGATCTCCGACTTGAACGGCGAGCGGAAGCCGTGGCTCCAGTGCTGGAGCGAGGTCAGGATCGGCAGGTTGTTGGTCTCGAGCAGGTAGAGGCCGGGGCCGAAGACGTCGGCGAGCTGGCCTTCGTGGACGAAGACCGCCGCCTGCCCCTCGCGCACGGTCAGCTTGGCGCCGTACTTGATCTCGTGGCCCTCGCGCTCGAACCGCCAGACCATCGTGTCGCGGGTGTCGTCGGTCCAGTGGATGACGTCGATGAACTGGCCGGACAGGAAGTTCAGGATGGGCATGGGCGAATCCTCCGGATGACGCTCAACTCTCGCCGCCGACCAGTTCCTCGGCAATGCGCTGGACGATCGGCCGGGCCTCGGCCGCGGTCATGCCCGGCCGCAGGCGGCGGTCGTAGAGGATGCGCAGCAGAAGCTCGTCGTGGGTCGTCAGCAGCGCGAATTCCTCGTCGTCGTTGAAGATCGAGGGGCGGGCCGCGGGCGAGTCGTTGGCCAGCCCCATCGCCTGCGCGATCTCCTCGTGCAGGCAGGACCGGCGCATCAGCGGGGGATGCTCGGCGCGGATCACCGCCACCGCCCGGTTGTAGGCATGGCTGCCGGGGTCGGAGAAGGCGAACACCAGGCAGAAGGTGCCGCGGTCGAGCCCGGTGACCGTCGCCACCGCGCCGTCGCTGATGCCCGGCACCAGGCTGCGCAGGCGCGGGCCCGCGCCGCGCCGGTCGTCGTCGTCGAGGATCAGCACGTCGAAGTTCGCCCGGTCCTCGGCAAGCGTGATCGGCAGGCCGGTCTGGCGGGTGATGCGGGCGGCCAGGCGCGCCACCTCGGCCCGGTCGGCGGCGCGGGTCGCCTCGGGGACGCTGGCCGAGAACGACAGCCGCATCCGGATCGGTGCCTCCCAGCGCCGGAGCCGCGCCTCGGTCGCGCGCTGAACCATCACCCCGCCCGCCGCCACGTATTCGTCATAGAGCGCGATGCGCAGGAAGTTCTCGGCCAGCATCCGGGCGGTGAAGGGGGTGTCGGGTCCGCCGCCGTCGGTGCGCAGCAGGCCCTGCGCGAGCAGCTGCCGCTCGATCCGCGCATAGTGCTCGGCCAGCGCGCGGCTGGCCGCGGAGGCGGTGGCGGGTGGCGGGACCTCGGGCCGTGCCGCCGGTCGCACCGGGGCGGGAGGGACCCCCGCCGGGACGGCCGGGGGCGGTACCGGCTCGCAGGCGGCGACGAGCCCGGCCAGCACCGCGGCCAGCCCGCCCCGCCGGGTCGGCAGGACGCCGCGCATCAGGCGAGGCGGCCGCGCGCGGCGCGCGCGATGGGCTCGTCGGGAGGCATGCTGTCGTCCGGTTCCGCTTGTGGCTGGGCGGCACTCTACCGGGCGGCCGCGGGCGGCGCCAGAGCGCAGCCGGCGCGCTGCCGGTTCCGGGTCCGGCCGAAGTTCCCGTCCCGGTCGATCAGCCGCGCCGGCAGATCCGTTGCTCCGCGGCAGGGTCCGACAGCGCGTCGCCGGCCTCGGCCGCGACCCTGAACAGCGCCTCCGCGTCGAAACCCTCGCAGGCCAGCGGCCTCGAACACTCCGGCGGCAAGGTCACCGGCCTGCGATGCGCACGCGCCGAAGTCGAACCCGTCGAGCCCGAGCCGCGCCCTGCGTGCGGCGTCCGCATCTCGGGCGGCGCCGGCATCGCCTGACCGCACCGCACCCGCCCCGGCATCGACAGGTCCGGCGACCTTGCCCGTCCGGTCCGACAGGTCGGCCAGGGCTGCGGCGGCGACCACGGCCGCCGCCGCCGGCGCCGCCCCGCGCTCCGTTCCCTCCGGAGCGCCGTTCGGAAAGTCGGGCTCGGCCGCGGGCCGTACGAGGTCGAGCAGGGATCGCTGCCCTCCGGTTCGGCCGTCAGCTTGATCGGGGCGTCGCGATCATCGGGCGCGGCGCGGTTCAGGTCGATCCCGGGCGGCAAATCGCCCGAGCCACAGCCGGCGACCCTGTCCGCCAGTCCGACGGGCGCGCCGTCGCGGGCGACGGGTGCGGTCTCGCGCGGCGGGTTGCCGCCGCCGCCGGTGCCCCGGAAGGTGGACCGGGCGAGGTCGAGGCCCGACCGGTCGATCCCGCCGAACCCGGCGGAGCGCGCAGTGGCGGCGATCAGGCTGGTCAGGGTGCGCTGTCCCCGTCTCTCTGCCGGCCCGGCGGACCAGGAGTTCGCCGGCGGCTGCGTGCGTGTGGGCTTCGGGTTCGGTGCGGCGGCGGTCCCCGGCTGACGTCCCGATCGGGCCCACCGTGCCGCGGAACGCGCTGCGGGTCGAATGACAAGTTCCGTCATCCGCCCGCATTCGATCCGCCCGCATTCGCGGATTGGGGGGGGGCGGCCGGCCGTGGCGCGCCGCGCGGCACCGGTGCCAGGCCCCCCGCGCGGAAACACGGGCGCGGCGTCCGGGGGTGGCCTTGCCCGCGCGTCTCCGGCGGCCCCGGATCGTCGCCGGCGGCGCCTGTCGCCGCCGCGCGGGCGCGTGGCGGCGCGCGGGCGCGCGGTTCCGGGCGGGCCGCCGGCGGTATGGTCCGCCTCCCCGGCAGGCGCCGGCCGTCGCGCCGGGTTCGGCGTGCCCACCAAGCCCGCAGCTCGGCCCGCCGCGGGCGACGCAGCGGCGCGCGACCGGTGGCGGTTGCCGGCAAGGCCTGCGCGGATGACGGCGAGCTCCGCCACGACCGGCCGCGCGCGGGCCGCCCGCGCGGCGTGGGGGCCGCCCGCGCGGCGTGGGGGGTGCTCCGCGACACCCCGAGCGGCGGCAGCGCAGCCCGCCGGCACCGCAGGTTCGGGGAAGGCCCCCAGCGCAGGCCCCCCCGCCCCGGCC
>CALDYW010000008.1 GCA_937944395.1 uncultured Paracoccaceae bacterium | reverse complement strand
GTCCGCCACACCACCTCGTTCGCGACGGCAAGCGCCGCGAAGGCCGCCGTCAGCCGCCGGGTCAGGATCATCCATCCCGCGTGACGCATCGGCAGCAGCTCGCCCATGACGAACTCGAGCCAGGACCGGCGCAGGATCAGGCCCAGACCGAGCACCGCGGCGAAGAGGCCGTAGACGATCGTCGTCTTCATCTTGAAGAAGCGCTCGTCGTTGAACCAGACGGTGAGCCCGCCGAACAGGATCACGAGAACCGCCGTCACCACCTGCATCCGGCTGACCCGCCCGGTCAGCCGCCACAGCAGCGCGATCGACACGAGCAGGAGCGGCACGAACCCCGCGGTGACGACGATGAAGCCGGAATAGGACGTGCCGGCGACGACGAAGGTCTCGTCGCGGAGCCGGGCATAGGCCAGGAAGAACAGGAGCGCCGGACCGAACTCCAACCCCGCCTTGATCCAGGGACCGAGCCGTGCCGCCGCCATCATGCCTCCGTCGCGCCGTCCAGGCCGCCTAGCATGACGGCCGCACGGGCGAAACCCCGGCACCGGCGCGACCGTTCCGCGCCCGCGTGCTCGGGCCATGTCGGCAGTCTGGAACCGGCGGCAGCCCCTTTCCCGCCGGCACCTTCCTCCGGGCAAGTCACCGCCGCCCGCGGCGACAGGGGCGGACAGCCCCTCTCCGCCGTTTCGGCAGGACCGGCAGGCGCCCTGCCGCCTAGGCCTCGACCCCGGTGAGTGCGCGGGCGAAGTCGGCCGGATCGAACGGGGCGAGGTCGTCGATCTGCTCGCCCACGCCGATGGCATGGATCGGCAGGCCGAAGCGGTCGGCGAGCGCCACCAGCACCCCGCCCTTCGCGGTGCCGTCGAGCTTGGTCATCACCAGCCCGGTCACGTCGGCCATGCGCCGGAACACCTCGACCTGGGCCAGCGCGTTCTGGCCGGTGGTGGCATCGAGCACGAGCAGCGTGCTGTGCGGCGCGGTCGGATCCTGCTTGCGCAGCACGCGCACGATCTTGGCCAGTTCCTCCATCAGGTCGGCGCGGTTCTGCAGCCGCCCGGCGGTGTCGATGAGCAGAAGGTCCGCGCCCTCGGCACGGGCGCGGGTGAAGGCGTCGAATGCAAGGCTCGCCGGGTCCGAGCCCTCGGGTGCGGTCAGCACCGGCACGCCGGCGCGCTGACCCCAGACCTGGAGCTGCTCGACCGCGGCGGCGCGGAAGGTGTCGCCGGCCGCGATCACCACCGACTTGCCGGCGGCGCGGAACTGCGCGGCGAGCTTGCCGATGGTCGTGGTCTTGCCCGAGCCGTTGACGCCCACCACCAGCACCACCTGCGGCCGCGCCCGACCGATCGGCAGGGGGCGCGCCACCGGCTCCATGATCCGCTCGATCTCGGCCGCGAGCAGCGCCTTGATCTCGGGGACCGAGAGACGGCGGCCCATGTGCGCCTGGGCGAGGTTCGCGGTGACGCGCAGCGCGGTGTCCACGCCCATGTCGGCGCGGATCAGCAGATCCTCGAGGCTCTCCAGCATCGCGTCGTCGAGCACCCGTCGCCGCGCCTCGGCCGGCGAGGGGCCGCGGCCCAGGATGCGGCCCAGAAGGCCCGGACCGGACGCGCCGGCCGGCGCGGCCTCGGCGGCGGCCGGCGGCGCAGACGGCGGCGCAGACGGCGGCGCAGACGGCGGCGCGGCCTCGGTGGCGGCCGGCGGCGGCGATCCGGTCGCCGCGCTGCCGGGCGGCGATCCCGCCTCCCGCTCGCCGGTGCCTTCGGCCACCAATGCGTCGAGGTCGGCGCCGAGCTTCGACGACGAGCGGAACAGCCGTTCCTTCAGCTTGGAGAAGAACGCCATGACCGCCCCCCATCATTCCGGTGCGGAGGTAAGCCCTGCCGCCTTCCGGGTAAAGCCCGACGCTCGGGTGGGAAGCGGGGCGGCCGCGCCCGCCGCCGCCGGGTGTTGCGCGTTCGGCAACGAAATGTTGGCAGGGGAACCGGCTCGGGAATCGCCCCGGGTCGTGTTAAGCACGCAGGATGAGTTCCGTGCCTCGACGCCCCGCCTCGCCGTTTGCGGTTGCCACGCTCGTGCCGGCCGCGCTTCTGGCGCTGGGCGCCTTCACCGGCGGGCTGCCGCTCTGGGCGGCGCTGGTGTGGATGACCCTGCTCGGCGCGCTGCTCGACCGGCTGGTGGCGACGGCGGGGCCCGGCGCGGCGGGCGGTGTCGAGTTCCCGGCCGGCGACCGGCTGGCGGCCGGGCTCGGGGCGATCCACTTCGTGCTGCTGGCGCTCGCTGTCCTGGCGCTGTCGGGGGCAACCGGCCTCTCCGCGGTCGAGCGCGTCGGCGCCTTCGCGGCCTTCGGGCTGTTCCTCGGGCAGGTCGGCAACGCGAACGCGCACGAGCTGATCCACCGCACCGATCCGGTGCTGGCGCGGCTCGGCAAGTGGGTGTTCATCTCGATGGCCTACGGCCATCACGTCACCGCGCACCCGCGCATCCATCACCGCCACGTCGGCACCGCCGAGGATCCGGCGACGGCGCAACTCGGCGAGGGCTTCTGGAGCTACCTGCCCCGCGCCTGGTGGGGCGCCTTCCGGGCCGGCTGGGAGATCGAATCGGCGATCGCCGCGGTGAAGGGCCGGCGGCTCGAACCCTGGCGGCATCCCTATGCCGAATATCTGGCGGGCACGGCGGGGGTGGCCGCGCTTGCCCTGCTGCTCGGCGGCCGGGGCGGGCTCCTGGCCTGGATCCTGCTGTGCGCCTTTGCGCAGGTGCAGATCCTCGTGTCGGACTATGTCCAGCATTACGGTCTGCGTCGCGCGGTCGGGCCCGACGGGCGGGCGGAACCGGTTGCCCCGTGGCACTCGTGGAACGCGCCGCACTGGTTCTCGGCCGGCCTGATGCTGAACGCGCCTCGCCATTCCGACCATCATGTGCACCCCGCGCGTCCCTACCCGGCGCTGGAACTGCCTGACGACGAGGACGGACCGCGCCTGCCGCATCCTCTGCCGGTGATGGGCGCGATCGCGCTGGTTCCGCCGCTCTGGCACCGGATGATGGACCGCCGTGCGCGGGCCTGGCAGAAGCGCATCGACAGCGGGGCGCTGGCGCGGGCTGCCGTGGTCGCCCGCACCGAGGCGGCCCGACGGGCGCGGCGCGCGGGCGGGGGGCTGCGGACGGCGGTGCCCGGGACGATCGCGGCCGGAGCGCCCGGGGCGGCCGACGGGCGCGCGGAGATGCGTGCGGATGTGCGCGCGGTCGGGCGCGCGGTCGGGCGCGCGGACGCGATCGGGCGCGCGGTCGCGGCGGCTGCGGCGGGTGCTGCCCCCGCGGCGGAGGCTTCGCGAACGGCACCCGATGCGGCGCTGTCCGCCACCGGGGCGCCTGTGCCGCAGACCGGGCCCGGCACGCCGGAGGCCCGCCGCAGAACCGAGCCGCCGGCCGACCCGAAGGAAGTGCGGCTGCGCGCTGCCCTGAGGCAGGCGATCGCGGCCTGCGAAATCGACGGGGCTGCGCCCGAGATCGACGGGGCTGCGCCCGAGATGCGGACGCCGGGTTCCCCGGCCCGCGCGATGCTGACCGAGCGGCCCGAGCCGCGGCCCGTGCGCGCCGACGACCCGATCGCCGCGGCCGTGGTCCGGGCGATCGCCGCGACCGACGTCATCGACGCGCGGGTCGAGCGGCAGCGCCGCGCGGCGCTGCTGCCGGTTCTCGCACGGCCGGAACCCGAGGTCCGCAACCCCGGCCTGATTGCGCGCGCCGCCGCGGCGGCCCGGGCGCTCGGTCGCGGCCGCGGGGCGACGCGGCAGGCAGACTGACCCTCCGGTCGCCGCGTCGCGACGCTGCGGGGGCTGGCGTTCCGGGGCGCGCTCTGCCACCCTCCGCGCTGTCATCCGTTGACGTTCCGAAGGTTGAGCCCATGCGCAGCCGCGCCGCGGTCCTTGTCGTCGCGCTCGTTCCGCTGGCCACCGCCGCGCCGCTGGCCAGGTCGGCCGAGCCCGCGATGTCGGCGGCCGAGTTCGAGGCCTATGTCACGGGGCGCACGCTCACCTACGCGAGCGATGGCGGCGGGCCCTACGGCGCGGAACAGTACCTGCCCAACCGCCGCGTGATCTGGACCTTCCTCGACGGCGAATGTCAGGAGGGCATCTGGTACGAGGACGCCGGGCAGATCTGCTTCCTCTACGATTTCGCGCCCGAGCCGCAGTGCTGGACCTTCTGGGAGGGCGGCGCAGGGCTGATCGCCCGGTTCGAGAACGACCCCGAGGCGCGCGAGCTCTACGAGGTGCGCCAGTCGGCCGAACCGCTGCGCTGCCTCGGCCCCGAGGTGGGCGTCTGAGCCCTCCCGGCCGCCCGGACGCGGCCGGACGGGCTTGCGCCCGGATGCGCCGCTGCTAGACTTGGTTCTGCCTCGGGGTGCCCCGGCAGGGGGCTGAGACGCGCGAACCGCCGCGCGAACCCGTCGAACCTGACCCGGTTAGTACCGGCGGAGGGAAGGTCGCGGATGCCACTCCCCACCTCGCCCGCCGCCGCAAGTGGAGGAATGGCAGATGAATCCGACCCGTCCCCCTGCGGCTCCCGTTCTCGCCCTGACGCTCGCGCTCGTCACGGGCGCGGCAACGGCCGAACCCCGCATCCTCACCGTCTATACCTACGACAGCTTCGTGACCGAATGGGGCCCCGGCCCGGCGATCGAACAGGGATTCGAGGCCCTCTGCGGGTGCGACCTGCGCTGGGTCACCGCCGGCGACGGCGCTGCGCTGCTGTCGCGGCTTCGGCTCGAGGGGGCGCGGACGCGCGCCGACGTGGTCGTGGGGCTCGACACCAACCTGATCACCGAGGCCGCGGCCTCGGCGCTGTTCGCGCCGGTCGCGCAGGATGCGCCCTACGACCTGCCGGTGGAATGGGACGACGAGCTGTTCGTGCCCTACGACTGGGGTTATTTCGCCTTCGTCTTCGACCGTGCGCGGGTGCCCGAGCCGCCCGCGAATTTCCCCGACCTCGCCGCCTCGGACCTGCGGATCGTCATCCAGGATCCGCGCTCGTCCACACCGGGCCTCGGCCTCGTGCTCTGGGTGAAGGCCGCGCATGGCGCGCAGGCCGGCGCGATCTGGGAGGCGCTGGCCGACAACGTCGTGACGGTGACGCCGGGATGGTCGGAGGCCTACGCGCTGTTTCTCGCCGGCGAGGCCGACATGGTGCTCTCCTACACCACCTCGCCGGCCTATCACCTGATCGTCGAGGGCGACGACGGCAAGGCGGCGGCGCGGTTCGACGAGGGCCACTACCTGCAGATCGAGGTCGCGGGCAGGATCGCCTCGTCCGAGGTGC
The DNA here is from genome assembly GCA_937944395.1 of uncultured Paracoccaceae bacterium. Taxonomy (GTDB): domain Bacteria; phylum Pseudomonadota; class Alphaproteobacteria; order Rhodobacterales; family Rhodobacteraceae; genus CALDYW01. The sequence goes on along the minus strand of CALDYW010000008.1, from coordinate 3,494 downwards.
CGGATCTGGCCGAGGCCTTCCTGGCCTATCTGGTCTCCGACGCGGCGCAGGCGGTGATCCCGACGACGAACTGGATGTATCCGGCGGTGACCCCGGCGGCCGGCCTGCCGGAGGGGTTCGCGACGCTGATGATCCCCGACCGGGCGCTGCTCTTCGCCCCGCGCGAGGCGCAGGAGCTGCGCGGCCCCGCGATCGAGGAATGGCGCGCGGCGCTCAGCCGATGATCCGCAGCGCCGGCCCGCTTGCGGCGCTGGTGGTCGCAGGGCTCGTGCTCGGGCCGCTCGCGGCGCTGGCGCTGGCCGCGCAGGGTCGCTGGGCGCTCGCGCCCGGCGACCTGGCGGCGATCCGCTTCACGCTGCTTCAGGCGGCGGTCTCGGCGGCGCTGTCCTGTGCGCTCGCGGTTCCGCTGGCGCGGGCGCTGGCCCGGCGGCGGTTCCGCGGGCGGCGGCTTCTGGTCACGCTGCTCGGCGCGCCCTTCCTGCTGCCCGCGCTGGTGGCGGTGGCGGGTCTTCTTGCCGTCTTCGGACGTTCGGGGCTGTTCAGCCGGCTGCTTGCGGTCGCGGGTTTGCCGTTTCCCGGGATCTACGGCCAGGGCGGCGTGATCCTTGCGCATGTGTTCCTGAACCTGCCTCTCGTCACCCGGCTGCTGCTGCAGGGCTGGGCGGAGATCCCCGCCGAACGGTTCCGGCTGGCCGCTTCGCTCGGCCTGCCGGCGGGCACGGTCAACCGCCTGCTCGAGACCCCGATGCTGCGCGAGCGCTTGCCCGGCGCCTTCGCGGCGGTGTTCCTGATCTGCCTGACCTCCTTCGCGGTGGCGCTGACGCTCGGCGGCGGACCGCGGGCGACGACGGTCGAACTGGCGATCTTCCAGGCGATCCGGTTCGAGGGCGACCTCGGCCGCGCGGCGCTGCTGGGTCTCGTGCAGGTGGCGCTGACGCTGCCGGCGGCACTGCTCGCCCGGGCGGTAGCGGCCGCCGCCGGATTCGGCGCCGGGCTCGACCGGCCGCTGCCGCCGCGCCCCGAGGCCGCCCGGCCGCTGCTGCGGCTCCAGGACGGGCTCGCCATCGGTTCCGGCGCGGCATTCCTGGTCGTGCCGGTCGCCGCGGTGGCGGTGGCGGGGACGCCGGCGCTGGCTGCCCTGCCCGCGTCGGTCTGGGCGGCGGCGCTGCGGTCGGCGGGGGTGGCCGCGCTGGCCGGGATGGTCGCCCTCGCGCTCGCGCTGGCCTGGGCGGCCGCATCCGGGCGTGGCGGCCTTCTGCGGATGACGGGTTACCTGCCGCTTGCCGCCTCGCCCCTGGTGATGGGCACCGGTCTGTTCCTGATCGTGCTGCCGCTGGCCGATCCCGCGCGCCTCGCCCTGCCGGCGGCGGCGCTGGTGGCCGCGGTCCTGGCGCTGCCCTTCGGGCTGCGCGCCGTCCTGCCGGCCCGCGACCGGGCCGAGGCCGATTTCGGCCGGCTGGCCGACAGCCTGGGCCTGGCCGGCGGCACGCGGTTCCGGCTGGTGATCCTGCCCCGCATCCGCCGGGGCCTGGGCCTGACCGCGGGCCTGGCCGCGGCCTTCGCGGCGGGCGATCTGGGCGTGGTGGCACTGTTCTCCGACCCCGGACGGCCCACACTCGCGCTCGAGCTGCAACGGCTCATGGGCGCCTACCGGATCGAGGCGGCGGCCGGTGCGGCGCTGGTGCTGCTCGCGCTCGCCCTCGGCGCCTTCGCGCTCTTCGACCGCTGGGGACGTCGTGCTGACGCTTGAGAGGGTGCAGCTGCGGCAGGGAGACTTCGCCCTCGATGCCGACTTCACCCTTCCCGCCGGGGCGCGAGCCGCGGTGATCGGGCCCTCGGGGGCGGGAAAATCGACGCTGCTTCTGGCCATCGCGGGCCTCGTCCCGCTCACCTCGGGCCGCATCCTCTGGCAGGGGCGCGATCTTGCGCCGCTCGAGCCGGGCGACCGCCCGCTCAGCATCCTGTTCCAGGACCAGAACCTGTTTCCGCATCTCACCGTCGCGCAGAACGTCGCGCTCGGCCTCGGGCCGCGCCCCGACCCCGGCCCGGCCGGGCAGGCGCGCGTCGCCGCCGTTCTGGCGCGCGTCGGGCTCGGCGGCTTCGGGCCCCGCCGCCCGGGCACGCTGTCGGGCGGCGAGCAGGGGCGGGTGGCGCTGGCGCGCACGCTTCTGCGGGCGCGACCGCTCCTGCTGCTCGACGAACCCTTCGCCGCGCTCGGCCCGGCGCTGAAGGCGGAGATGCTCGAGCTTCTGGCCGGGCTCCTCGACGAAACCGGGGCGACGCTGATGATGGTCACCCACGATCCCGCCGATGCCCGGGCGATCGCCGGTCAGGCGATCCTGGTGGCCGAGGGGCGCGCGGCGGCGCCGGTGGACGTGCCCGCCTTCTTCGCCGACCCGCCCGCGGCGCTGCGGCGCTATCTCGGCTGAGGCCCCGCGACGCCGGCGGCCCGCCCGCGCCGGGCGTCACGCTTGCGCGATTTTCCGCTGGCAGGGCTTCCGCTGTCCCCCGCATCCGGGATAGTGTGCGCAGCGCGGCGACGGGGTGCATCCCTCCTGCGGGAAAGGGCCGGCCAACGGTCGCGGCCCGGCACGCCGCGAGAGGCAGTGAACGGCGGAGGCTGTGCAGCAGATGACGACCTGGGTGATCCGTGCTTCCCTGGGGGCAGCGCTGTCCCTGGCGGCAGGGCTTGCCGCGGCGCAGGACAGCACCAACCGCGTCGCCGCGAACACCGACTGGAGCGTGTTCGTGGAGGGCGACCCGAAGGAGTGCTGGGCGGTCTCGGGCCCCAAGGAGACGGTGAACACCCGCGACGGCCGCGTCGTGGCGGTGCGCCGCGGCAACATCCTGCTGTTCGTGAGCTACCGCCCGGCGCAGAACGTGCACGGCGAGGTGTCGTTCACCGGCGGTTACCCCTTCGCACCCGGGTCGAGCGTGTCGCTCGACATCTCGGGCCGGAAGTTCGAACTCTTCACCGACGGCGAATGGGCCTATCCGGCCTCGGCGGCCGAAGATGCGGCGATCATCGCGGCGATGAAGGCCGGCAGCCAGGCGGTCGTCGTCGGACGCTCGGCGCGCGGAACGGTGACGACCGACACCTTCTCGCTGCTCGGCTTCACCGCCACCGTGAACGACGCCGAGGCGCGCTGCCGCTGACGCCGCGCCGGCAGGCGGGCGGCCGCGGCAAGGGGGGCCGTCTGCCCCCCTCTGCGCCTTGCGGCGCATTCACCCCCCGAGGATATTTGCGGACCGGACATGGGGGGCGGGCTTGCCCTGCTGCCGGGACGGCGCACCCGTGCCGGATGACGCTTCGGGTTTGGCAAGTCGGGCGCGATCGCCTATATCCGCGCCGATGACCCCCGCCGCCCCCCCGCGTCCCTCCGCCCCGGCCCCGCTCGTGCCCGAGACGGTCGCGCTGCCGCGCGCGCTGCCGCAGGACGGGCGCAGGAACCTGATCGGCCTGACCCGGGAGGAGCTGCGCGCCGCGCTGGTCG
>CALDYW010000007.1 GCA_937944395.1 uncultured Paracoccaceae bacterium | reverse complement strand
GCAGGGCCACCGGGGGCGCAGGCCGGAGGGCACCGGCGGGGACGCGGCCGATCCGGCGCGCGCCGCCGCGGCCGAGGCCGTCGCCGCGGTGCTGGCGGAGGGGGCCTCGCTGGCGGACCTGGCGCTGCCCGGCGGTCCGCTGTCGCGCCCGGCGGAAGCGGCCGACCGCGCCCGCGCCCGCAGGCTCGCCGTGCTGACCCTGCGCCACCTCGGCCGGGCCGAGGCGGTGCTGAAGCCGCTGCTGCGCCGGGCGCCGTCGCCGCGGCTGCGGGCGCTGCTCTGCCTTGCCACCGTCGAGATGCTCGAGGCCGGAGCGCCGGCCCATGCGGTGGTGGATGCGGCGGTGCGGATCGCCGCGGCGGAGGCCCGCAACCCCGCCGCGGCGGGATTCGTCAACGCGGTCCTGCGGCAGGCGGCCGGGCGGGGCGCGGATTGGGCCGCGCTGCCGCCGCAGCGCCTGCCCGGCTGGCTGCGCGGGCGGCTGTTGTCGGCCTGGGGCGCGGCGGGGGTTGCGGCGATCGAGGCAGCCCATGCCCGGGGCGCCGCGCTCGACCTGACCCCGCGTGACGGCGATGCGGCAGGGCTGGCGGCCCGGCTCGGCGGCCTTGCGCTGCCGACCGGCAGCGTGCGGCTTGCCGCCGGCGTCCAGGTCAGCGCGCTGCCCGGCCATGCCGAAGGCGCCTTCTGGGTGCAGGACGCCGCCGCCGCCCTGCCCGCGCGGCTCATCGGACCGCGTCCGGGCGAACGGATGGCCGATCTCTGCGCCGCGCCGGGCGGCAAGACGCTGCAGTGCGCGGCGGCCGGGGCGCGCGTCTGGGCGGTGGACCTGTCGGCGGGCCGGCTCGCGCGGCTGGCCGAGAACCTTGCGCGCACCGGGCTGACGGCCGAGATCGTCGCTGCCGATGCGCTGGACTGGACGCCGCCCGCGCCGCCCGAGGCGATCCTTCTCGATGCGCCCTGCACGGCGACCGGCACGATCCGCCGCCACCCCGACCTGCCGTTCCGCCGCGACGCCCGGGCGGTCCGGCCGCTGGTCGCGCTGCAGGCGGCGCTGCTCGACCGCGCGCTGGCGCTGCTGCCGCCGGGGGGGCGGATGGTCTATGCCGTCTGTTCGCTGCTGCCCGAGGAGGGCGAGGCCCAGGTGCGCGCGGCGCTGGCGCGGCACCCGGGCCTTGCCGTCGATGCGGCGGCGGCAGGCGCGCTGCCCGGCATCGGTCGGGACTGGATCACCGCCGAGGGCGGCCTGCGCACCCGCCCCGACCACTGGCCCGACCTCGGCGGCCTCGACGGGTTCTACATGGCCCTGCTGAGGCGCAGGTGACGGCGCCGGGCCCGCAATCCGCCCCTGGCCCGATGACAATGCTGCGCCCCGCCGCTAACGTCGCGCCGGGCGGCATCGGGGCGGACCCCGGGGTCCGGCACGGGCACGGGCACGGGCACGGAACCATGGCAGGCATCGACGCGAAGCGGACCTGGCGCGCACCGCGCCGGCGCTGGGGGGATGCGCTGGCAGCGTTGCGCGCCGGCCTGTCGCGGGCTGCGCCCGAGTTCGCCGCCGAACCCGAGCCGCGCGGCATCGGGTCGGTCGGACGGGGCCGGCAGCTCGTGGACGGCCACCTGCTGTTCGCCGGGCATCTGATCGAGGCACCCGGGGTCATGCTGTGGGAGATCCCGGCACCCAATGCCGCCTGGTCCGACGAGGTGCAGGGCTTCGCCTGGCTCGACGATCTGGCCGCCGTGCCCGACCCCCGGGCGCGGGCTCTGGCGCAGGCCTGGGTTCAGGGCTGGATCCGCCGCTTCGGCCGCGGGAGGGGTCCGGGCTGGACGGCAGCCCTGACGGCGCGGCGGCTGATGCGGCTGATCCAGCACGCCGAGATGCTGCTGACCGGATCGGATGCCGAGGCGGCGGCGGCCTTCCGCCGCAGCCTCGGGCGGCAGACGCTGTTCCTCGCCCGAAGATGGCCGGCCGAGCCGGCGGGCCTCCGCCGGTTCGAGGCGCTGGCGGGGATGATCGTGGCAGGGCTCGCGCTGACCGGCTTCGCCGACCGGGTCGAGCCCGCCGCCCGGGCGCTGGCGCAGGCCTGTGCCGGCGGCATCGACGCCCAGGGCGGCCTGCCCACGCGCAACCCCGAGGAACTGCTCGAGGTGCTGACCTTGCTGAACGCCGCGGTCGCGGCGCTGACCGAGGCCGGCCGGCCCGTCCCGCGCGAGATCCTCGCCGCGATCGAGCGCATCGTGCCCACGCTGCGCGCGCTGCGCCACGCCGACGGCGGGCTCGCGCGGTTCCACGGCGGCGGGCGCGGGGCCGAGGGGCGGCTCGACGCGGCGCTTGCCGCTACGGGCGTGCGCAGCCCGCCCGGCCACGGCCTGGCGATGGGCTATGCCCGGATGGCGGCCGCGCGCACCACCGTGATCGTCGATGCCGCCCCGCCCCCGCCGCCGGCCTTCTCGGCCGAGGCGCATGCCTCGACGCTGGCCTTCGAACTGACCTCGGGGCGGCGGCCGCTGATCGTCAACTGCGGGGCGGGCGGCAGCTTCGGCGCACAATGGCGCCGGGCCGGGCGGGCGACGCCGTCGCATTCCGCCCTCTGCATCGAAGGCTATTCCTCGGCCCGGCTGGCACCGCGCGGGCGGCTGGGCGGGCCGGAGGCCGAACTGCTGATCGACGGGCCGCGCGACGTGCGCTGCGAGCGCTCCGAGGGCGAGGGCGAGCACCGGCTTGTGCTGAGCCACGACGGCTGGGTGGCGACGCACGGCCTGACCTGCTTCCGGGAACTCGTGCTGACCACCGACGGCCGCGCGCTGTCGGGCGAGGAGACGCTGGCCGCGCTCACGGCCGAGGACCGGCGCAGCTTCGACCGTGCGATGACCGCACTGAAGCTGCAGGGCGTTCCCTTCGCCGTGCGGTTCCATCTGCACCCCGACGTCGATGCCCGGCTCGACCTCGGCGGCACCGCGGTGTCCCTGGCGCTGCGCTCGGGCGAGGTCTGGGTGTTCCGCCACGACGGGATCGCCGAGCTCGCCCTCGAGCCCTCGGTCTATCTCGAGCGCGGGCGGCTGGGGCCGCGGCCGACGCGGCAGATCGTGCTTTCGGGCCGGGTGCTCGACCAGGGGGCGCGGGTCGGCTGGACGCTGGCGAAGGCCCTCGACACGCCTTCGCATCTCCGCGATTTCGAGATGCCCGACCTCGCGGCAGAGCTTGCAGGCGGAGAGGAGAGGCCGCGATGACCGATACCGTGATCCCGAAACGGGCGCTGATCTCCGTCTCGGACAAGACCGGGCTGGCCGGCCTCGTCCGGGCGCTGGCCGGGCGCGGCGTGGAGCTGATCTCGACCGGGGGGACGGCGGCGCTGATCCGGGCCGAGGGGCTGGCGGTGACCGAGGTGAGCGCGCTCACCGGCTTCCCCGAGATGCTGGGCGGCCGGGTCAAGACGCTGCACCCGGCGGTGCACGGCGGGCTGCTCGCGCGGCGCGGCGACCCCGGCGACGCGGCGGCGCTGGCCGCCCACGGGATCCGGCCGATCGACCTGCTGGTGGTGAACCTCTACCCGTTCGAGGCGGCGCTGGCGCGGGGCGCGGCGCCTGCGGAACTGGTGGAGGAGATCGACGTGGGCGGCCCGGCGATGCTGCGGGCGGCGGCGAAGAACCACGCCGATGTCGCGGTGCTCTGCGACCCCGAGGATTACCCGGCCTTCCTCGGCGAACTCGCGGCGCAGGGCGGCGGCACGCGGCTTGCCTTCCGGCAGCGGCTGGCGGCCGCCGCCTTCGCCCGCACCGCCGCCTACGACGCCGCGATCGCCGCCTTTCTGGCGGCGGAGGCCGGCGGACCGGCGCCGCCGCGCCGGCGCGCCGTCGCGGGAACGCTGGCGCAGGCCCTGCGCTACGGCGAGAACCCGCACCAGGCCGCCGCCTTCTACCGCGACGGAACCGGCCGTCCGGGCGTGGCCACGGCCCGCCAGCTGCAGGGCAAGGAGCTGTCCTACAACAACCTGCTCGACACCGATGCGGCATTCGAGGCGGTGGCCGAGGTCAACCCCGCCGAGGCCGCCGCCTGCGTGATCGTGAAGCACGCCACCCCCTGCGCCGCCGCCCGCGCCGCCACGCCGCGCGAGGCCTTCCTGAAGGCGCTCGATGCCGACCGCACCTCGGCCTTCGGCGGGATCGTGGCGCTGAACCGCCCGCTCGATCGCGTCACCGCCGAGGAGATCGCGCGCCACTTCCTCGAGGTGGTGATCGCCCCCGGAATCGAGGCGGGCGCCGCTGCGCTGCTGGCCCGGCGCGAGGGCCTGCGGCTGCTGTCGGCGGGCGGTCTGCCCGATCCGCGCACGGGCGGTCCGACGGTCCGATCGGTCGCGGGCGGGTTCCTGGTGCAGGACCGCGACACCGGCGACCTGCGCGCCGAGGCGCTGCGCGTGGCCAGCGCGCGGGCGCCCACGGCGGCAGAACTCGCCGACCTCGTCTTCGCCTGGAAGGTTGCCAAGCATGTCCGGTCGAACGCGATCGTGCTGGCGCGCGAGGGCGCGACGGTGGGCATCGGCGGCGGCCAGACGGCGCGGGTCGATGCGGTGGAACAGGCGGTGCGCAAGGCCGCGGCAATGGGCGCGGCGCTTGGCCTGCCGCACAGCCCCGCGCGGGGCGCCGTCGCCGCGTCGGACGCCTTCTTCCCCTTCCCCGACGGGATCGAGGTGCTGGCCGCCGCCGGGGTGACGGCGGTGATCCAGCCCGGCGGCGCCCGCCGCGATGCCGAGGTGACCGCCGCCGCCGACGCCGCCGGCATGGCGATGGTCCTGACCGGCATGCGCCATTTCCGGCACTGATCCGATGCGGTTGATGCTTTCCGCCGCGGCGGCGGTGTTCGTTCTGGACCAGGTCAGCAAGTATGCGGTGGTCCACCGCCTCGGCCTGGCCGAGCGGCTGTCGATCGACGTCCTGCCGCCGTTCCTGAACTTCCGCATGGCCTGGAACCGCGGCGTCAACTTCGGGCTCTTCGCCCATGACGCCGAGGTGATGCGCTGGGTGCTGGTCGCGCTGGCACTGGCGATCTCGGCCTGGGTCGCGGTCTGGATCGGCCGCGGCCGGCACGGGCGCGGGGCGCAGGTCGCGGCCGGTCTGCTGATCGGGGGCGCGCTCGGCAACGTGGTGGACCGCGTGCTCTACGGCGCGGTGGCAGACTTCCTGAACATGTCCTGCTGCGGCTTCGACAACCCGTTCGCCTTCAACGTCGCCGATGTCGCGATCTTCCTCGGCGCGGTGGCGCTCGTGCTGCTGCCGGCGTCGCGCAAGACCCCGTGACGCGCCCCGACCTTTGCGCTAGACCATCCGCCATGCGGCGGCGAGAACGGCAGATGCGGCAGGCGGGGGCGCGGGGGCTTGCGGTGCTCGCCGCGGGTCTCGTGGCGCTGTCGGCCTGCTCCCCGGCGGCCGAGCCGAAGCTTCTGAACCTGCGCAACACCACCCGCACGCCCGACGAATTCTCGATCCTGCCCACGCTTCCGCTGGAACGGCCGCCCGACTTCGTCACCCTTCCCGAACCCACGCCCGGCGGCAGCAACCGGACGGATCCGCAGCCGAAGGCCGATGCGCTGGCGGTGCTGGGGGGCAATCCGGCGGCACTGACCCGCGAGGGGATTCCGGCCAGCGAGGCGGCACTTCTGGCGCACACCGGGCGCTACGGTCGCGACCCCGGCATCCGCGCCCGGCTTGCCGCCGAGGATCTCGAGTACCGCCGCCGCAACGACGGGCGGCTGCTCGAGCGGGCGTTCAACGTCAACGTCTATTTCCGCGCCTACCGGCCGATGAGCCTCGACCAGTATGCGGCGCTGGAATACTGGCGGCTTCTGGGCGTGGCCACCCCGTCCGCCCCGCCCGATCCGGCCTTCGAGTAGCGCCCGTCACGATTGCGCGCGTCCGCCGCCCGCGCCCTTGATCCCGAACGGGCGACGCGACACCTTCGCCGCCACCCGACGCCCCCGGAGGCCAGGACCCCGATGCCGCGCCACGCCCGCCCGCCCGTCCTCGCCCTTGCGCTCGCCGCCGCGGTTGCGGCCGCCGCGGTCCCGGCCGCCGCGGGGGAGGTGACGACCTTCCGGCTCGACAACGGTCTCGAGGTCGTGGTGATCGAGAATCACCGCGCCCCCGTCGCCGTGCACATGGTCTGGTACCGCATCGGCGCGGCCGACGAGCCGCCGGGCAAGTCGGGCCTTGCGCATGTCCTCGAGCATCTGATGTTCAAGGGCACCGACGACCGCGCCGCGGGCGAGTTCTCGGCCCTGGTGGCGCAGAACGGCGGCACCGACAATGCCTTCACCTCGTGGGACTACACCGCCTATTTCCAGCGCGTCGCTGCCGACCGGCTGGAGCTGATGATGGCGCTCGAGGCCGACCGCATGCGCGACCTCAGCATGACGCCCGAGGACGTGGCGACCGAGCTTCGGGTGATCCTCGAGGAGCGGTCCCAGAGGGTCGAGAACGACCCCGGCGCGATCTTCTCCGAACAGCGGCGGGCGGCGCAGTACCTCAACCACCCCTACGGCATCCCGATCATCGGCTGGCGGCACGAGATCGAGGCGCTGACGCGCGAGGACGCGCTCGACTTCTACCGCCGCAACTATGCGCCCGACAACGCGATCCTGGTGGTCGCCGGCGACGTCGAGCCCGAAGCGGTGCGCGCGATGGCCGAGCGGCACTACGGCCCGCTTGCCGCGTCGGGCAACCTGCCGCCGCGCCGGCGCCCGGCCGAACCGCCGCAGCTGGCCGAACGGCGCGTGATCTATGCCGATCCGCGTGTGGCGCAGCCCTATGTGCTGCGCACCTGGCTCGCCCCCGAGCGCGACAGCGGCGCGCAACGGGAAGCGGCGGCGCTGGTCTATCTGGCCGAGCTCCTCGGCGGCAGCGGCGCGACCTCGGTGCTCGGCCGGAAGCTGCAGTTCGAGACGCAGACCGCGATCTACACCACCGCCTTCTACGAGGGGGTGTCGCTCGATGCCACGACCTTCGGCATGGCGGTGATGCCGGCCGAGGGCGTGAGCCTCGAGCAGGCCGAGGCGGCGATGGAGCGCGCGGTTGCCGAGTTCCTGGACGAGGGCATCGACCCCGAGCAGTTCGCGCGGCTCAAGTTCCAGATCCGCGCCGGCGAGATCTTCGCGATGGACGACATCCAGGGGCTCGCCCGGCGCTACGGCGAGGCGCTGGCCTCGGGCCTCACGGTCGCCGACATCGAGGCCTGGCCCGCCGTTCTCGACGCCGTGACCGAGGACGACGTGCTGGCCGCGGCCGAGCGGCTGTTCGACCGGCGCCGGTCGGTGACCGGCTGGATCACCGGCACGGCGAACGGCGCCGCGACCGCGACCGCGCCGGCCCTCGCCGGGGAGGCCACCGAATGAGCGCCCTGCGCGCGGTAATCCTGGGTTTCATCGCCCTTGCCTTCGTCTGGCTCGCGCCGACGGCGCGGGCGGCGGTCGAGATCCGCGAGGTGACCTCGCCGGGCGGCATCACCGCCTGGCTGGTCGAGGAGCGCTCGATCCCGATCCTCGCCGTCGAGATCCTGTTCGCGGGCGGGGCGAGCCTCGACGATCCCGACCGGCGGGGCGCGATCAACCTGATGACCGGGCTGCTCGAGGAAGGGGCGGGCGAGCGCGACGCGCGCGCCTTCGCCGCCGAGGTCGAGGCGCTGGCCGCCCGCTTCCGCTTCGACGTGTCGAACGACTCGCTTCGGGTCTCCGCCTCGATGCTGACCGAGACGCGCGACCCCGCGCTTGCGCTCCTGCGCGAGGCGCTGGTCGCCCCGCGCTTCGACCCCGACGCGATCGAGCGGGTGCGTGCGCAGGTTCTGTCGATCCTCGCTTCGGACGCGATGGACCCGCAGCGGATCGCGGCCCGCACCTTCGACGCGCTGGCCTTCGGCGATCACCCCTACGGCAGCGACCTGAACGGCACCCCCGAGAGTGTCGCGGCGCTGACCCGCGACGACCTGATCGCCGCGAAGGACCGGGTGATGGCCCGCGACCGGGTGTTCGTCGCCGTGGTCGGCGACATCGCCGAGGCCGAGCTCGGGCCGCTTCTCGATTCGCTCCTCGGCGATCTGCCGGCCACCGGCGCGCCGCAGCCGCCGCGGGCCGATCTCCGCCTGACCGGCGGCGTGACCGTGGTGCCCTTCGACACCCCGCAATCGGTGGTGATGTTCGGGCAGGCGGGGATCAACCGGTTCGATCCCGATTTCTTCCCGGCCTTCGTGCTGAACCAGGTTCTGGGCGATTCGGGCTTCACCTCGCGGCTGATGACCGAGGTGCGCGAGAAGCGGGGGCTGACCTACGGCATCGCCTCCTACCTTGTCGGCTGGGATCTGGCCGACCTCTGGCTCGGCCAGTTCGCGACCCAGAACGAGCGCGTGGCCGAGGCGGTGGCGGTGGTGCGCGCGGAATGGGCGCGGGCGGCGGAGAACGGCGTGACCGAGGCCGAGCTCGACGCCGCCAAGACCTATCTCACCGGCGCCTATCCGCTGCGGTTCGACGGCAACGTGCGCATCGCCGGCATCCTGGTGGGGATGCAGGCGCAGGGTCTGCCGATCGACTATATCGCCAACCGCAACGGCTACATCGAGGCGGTGACGGTCGAGGACGTGGCGCGGGTTGCCGCCCGGCTCCTGCGCCCGGACGACCTGCGCTTCGTCGTGGTCGGGCGGCCCGAGGGGCTCGACCCCACCGACTGACCGCGAGGGCAGGCGCACCCCCGGGCCCGACCCCGGCGCGCCGGGGCGCCGGCGCCGCCGCGCGCACCACGGCGCGGCCGTTGCCAACTTTCCGCCATCCCTATGATGCAGGCCCGCGACAGTTCCTCCGCGAAATGGCCGGATTGATTTCGTTAACCTTGACCGGTTGTTGTCGAGCGGAACGAAAGAAGGCAACACTTGGGCGGCAATGAGGCAGACCGCCACAATCGGCGGAACGTAACGGGCGGCACGGCGCGGCGGCAGACCGCGGTCGCCCGCGGCAAGGGGTTCGGGCAGTGGTCTCGCGGCTGATCGGCGCGGTCGTGCGTGGTATTCTGGTTGCGATGGTGGTCGCGACTCCGGCGATCGTGCTGCCGTCGGCCGGCCCCGACACCGCCGAGATCGTGGCGCTGGTGGCCCTGTTCGCGGCGGCGCTGACCATCATCGAATATGCCTCGTCCTACCCGAGCCTGGTCGAGTTCCGCGACGCCCCCCCGTTCAACCGCATCCGCTTCGGCGCGCTGTTCCTGATGCTGGTCCTGATCTCGGTCCTCGCCCGCGGCGAGGCCGAGCCCGGCGCCTTCGCCGAGGTCGTCCGCGCCGTGGGTGCGCTCATCGGAAGGGTGATCGACTTTCCCTACAGCCCGGTGCGCCTCGTCGTGCTGATGCTGCCGGCGGGCGCCGGCGCCGCGGAACTCGATCTGCTGCGCAGCGCCGCCGGGCTGGCCTTCCTGGTCACGCTGCTGTCGCTTGCGGTCTTCGTGCTGGCCATCGGCCCGGGGCGCTGGCCGATCCGGCAAGGCGGCTTCAACCTGTGGATCAACCTGCCCACATTCGACCCCACGGCGGGGGGCGACGTGACCGACCGGCTGTTGCGCGACGCACGGATCAACCTTGCCTTCGGCTTCGTTCTGCCCTTCCTCATTCCCGCGGCGGTCAGGGCGGGGGCCGAGGTCTTCGGCCCGGTCGGCTTCGGATCGGCGCACACCCTGGTCTGGACGATAGCGGCATGGGCCTTCCTTCCGGCAAGCCTGATGATGCGGGGCATCGCCATGGCACGTCTGGCGCGGCTGATCGAGGCGCGCCGGCGGCGCGGCCTGCACGACGCGGTGGGGCTGCTGCTGGCCTGAGCGGCCTTGCGCTGGCTGTGCTGCTCGCAGCGTCAGCGGCCGCGCCGGCGGACGACCGGCTGCGGGTGGCGTGGTTCCACACCGAGCTCCAGCGCACCGGCCCCGGCCTGCTCTTGCGCGACATCCGCCGGGGCCAGCCCCAGGTCGCCGCGGTGGTCGAGGTGATCGCCGCCGCCGACGCCGACGTGATCGCGCTGGGCGGGATCGACTACGACGCCGCCCTGGCGGCGCTCGACGCCCTCGCCGGGCGCCTCGCCGAGGCCGGCGCCCACTACCCGCACCGCTTCGCGCTGCGGCCGAACACCGGCATGGCGACCGGGCTCGACCTCGACGGCGACGGCCGGACCGGCGGGCGCGGCGACGCCCAGGGCTGGGGCGCCTTCGCCGGCCAGGGCGGGCTTGCGATCCTGTCGCGCTGGCCGGTGGACGCGGGCGGGGTGCGCGACCTCTCGGGCCTGCTCTGGGCCGACCTGCCCGGCGCGCTCCTGCCCGAACGCGACGGCCTGCCCTTCCCCTCGGCCGAGGCGCGGGCGGTCCAGCGGCTGTCGACCACCGGGCACTGGATCGTCCCCATCCTCACGCCCGCCGGCGGGCGGCTCACGCTCATGGTGTTCCTCGCGGCACCGCCCGTCTTCGACGGACCCGAGGACCGCAACGGCCGGCGCAATCACGACGAAACCCGCCTCTGGACGCTCCTGCTCGACGGGGCCCTGCCCGGGCAGGCGCCCCCGGCGCCGCCCTTCGTGATCCTGGGGCTCGCGAACCTCGACCCCGAGGACGGCGAGGGCCGCCCCGAGGCGCTGCGCGCGCTGCTCGCCGACCCAAGGCTGCAGGATCCCGCACCGGAAAGCCCCGGCGCGGCCGAGGCCGCGGCGCGCCAGGGCGGGCCCAACGCCGCCCACCGCGGCCCGCCCGCCCGCGATACCGCCGACTTCCCCGAGGACGGCGGCCCGGGGAACCTGCGCGTCGATCTGATCCTGCCGTCCGCCGACATCGCGGTGACGGCATCCGGCGTGCTCTGGCCGGCCGAGGGCGACCCGCTCGCCGGGGCCGCGCGCGCGGCCTCGCGCCACCGGCTGGTCTGGGCCGATCTCGCGCTTCCCGCCCCGGCCGGGGGCGCGCCCTGAGGCGCGGAACCTCCGGCCGGGGCGGGGCGAGGGTGCGGGCAGCGGGCGGACGCGCCGCCGAGGCCCCCCGGCGCCTCGGCGGCCCGA
>CALDYW010000006.1 GCA_937944395.1 uncultured Paracoccaceae bacterium | reverse complement strand
AGCCCCGCCGCGAAGCGCCGGACCTTCCTCGCCGGCAGCGCCGGCGCGGCCGGCGCCCTCGCCGCCCCGCCGATCCTGCGCGCGCAGGCCAGCATCGTCTGTTCCGGCTCCGCCGACGAGATGCTTGCCCCGATGCAGGGCTCGGGCAGGGCCGACCACGACCTGGTGTCGTTCGACACCTCGCTCTTCCCGCAGGACATCGACGGGGGGCCGGTCAAGCCGATGGACCCGGCGCGCCTGCCGGCGGTGGCGAACCTCGCCCGCGAATCCGCCGATGTCCCGGCGGTGACGACGGGCGATCTGCGCTCCGGCGTGCCTTTCGCCCGGGGCTCGCTGCCGCCGGTCCGCGACGCCGACGGATTTCCCGGGCCGCCCGAGAGAAGGGAGGCGATCCGGGATCCGGCCCATGCGCAGCCGATGCTCTGGCAGGGCGACGCCGACACCCCGATCGCGCCCGGCACGCCGATCGTCGGCGCGGCCAATCCCTTCCGGCCGACCGACGACGACGTCGCCGCGATCCGCGCCGGGCCGATCGAGCGGAAGCGCGGTCTTCCGGGCTGCCGTGCGGGGTTCGACGACGGCGCCGACCTGTTCGCCCGGAACGGCCGCGTGCCGATCTGCCCGACGGGCGGACCGCAGGTGCCGGCGCTGCGCGCGATGGGCGCCAATGCGGCGCTGACCGGCCCGAAGGAAAGGGCGGCGGGCTGGCTCGACTGCCGGGAGCCGTCGTCGGGCGTGACGGACGGGGAACTGGCCCATGCCTGGATCCATGCGCGGATGGCGCCCGCGGTCGGCCGGGTGCTGACCGAGACCCTCAACTGCGGCAACTGCACGAACATCGCCGCCGACGGAGCCGCGGATCTGGCCTGCGTCGGTCGGCTCGCCCGGCGCGAGACGGCCGCGAACGGCGAGCGCCGCGTCGCCGTCCGGAACCGGATCGAGGCGGCCTGACGGCCGCTTCCTGCGAAGCCCGCGCGCGGGCCGGGGCTGCCACCCCGGCCGGTTCGCCCCAGCCCCGGCCCTGTCCCATGCCCTTCCGCACCCTCTCGCCGGTCCTCTCCACGGTGCCGCCGAAACTGCGCGTCACCGGCATCGACTGCCATGTGCTGCTCGCGCCCGACTACGATGCGCGCTTCACCTCGTCGGCGCAGGACAGCTTCGTGGTCGTCGTCCACACCGACCAGGGCCTCAGCGGGATCGGCGAGTGCGATGCCAACCCCTGGATGGCCAAGGCCTGCATCGAGGCGCCGGGCACCCACACCATGGGCCTGTCGATCCGCGACCTGCTGATCGGCTCGGACCCGTTCGACATCGGCGGGTTCTGGCGCCGCGCCTACCTCGGCAGCGCGATGAACGGGCGCCGCGGCATGGTGATCCACGCGCTCTCGGCGGTCGAGATGGCGCTGTGGGATCTGTGCGGAAAGGCCGTGGGCCGGCCCGTGCACGCGCTTCTGGGCGGCGCCACCCGGGACCGGATCACACCCTATGCCTCGCTCCAGCCGGCCGGCCGCCGCTTCGAGGACTACCGCGACGCGCTCGTGGCCTCGGCCGAACGGGCGCAGGCGCTGGGGTTCCGGGCGATGAAGACCGAGATCACCATGAACGGCCCCTATGCCCATGGCGGCATGCGCGAGAGCTGGGACCGGCACACCGAGGTGCTGGCCGCGGTGCGCAAGGCGATCGGCCCCGAGGTCACGCTCATGGTCGATGTGCAATACCTTTGGGAGGATGCCGCCACCTGCCTGTCGGTCGTCCGCGACTGGGCCGAGTTCGACCCCTGGTTCCTCGAGACCCCGATCTGGTCGGACAACCTCGACGAGATCGCGCGTCTGGTCGAGGAGGCCCCGATGCCCATCGCCTTCGGCGAGTGGCTGAGCACGCGCTTCGAGTTCGCCGAACTGATGGACCGCGGGCGCGTCCAGGTGGCGCAGCCCGATGTCGGCCGGGTGGGCGGCATCGGCGAGGCGAAGATCGTCTGCGAGATGGCCGCTGCGCGCGGTCGCCGCATCGTGCCGCACTGCTGGAAGACCGGCATCTCGATCTCGGCCACCGCGCATCTGGCCTTCGTGGCCGACAACTGCGATTTCATCGAGTATCTTCCGCCGCAACTCTGCCACGAGCGGCTGCGCCGCGACGTGGCGGCGGAGGAGCTCGACCTCGGTCCGGACGGCACGATCGCCCTGCCGGTCCGGCCGGGGCTCGGTTTCGAGATCGACTGGGACGCGGTGAAACGCTACACGGTGGCCTGACGCGGCACGGCCGGCCCCGGGTTCAGGGACGTAGACAGTCGCCAATGCGATGTGCCGGTGCTGCACCGGCCGTCGCTGTCGGTCCGTCCGGGCGAGTTCCCCGGGCTGCTCGGGCCGTCGGGCCGGGGCAAGACCACGGCGCTGCGCCCGGCCGGCGGGGTCACCGCGGTCAGCGCCGGCCGGATCCTGTTCGACGGCGCCGAGATCACCCGGCTGCCGCCCGGTCGCCGCCCGCTCGACACCGTGTTCCGGGACCATGCGCTGGTTCCGCACATGACGGTCGAGGGCAACGTGCGCCTCGCCCCCCGCGTCCGGCGCCGCAGCGGCCCCGCGGCCCCGCGGCTGGTGGCCGGGATGCCCGAAATCGTCGGGCTGGCCGAGCTGCGCCGCCGCTTCCCGGGGCCGGTCTCGGGCGGGCGGAAGCGGCGCGCGAGGCGCTGACCCGCGCCATCGTCTGCAAGCCCGGGGCGATCCTGCTCGACGAGCCGCCGGCGGCGCTCGATGCGACGCTCCGGCGGCAGATGCAGGCGTGGCTCGGGGACGCCCGGCGCCGGATCGCCACAACCTTCCTGTTCGTCACCCGCGACCCGGACGAGGCGATTGCCCTGTCGGACCGCATCCTGGCGATGAACGCCGGACGGATCGAGCATCAGGGCATGCCCGAGCGCTCGACCTCCGCCCGCGCACGCCCTTCGTGGCCGGCGTCTGCGGCGCCAACAACCGCATTCCCGGGCGGCTCGCGCCGGGCGCGGTCGAGACCGCGCCCGGCCGCCTTCCGGTGGTCGCGGCCGGGGCGGCCGACGGCGCCGCGGTCCTGCTCGCGCTGCGCGCGGCCCGAGCCGGGCGGGGCGCCCGAGCTTCCGGCCGCCGATCAGCCGGTCGCTGATGGCGTCCGGGCTGAGCGGACGGCGGCTTGACTTCCTGCTGGTGAACCAGCGCGGTCCTGATCGCCATGGTGGTGCTCTCCCGGCCCTTCGTCATCCTGCCGGTGTTCCTCGCGCCCGAGCGCATCCCGCGCTCGCCGATGCTGGCCCCGGTCGATCCGGGACCCGGGGCCCGGGAGACGTTCCGCAAGGGCGTGTTGCCGCCGTCGCTGCCGGGAACGGTCGCCGGGGCACTCTGCGCCGTCGTGCTTGCGCCCGGCGATTTCGTGACGCCGCAGATGGTGGGCGGCACCGCGGGCTTCACCAGCGGGCGGGTGATCTGCTCGCAGTTCGGCCTGGCCTCCGACTGGCCGTTCGGTTCGGCGATGGCGGCCGTCCGGTTCCCGATCGCGCTTGCGGGCATCCTGCCGGCCGGCAACGCCGCCAGCCGGCGGCGGGGCTGCGCGACGCGGGCGGCCGGCGAGCGCGCGGGGCGGATCGCGACCGGGATCGTCGCCCTGACGGTGCTGGCCGTCCGCTGCGCGCCGCTGTTCCTGGGCGCGCTGTTCTCGCTGGTCGAGGCGCGGCGCGGCCGCCTCGGTGCGGGCGCTGGCGCCAGCCATCGACGAGACGCTGATCCCGACCTTCGTGGCCGGCAACGAGATGGCGCCGCCGCTGCGGCTCTGCGCGATGATGCGGGCGGGCTTCACGCCCGGGATCAACGCGCTCGTCACCATCGTGCTGCTGGCAACGGTGGCGCTTGCGGCTATCGTTGCCCCGGGGACGACGCCAGCGCGGCGACAGAGGGGGGATCAGGAATGCGCATCGAGATGGCTGCCCGGCGGCTCGAGGGACGGATCGCGACCGTGACGGGCGGCGCCCGCGGGATCGGGCTCGCCATCGCCCGGCGGCTCGGCCGGGAGGGGGCGACCGTGGTGCTGGCCGACATCCTGGCCGACGCCGCCGCCGAGGCGGCGGCCGCCCTGTGCGCCGAGGGCCTGTCGGCGCGGGCGCTGGCGGTGGACATCGCCTGCGACGAGTCGGTGGAGGATCTCGCCGCCGAGGTCGGCCGGAGCTTCGGCCGCTGCGAGATCCTCGTCAACAATGCCGCCGTCGGCACCGACACCCATATCGAGACGATGACGATGGCCGATTACCACCGGGTCATCGCCGTCAACCAGGACGGCGCGGTTCGCATGTGCAAGGCGTTCCTGCCGCTGCTGAAGGCCGCTCCGCGCGGGCGGCGCATCCTCAACGTTGCCTCGATCCTCGGGCTGCGCGCCTGGCCGAACCAGATCGCCTATGCCACCGCCAAGGGCGCGCTGGTGCAGTTCACCCGGGCGCTCGCCTGCGACCTCGCCGATGCGGGCATCATGGTGAACGCGATCGCGCCCGGCTTCGTCTCGACTCCGATGTCGATCCTGCCCGACGGCAGCCACGAATACGACAGCGACTGGTTCCGCGACATCTACGTGAAATACGGCCGCATCCCCCTGCGCCGTTTCGCCCTGCCCGAGGACATGGCCGGCCCGGCCTTCTTCCTCTGTTCGGACGATGCCGACTACGTCACCGGGCAGATCCTGTCGGTGGACGGCGGCGCCTCGGCAACGTTCTGAGATGCTGCGCATCCGCTCGATCGTCGCCGCCCCGCTGTCGGGTGAAAGTCCCAAGGGGGGATGGTCGGCCGAGATCCGCCCCGAGGATTCGGTGCACACGCTGATCGCCGTGCACACCGACGGCGGCATCACCGGCTTCGGCAGCGTGTTCACCAACGGCGGTCTGGTCGAGGCGGCGCTGAAGGTGCTGGAACCGCTCTGGGCGGGGGAAAGCGCGCTCGAACCCGAACGGGTGAGCGAGAAGCTGCACCAGAACACCTTCTGGATGGGCCGCGGCGGCACGCTGACCCACACGATCAGCGGCATCGACATCGCGCTCTGGGACATTCTCGGCAAGGCGCTGGGCCAGCCGGTCGGCCGGCTGCTCGGCGGCACCTGGCGGCGGCGGGCCCTGCCCTACTGCTCGCTGCTGATGGACGAGCCGGCGCGGATGCGCGACGCGATCCTGCCCTTCCGCGAGGCCGGTTTCCGCGCCTTCAAGATCGGCTGGGGCCCCTTCGGCCGCAGCGGCCACCGCCGCCTCGACGAAGCCATCGTCGCCGCCGCGCGCGACGCGGCAGGCGCGGAGGCGCGGCTCTTCGTCGATGCCGGGGCGAGCGACGCCTTCTGGCCGAACGGCCTCAACTGGGCCGTCAACACCGCGCGGATGCTGGCCGAGCACGGGGTCGGCTGGTTCGAGGAGCCCCTGCCCCCCGACGCGCTGGCCGATTATGCCGACCTGCGCCGCGCCGCGCCGGTGCCGATCGCGGGCGGCGAGGTGCTGACCCGGCGGCAGGCGTTCCTGCCCTTCCTCGAGGGGCGGGCGCTCGACATCGTCCAGCCCGACGTGACCAAGGTCGGCGGCATCTCGGAACAGCGGCGGATCGCATGGATGGCCGAGGCCTTCGGGGTCGCCTATGTCGGCCACGGCTGGAACACCGCCATCGGGCTTGCCGCCGACCTGCAGCTCGCGGCGGCGCTGCCCGGGGTCGAGCTCGTCGAATACATCGGCGGCAGCAGCTATGTGGACGGACTCCTGGCCGACCCCTTCCGGCTCGACCCCGACGGCCTGCTGGCGATCCCGGATGCTCCCGGCCTCGGCGTCGCGCTCGACCCCGAGGCGGTGGCGCGCCTCACACCCGCCGCCGCGCGGCTGTTCGCGCCCTGAGGCCGCGGCCGTCGCACCGGCCCGATGCCGCGGCGGCCGGGCGGGAGCGGCCGGGCGGGGGCGGCGGGGCGAAAGCGACGGCAGCAGGCCGCCCGCATCCGCCGCCCGCATCCGCCACCCGTCTCCAGCGGAGGCACGCGCGCACGGGCGCGCGCCTCCGCGAACCCTCAGGATGCCGCAGGATACCGCCGCGCGCGGACTGCGCCGCCCCCGCAACTGCCGCCACTCCCCGGGCGGGATCTCGGCAGGCAGGTCGCTGTGCGCGGACGGCCTGTAAGCCGGATTCTGTCCGGGGGCCTGCGCCCCCTGGATGGCCATTCCTCTGGGCCGCGCGTCGCCGCGCGGCTCGTGCTGCCAACCCGGGCCTCTCGGGCCGAAGCCGCCCTGCCCGCCCGTATCCCGCGACGGGACGCGGCGGGCGCGAGGCCCCTATTCGGCATTGCTCCCGGTGGGGCTTGCCGTGCCGTCCCGGTTGCCCGGTCCGCGGTGGGCTCTTACCCCACCGTTTCACCCTTGCCCGCGACGGATCGCGGGCGGTCTGTTCTCTGTGGCGCTTTCCCTCGGGTTGCCCCGGCCGGGCGTTACCCGGCACCGTCGCTTCGTGGAGTCCGGACTTTCCTCGACGGGTCGCCCCGCCGCGGCCATCCGGCCGTCCGCGCGCTTCCGATCTAGGCCCGGGCGGCGCCCGGGTCAACCGGCCAGCGCCGGGCGAGCGCGACCGCCAGCGCCATGTCGGCGGCATCGAGCGGGCCCGCCGCGCCGGGGCGGAAGCGCAGGCGGAAGGCGGCGAGCAGCGCCGCGTCCGTCACCGGCGCGGTATAGCCGAAGGCGGCGAGATCGGCGCGGAAGCGCCCGGGATCGGGGGCGGGGGCGGGAGCGCGGGCCTCGGCCTCGGCCTCGGGCTCGGGCCAGACCGAAAGCCCGGCGCGGGCGAGGCCGCGCCAGTCGAAGCGCGGGCCCGGGTCGGACTTGCGGCCGGGCGCGCAGTCGGAATGCCCGATCACCGACGAGGGCGGCAGGCGGTGGCGGGCGAGGAGATCGGCCAGAAGCGACGCCAGCGTCATCATCGCCCGGTGGGCATAGGGCGCGTCGCCGGGGTTGGCGATCTCGACCCCGAGCGAGACCGAGTTGACATCGTCCCACGGCCCCCAGGCGCCCGCCCCCGCGTGCCAGGCGCGCCGGTCCTCGGGCACCAGGGCGAACAGGCGCCCGTCCTCGCCGATCAGGTAATGGGCCGAGACCTCGGCCGCCGGATCGCACAGCCGCGCGAGCGCCGCTGCCCCCTCCATCGCGGTATAGTGCAGAACGATCAGGCGCGGGACCTGCCCGGCGCGCCGGGCGCCGTGATTGGGCGACGGGTGCGAAAGCGCCCGCACCGGCGCCGCCTCAGCCCCCCCGCGCCAGGCGGAAGGGCGTCGGATCCCAGCCGCAGACATAGCCGTCACCGTCGGGGTCGAGGCCCAGCGGATCGCGCTCCGGGCCGCCGCGGGCCAGGAACGCCTCCTGCGCCAGCGCCGGCGAGGCGTAGCGGGCGCAGGCGCGCACCGCCGACCCCCCGCCGCCGAGGCTCGCGCGCCGGTACATCTGCTGGCCGACCGGATGCGAGGTGGACAGCGCGAAGGCCGCGATGTTCGGCCCGCTCGCAGAGGTGCGCTCGGGCACCGGCGGGATCACCGGCGCAACCCCGCCCGCCGCGCCGCCGGCCGCCGCTGCCGCCGCCGCAGGCGGCGCGGCGGGGGGCGGGGTCGCGGCCGCACTGCCGATCCCGGCCGCTGCCAGGTCGGAGGTGGTGATCGTTCCCGATCGGGCAGCTCCGGCGGTCCCCGCTTCGGCGCCGAAGCCCGGTTCGGCCGGGAAGGATGCCGCCGGCGGCGGGGCGATCGGCGCGGCCGTGGCCGGCCCCGCCGGACGGTCGCCCAGCGCCCGGGTGCCGGCGAGGCGGGCCTGCTGGCGCTGGTATTCGGTGTAGCTGTCGAAGCCGACCCCCGCGCCGCTGTCGGGAACGCGCGGCGCACAGCCCAGAAGCGTCAGCGCCGCCACGACCGCAAGGGTGGTTCGCATCGCCGGTATCCCGCCCATTGTCCCTTTCGACGAGCTTACCACCATTTGCCGGGCCTTGAAACGAAGCCCGCGGCACGCTCCACTTCCTCGGCGACGGCAAGCAGCCCGGCCTCGTCCCAGGGCCGGCCGATCAGCTGCAGCCCGAGCGGAAGCCCCTGCGCGTCCAGCCCCGCCGGCACGCTGATCCCCGGCAGGCCGGCAAGGTTGACGGTGACGGTGAACACGTCGTTGAGATACATTTCCACCGGGTCGGCCGCGGCCTTCTCGCCCAGCCCGAAGGCGGCCGAGGGCGTGGCGGGCGTCAGGATCGCGTCGATCCCGGCGGCGAAGGCGGCCTCGAAGTCGCGCTTGATCAGCGCGCGGACCTTGCGGGCGCGGTTGTAGTAGGCGTCGTAGAAGCCGGCCGAGAGCACGTAGGTGCCAATCATGATGCGGCGGCGGACCTCGGGCCCGAAGCCTTCGGCGCGGGTCTTCTCGTACATCTCCACGATGCCGTCGCCCTGCGCCAGACGCGCGCGATGGCCGTAGCGGACCCCGTCGTAGCGGGCGAGGTTCGACGAGGCCTCGGCCGGGGCGATGACGTAATAGGCGGGCAGCGCGTAGCGCGTGTGCGGCAGGCTGATCTCGACGACCTCGGCCCCGGCCGCGCGCAGCCACTCGGCGCCGCGCTCCCACAGCGCGGCGATCTCGGCCGGCATCCCCTCGAGCCGGTATTCCCGCGGGATGCCGATGCGCCGGCCGCGGATCCCCTGCCCCAGCGCCGCCTCGAAGTCGGGCACCGGCTCGGGCGCCGAGGTCGAATCCTTCTCGTCCTCCCCGGCGATCGCCCGCAGCAGGATGGCGGCGTCGCGCACCGACTTGGTCATCGGCCCGGCCTGGTCGAGCGAGGAGGCGAAGGCGACGATGCCCCAGCGGCTGACCCGCCCGTAGGTGGGCTTCAGCCCGACGATGCCGCAGAAGGCCGCGGGCTGGCGGATCGAGCCGCCCGTGTCGGTGCCCAGCGCGGCAAGGCAGAGGTCGGCCGCCACCGCCGCGGCCGAGCCGCCCGACGAGCCGCCGGGGGTGAGCGGGGCATCCGACCCGCGCCGGCGCCAGGGGCTGATGACCGGACCGTAGCAGGCGGTCTCGTTCGACGAGCCCATGGCGAATTCGTCCATGTTGAGCTTGCCGAGCATCACCGCGCCCTGATCCCACAGCCGCGCGGTGACGGTGCTCTCGTAGGGCGGGCGGAACCCCGACAGGATCCGGCTGCCGGCCTGGCTCGGCACGCCGCGGGTGCAGAACAGGTCCTTGACCCCGACCGGGATGCCACACATCGCCGGCGCCTCGCCGCGCGCCAGCCGGGCATCCGCGGCGCGCGCCTGCGCCAGGGCGATGTCGGGCGTCGGATGGACGAAGGCGTTGAGCGGCGTGCCCGCATCCATCGCCGACAGGCAGGCCATGGTCAGATCCACCGCGCTGACCGCGCGCCGCGCGAGCAGCTCGCGCGCCTCGGCGATGCCGAGGGCGTTCAGCGCGGCGGTCATTCCACCACCTTCGGCACGGCGAAATACCCCTCGCGCGCGTCCGGTGCATTGGCGAGGATCGCCGCCGGATCGCCGCCGTCGGTCACCGCATCGGCACGCCGACGCAGCCGCATCGGCGTGACCGAGACCATCGGCTCGACCCCGCCCACGTCCACCGCGTTCAGCTCTTCCATGAAGGCGAGGATCCCCGAGAGCTCGGCCGCCAGGGCGGGCAGGTCGGCCTCGGCCACCGCGATCCGCGCGAGGTGCGCCACCCGGCGGGCGGTCTCGGTGTCGATCTCGGCCATGGGGCGTGCCCCCTCGCAAACCCGGAGTTGGCGGCGTTTACCGCCGGCCCGCTCCGGCTGCAAGCGCCGCGCGACCGGCCCTCACCGCGCCGCGACCGGCGCCGCTGCCCCGGCGTCCGCGGCCATGTGCCGGCGATAGACCTCGATCATCCAGCCGAGCATCAGCCCGTTCAGGACGTGCCAGAGGAAATGCGTGCCGAGGCCGCCGGTCGCCGCACAGAGGCTCTCGTCAAGCGAACGGAAGACCAGCGAGGCGACCAGGATGCCGGCACCGAGCGCAAGC
The DNA here is from genome assembly GCA_937944395.1 of uncultured Paracoccaceae bacterium. Classification (GTDB taxonomy): domain Bacteria; phylum Pseudomonadota; class Alphaproteobacteria; order Rhodobacterales; family Rhodobacteraceae; genus CALDYW01. The sequence goes on along the minus strand of CALDYW010000006.1, from coordinate 2,805 downwards.
CCGCGCGCCGTCGCCGGCGCCCGCCGCGACAGTGCGGCGGCATGGCCGAGGATCAGCAGCGGCACCGGCCAGTAGAAGGCCGAGACCTCGAAGACGGGCAGCGCGCGGAAGAGCGGCGTGAGAAGCATCGCATAGGGCACGAAGGCCGCCGTCGCCGCCAGCGCAAGCCAGAGCGGCATCTGCCAGAAATGCCGGTTGGCGGCGAAGAGATAGACCAGGATGAACAGGCCGATCGGCACGACGTCGGCCATGGCCGCCCAGACGGTGGCATGGGTGTGGAAGAGGAAGGAGCCCACCCCGATCGCGGCCAGGATGACCACCAGCACCCCCGCCAGCGGCAGTCCCGCCCCGCGGGTCCGGCGCCACATCACGAAGGCGGCGATCAGGAAGGCGGCATTGGTGACGGCATTGACGGGCTCGGACCAGTAGCCGGCATCGGTGCGCTCGCAGTAGGCGTCGATCGTCCGCGTCCAGTCCATGGCCATCGCCTCCGCAGATGCGCTACCCTTGCCCCCAGGCAGATAGGGAGGCGGCGATGGAAATCACCTGGCTCGGGCATTCGGGGTTCCGCATCACGATGGGCGGCACCACCGTGCTGATCGACCCGTGGCTGTCCGGCAACCCGATGTTCCCCGAAGGACGCCGTGCCGAGGCCGTTGACGGCGCCGCGGCGGTGCTGGTCAGCCACGGCCATTTCGACCATCTCGCCGATGCCGCCGGGATCGCCCGCGCGCGCGGCATCCCGGTCGTCGGCAAGTACGACCTGACCGCCTGGCTCGAGAAGACCGAGGGCGTCGCCACGACGGGGTTCAACACCGGCGGCACCGTGCGGGTGGGAGAGATCGCCGTGACCATGGTCGCCGCCAGCCACTCCTCCGCGGCGATGGGCGAGGCCGGGCCGATCTACCTCGGCTCCGAGGCGGGCTACATGCTCGAACACGGCGGGCGCACGATCTACTTCTCGGGCGATACCGACGTCATGGCCGACATGGCCCTGTTCCAGGAACTGCACCGGCCCGAGATCGGGATCCTTTCCGCCGGCGGCCATTACACGATGGACATGGCGCGAGCCGCCTTCGCTGCGCGCCGGTTCTTCGACTTCCGCACCGTGATCCCCTGCCACTACCGCACCTTCCCGCTGCTCGAGCAGTCGGCCGAGCGGCTGCGCGAGGGACTGCCGGGGGTGCAGGTGATCGAACCCGAGGTGCTGGTGCCGATCCGGCTCTGACCGGGGCGGGAGGAGGCACCCCCCCCGGCCCGCGGCGCGCGGGGCGGCGCCGGCCCGCCCTGCCCCCGGGATATGTGCCGACCGGAAACGGCCGGCGCCCCTTCCCTGTGGCGCATTGCTCCGGCGGAGGCCCGGCAACGGCGGCACCGGAGGGGGCGCCCGCGGGAATCAGCGCCGCGCGGCGAAGAAGGCGGTCAGAAGCCCCGCCGCCGCCTCGGCCCCGATTCCGTCCACCACCTCGGGCACGTGATGGGCCTGCGGATGGGTGAAGATGCGCGGCCCGTGCAGCACCCCGCCCGATTTCGGGTCGGCCGCCCCGAAGACCAGGCGGGCGATGCGCGCGAAGCCGATCGCCGCGGCGCACATCGGGCAGGGCTCGAGCGTGACGTAGAGCGCGTGCCCCGGCAGGCGTTCCGTGCCCGCCGCGGCGCAGGCGGCGCGGAGCGCGAGGATCTCGGCATGAGCGGTGGGGTCGGCGAGTTCGCGGGTGCGGTTGCCGGCACGGGCGACGATCCGGCCCGCCGGATCGACGACCACCGCGCCGACCGGCACCTCGCCACGATCCGCGGCTGCACGCGCCTCGGCCAGCGCGGCCTCCATATGGCGGGCGAAGGGGCTCATGGTGCCTTCCTGCCGCCGACCGAACGCCCCCACAAGCGGCTTTCGTCGATGCCGGCGACAGGCTAGAGGGGCGGGGTGCGCGGCGGGTTCCGGGCGGCGGCTGCAGGGCGGGAGAAACCGGATGGGGTCGGACGAGGCACCCGGCGGAAGCGGGTCGGAGGCAACCGGCGGTGCCGGTGCGGGCGGGCCGGGGGCGGGCGAGCGCATCGCCAAGGTGCTGGCGCGCCGGGGTCTCGGTTCGCGGCGGACCTGCGAGGCGATGGTGCTGGCCGGGCGGGTGCGGGTGAACGGGGCGCCGATCGCCTCGCCGGTCGTCAACGTCACCGATGCCGACCGGATCGAGGTGGACGGCCGGCCGCTCGGCGCGGCCGAACCGGCGCGGCTGTGGCTCTATCACAAGCCCGTGGGCCTCGTGACCACCGAGAGCGACCCCGAGGGCAGGCCGACGGTGTTCGATGCGCTGCCGCCCGGGCTCGGGCGGGTTCTGTCGGTCGGCCGGCTCGACATCACGTCCGAGGGACTTCTGCTGCTCACCAACGACGGCGCCCTGAAGCGCAAGCTGGAGCTGCCTTCGACCGGCTGGTTGCGCAGGTATCGCGTGCGGGTGCACGGAACGCCCGAGCCGGCGGCGCTCGAGCGGCTGCGTCGGGGCATCGAGATCGACGGCGAGCGCTTCCGGCCGATGACGGTCGAGCTCGACCGCCAGCAGGGCTCGAACGCCTGGCTGACGGTCGGCCTGCGCGAGGGCCGCAACCGCGAGGTGCGCCGCGCCATGGAGGCGGTCGGCCTTGTCGTCTCGCGCCTGATCCGGGTGAGCTACGGGCCGTTCCAGCTGGGCGATCTCGCGCCCGGTGCCGTCGAGGAGGTGAAGCCGCGCGTTTTGCGCGAGCAGCTCGGCCCGTCCGGCACGGCGCCGCGGCCGAGGCGCCCCTCGGCGGGCGGGGCCGCGGGGCGGC
>CALDYW010000005.1 GCA_937944395.1 uncultured Paracoccaceae bacterium | reverse complement strand
GTTGGGAAGGCGCCGGAGGGCGGAAGGCGCCGGGGGGCGGAACGCGCCGGGGGGCGGAAGGCGAAGGCCACCGCATCAGCGGGCGGCATCGGCCCCTCCCGGACCGGCATCGCCTCGGCCTCGGGGCAGGGATCGGCCGCGGAAAACCGCCGCCACGGCCGCGCCGGCCGCGGCCGGAGGTCCGGGCCGGCGACGCGGCGCAGGCGCGCGCCCCGCGCCCCGGGCCGGCCGGTTGCGCGGCGGCGGGGCCTTCGCGGCGCGCGCGTTCGGCTCCGGGGATGCGCTGCCAGTTGCGGGTCGGCGGCCACGGGAACCGGCCCGCCGAAGAGCCCCCCTCCGCAGCCCGCCGTCCCGGCGCCGAGGTCTGCGCCCTCCTCTGCGGTCGGCGGCGGATGCGGGTATCGCCCCCCCGTGGGGGCCGCTCCGCCGCGCGGGGATCACGGGGTGACGGTGCCGGCATCCTCGCGGTCGGGCCGCGCCTCGCGCGCCTCGCGCGCCTCGCGGGGGTCGCGGGGGTCGCGGGGGTCGCGCGGCTCGCGCGGTTCGCGGGGCGGCCGGCCGATCAGTTCGCGCAGCTCGTCGAGCTCGATGAAGTTGTCGGCCTGCCGGCGCAGCTCGTCGGCGATCATCGGCGGCGACGAGCGGATCGTCGAGACGACGCTGACGCGCACGCCCTGGCGCTGCAGGCTCTCGACCAGCGGCTTGAAGTCGCCGTCGCCCGAGAACAGCACGATGTGATCGACCCGGGGCGCAAGCTCCATGGCATCCACGGTCAGCTGGATGTCCATGTTGCCCTTGACCCTCCTGCGGCCCTGACTGTCGATGTATTCCTTCGCGGGCTTGGTCACCATGGCGAAGCCGTTGTAATGCAGCCAGTCCACCAGCGGGCGGATCGGCGAATACTCTTCGCTGTCGAGCAGCGCGGTGTAGTAGAAGGCGCGCACCAGCTTGCCGCGGCGCATGAACTCCTGCCGCAGCAGCTTGTAGTCGATATCGAAGCCCAGCGCCTTCGCGGCGGCGTAGAGGTTCGATCCGTCGATGAACAGTGCCAGACGGTCGTCCTTGTAGAACATGTCATGATCCCCTGTAAGGCAAGCCGCTGCGGGGCTTTGCGCGCCGCCGCGCGTGGCGGACCCGGCGCGCTTTCGCATCCGGCCGGAACATAGGCGCGCGCCCTGCGGCCGCAACAGGATTCGTGCCTGACCGCCGGATCCTGCGGCGCGGCCGGCGCGGCCGGCGCGGCCGACCGGGCGAGGGCGGAAGGTGCGTCATGCCGGCATCTTCCCTGGTCCATCTTCCGGCGTCCGGGCATCTTCCGGCGTCCGGGCGGTGCCGGCCGTCCCCGGCGGCGCGGCAGGTCGCCCGGAATCACCGCCCGGGCAGCGCTTGTCAAGCCCCACCGGCGCGGTTATGTAGGCCGTTCCATGACCCCCGCCCAGAACTGGAGAGACCATGGCCCGCGTGACGGTCGAGGACGTCGTTGACAAGGTTCCCAACCGCTTCGAGATCGTGTTGCTCGCGGCGCACCGCGCGCGCGAGATTGCCGCCGGCGCCCCGATCACGGTGGATCGCGACAACGACAAGAACCCGGTCGTCGCCCTGCGCGAGCTCGCCGAGGAAACGATTTCCGCCGAGGCGCTGCGCGAGCGGATGATCATGAGCCACCAGACCCAGATCGAGGTGGACGAGCCGGAGGAGGACCAGATGTCGCTCCTCCTGACCGCCGAGGCCGACCGGCCCGCGCACGACGACCTCTCCGAGGAGAAGCTCCTGCGCGCGCTGCTCGAGGCGAACGAGCGCTAGGACGCGGGATTGCCCGGAAGGGCGGGTGAGGGATGATCGACGCCGACGACCTGATCGCCCTCGTCCGCAACTACAACCCCCGCACCAACGAGGCGATGATCCGGCAGGCCTATGCCTACGGCCGCGCCATGCACGAGGGGCAGGCCCGCCAGTCGGGCGAGCCCTACTTCAGCCATCCGGTTGCGGTGGCGGCGATCCTGACCGAACAGCAGCTGGACGATTCCACCATCGTCACGGCGCTGCTGCACGACACGATCGAGGATACCAAGAGCACCTATTCCGAGATCGCGCGGCTGTTCGGCACCGAGGTCGCGGAACTGGTGGACGGGGTGACCAAGCTCACCAACCTGCAGCTGTCGTCGTCCGAGACCAAGCAGGCCGAGAACTTCCGCAAGCTGTTCATGGCGATGTCCAAGGATCTGCGGGTGATCCTGGTCAAGCTCGCCGACCGGCTGCACAACATGCGCACGATCCGGTCGCTCAAGCCCGACAAGCAGGTGCAGAAGGCGCGCGAGACGATGGAGATCTACGCGCCGCTGGCCGGGCGCATGGGGATGCAGTGGATGCGCGAGGAACTCGAGGATCTCGCCTTCCGCGTCCTCAATCCGGATGCGCGCAACTCGATCATCCGACGCTTCATCACGCTGCAGCGCGAATCGGGCGACGTGATCCACAAGATCACCGGCGACATCCGCGCGCTGCTCGAGCGCGAGGGGATCGCGGCCGAGGTCTTCGGCCGCGCCAAGAAGCCCTACTCGATCTGGCGCAAGATGCAGGAGAAGGACCAGGGCTTCTCGCGGCTGTCCGACATCTACGGCTTCCGCATCATCTGCGGCGCCGAGGCCGACTGCTACCGCATCCTCGGCGCCATCCACCGCCGCTGGAAGGCGGTGCCCGGGCGCTTCAAGGACTACATCTCCAACCCCAAGGCCAACGGCTACCGCTCGATCCACACCACCGTGTCGGGCCGCGACGGCAAGCGCGTCGAGATCCAGATCCGCACCCGCCAGATGCACGAGGTCGCCGAGGCCGGGGTCGCCGCGCACTGGGCCTACCGCGACGGGGTGCGGGTGTCGAACCCCTTCGCCGTCGATCCCGCGAAGTGGATCGCAAGCCTGACCGAACGGTTCGAGGCCGAGGACCACGACGAGTTCCTCGAGCACGTCAAGCTCGAGATGTATTCCGACCAGGTGTTCTGCTTCACGCCGAAGGGCGAGGTGGTGCAGCTGCCGCGCGGCGCCACGCCGCTCGATTACGCCTATGCGATCCACACCCGGATCGGCAACATGTGCGTCGGCGCCAAGGTTGACGGGATGCGCGTGCCGCTGTGGACGCGGCTGAGGAACGGCCAGTCGGTCGAGATCATCACCGCCGAGGGGCAGCGCCCGCAGGCGACCTGGCTCGACATCGTGGTCACCGGCCGCGCCAAGGCCGCGATCCGGCGCAGCCTGCGCGAGGAGGACCGCGAGCGCTTCGTCAAGCTCGGGCGGGAACTGGCGCGTGTCGCCTTCGAGAACGTCGGCAAGCGCGCGACCGACAAGGCCCTGGCCACCGCCGCGCGGCATCTCGGCCTGTCCGGCGCCACCGAGCTGCTGGCGCGGCTGGGCTCGGCCGAACTCGAATCGGGCCGGGTGATCGCGGCGCTCTATCCCGAACTCGCGGCCCATCGCGGCGAGGAGGTCGAGCCGGCGCGGGCGGTGGTGGGCCTGGCCGAGGGGCAGGGCTTCACCCGCGCCCCCTGCTGTCAGCCGGTGCCGGGCGAGCGCATCGTCGGCATCACCTGGCGCGGCCGCGGGGTGGTGGTGCACGCCATCGACTGCCCGGCGCTGGTCGAGTTCGAGGACCAGCCCGAGCGCTGGGTCGACCTCGCCTGGGCCGGCGGCCGGCACCGCGCCGTCAACACCGTGCGGCTGATGCTGACCATCCGCAACGATGCCGGCGTGCTCGGCCGCATCTGCACGCTGATCGGCGAGCAGAAGGCCAACATCTCGGACCTGCACTTCATCGACCGGAAACCGGATTTCTACCGCCTGCTGATCGACGTGGACTTGCGCGACGCCGAACACCTGCACACGGTGATGACGGCGCTCGAGGCCGAAAGCGACGTGGCGGCGATCGAACGCCACCGCGAGCCGGGCCGGAAGCTCTGAGGAAAGGCGGCCGGGAAGGGAAGGACAGCGCGTGGTCTTCAAGCGCCGCAACCGGCGGAGCCCCTTGCAGAGCCTGCGGCAGTTCCTCTGGCCCCGCGGCGGCTGGGGGCGGGCCTTCCGCTACATGCGCCACCGCGTCCACCGCATCCCCGACACCCCCGAAAAGATCGCCCGCGGCATCTGGGCCGGCGTGTTCACCACCTTCACCCCGTTCTACGGCCTGCACTTCGTCACCGCCGCGCTTCTCGCCCTGATGATTCGCGGAAACGTGCTGGCCGCGGTGATCGGCACCTTCTTCGGCAATCCGCTGACCTACCTGCCGATCGGCGTGATCAGCCTGCAGACCGGCTATTTCCTGCTCGGCAGGCGCTACCGCGACGACCTGGAAGAGACGCTGCTGGGCAAGTTCGCCGGGGCCGCCCAGGACCTGTGGCAGAACTTCCTCGCGCTGTTCAGCGACCGGCCGACCAACTGGACCGGGCTCGAGCGCTTCTATCACGATGTCTTCTTCCCCTACATGATCGGCGGGATCATCCCCGGGATCGTCGCGGCGACGATCTGCTACATCCTTGCGCTGCCGGTGATCCGGGCCTATCAGAACCGCCGCAAGGGGACGCTGGCGCGCAAGCTCGCCGAGATCGGGCACAAGACCAGGCACCCCGAGCGTCCGGCAGAGAAGGGGGGCGCGGGCGATGGCTGAACACCTCAGGCTCGGCGTGAACATCGACCATGTGGCGACGGTGCGCAACGCCCGCGGCTCGGCCTATCCCGACCCGGTGCGCGCCGCGCTCCTGGCCGAGGCGGCGGGCGCCGACGGCATCACCGCGCATCTGCGCGAGGACCGCCGCCACATCACCGACGCCGACATCGCGGCGCTGACCGACCGGCTGCGCCTGCCCTTGAACCTCGAGATGGCGGCGACGCCCGAGATGCAGGCGATCGCCCTGCGCCACCGGCCGCACGCGGTCTGCCTCGTCCCCGAGCGGCGCGAGGAGCGCACCACCGAGGGCGGGCTCGACGTGGCCCGCGACGAGAACCGGCTCGCGCATTTCATCGCGCCGCTGCGCGCCGCCGGATGCCGGGTGTCGATCTTCGTCGCCGCCGACCGCGCCCAGATCGAGGCCGCGGCGCGCATCGGCGCCGAAGTGGTGGAACTGCACACCGGCGCCTACTGCGACCTGCACCACGCCGGGCGCCCGGACGAACGCGACGCCGAACTGGCGCGGCTGACCGAGATGGCGGCCCTTGCAAGCGGCCTCGGGCTCGAGGTGCACGCCGGGCACGGGCTGACCTACGACACCGTCGGGCCGGTGGCGGCGATCCCCGAGCTGCGCGAGCTCAACATCGGCCACTTCCTGATCGGCGAGGCGATCTTCCGCGGCCTCGGCCCGGCCATCGCCGAGATGCGCGCCCGGATGGACGCGGCGCGGGCCGCGGCGGCGTGAGCCGCGGCAGGGGTCTCGGCGCCGCGGCGCCGGTGCTCAGGGCGATGCCGCCGCCCGCCGCGGCGCCGCCGGTGCAGGGCTGCCGAGGGCCGGGCCGCGCCGAAGACCTCGCCGCGCCCCGGGAAGGACAGACCCGCGGCTTCGCCGGCGGCGCGACCGGGCCGGCGGTGCCCGACACCTGCGGCAGGCCCGCCTGCGGCCCGGACCATCTTC
>CALDYW010000004.1 GCA_937944395.1 uncultured Paracoccaceae bacterium | reverse complement strand
GGTCCGGCCGCGCCGCCCGCTTGGTTTCCATGTCCGGTCCGGAAATATCCCGGGGGGAGTCCGGTCCCCCGGACCGGACGGGGGGCAGAGCCCCCCGGCCCGCCCGGGGCCGGGCGCTCAGTGCGCCGGGGCGGCGACCGGGTCGAGAAGGGTGCGGCCGCCGTCCACCGTCAGCACCTGCCCGGTGACGAAACCGGCCCCGTCCGAGGCCAGGAACTGCACCGCATCGGCCAGTTCCCCGGGGCCGGCGATCCGGCCCATCGGCGTATGTTCCACGATGTCGTCGCGGAAATCGGCATGGTCCTTCAGCGCGCTCCTCAGGCTCGCGCTCATCACGCTGCCGAAGGCGACCGCGTTCACCCTTATCCGGTGCGGCGCCAGCGCCACCGCCATCGCCCGGGTCATCTGGTCGAGCGCCGCGGCGGCGATGGAATAGCCCATCAGCGCCGGATGCGCCCGCCGCGCGGCGATGGACGAGATGTTGACGATGGATCCGCGCGAGCCTTCCGCGTCGCCGCCGACCGGAGGCTGCCGGATCATCCGCTTGGCCACCGTCTGGCTCAACCTGAGCGCCGACATCAGGTTCAGCTCCAGCATCGCCTCCACCGCATCGGCGTCGGGGTTCAGCGGGTCCGAGGGGGCCACCCCCCGCGCCGCATTCACCAGGATGTCGATCCGCTCGAAGGCATCGACCGTCGCCGAAACGAGGTTCTGCTGCGACAGACGCTCGCGCAGGTTGCAGGCGAAGTGGCGGATCGTTCCCTCGGCGCCCTCGCCGTCGCCGAGTTCGGCCAGAAGGCGCGCCTCGTCCACGTCGGCGCACATCACGTTCGCGCCCTCGTCCACGAAGCGGCGGGCGATCGCCAGTCCGATTCCGGCGGCGGCTCCGGTGACGATGGCGGTCTTGCCGGCGATCGAGAACGACATGGGCAGCGGTCTCCGGTTTGGCTCAGGCGCGGCGACGGCGCGGCCCGTGGACATGGCCCGGCACCTGTGCCGGCACACGCAGCGGCGCCGCGGCGCGGATCAGCTTGTAGCCCCCGGGTGCCGGGGCGAGGTCCGTCACCTCGCGGAAGGCGTCGGCGAGCGCGCGTTCGTAGGGAAGGTGGCGGTTTGCGACCATGTAGAGCACGCCGGCCGGCGCCAGCATCCGCGCCGCCGCGGCGATGAAGGCCCGGCCGAGCCCGGGGTCGGCCCGGCGGCCGGCGTGGAAGGGCGGGTTCATCACCACCGCCCCCAGCGGCGCCGGCGGCTGCCAGCGCGTCGCATCGGCCCAGTGGAACCGCAGCCGCGGATCCTCTCCGAGGTTGGCGCGCGCCGCGGCGAGCGCGTCGTGCTCCACCTCGACCAGGTGGAGCTCGGCCACCCCCTCGCGCGACAGGATCGCCGGCCCGAGCGCGCCCCAGCCGGCGCCGAGATCGGCCACCCGTGCCGGCAGCCGCGCCGGCAGCGCCGCCGCCAGCGCGGCCGAGCCGGGGTCGGTCCCGTCGGCCGAGAAGCTGCCGGGAACGGTGGCCGGCGCCGCCGTTGCCACGCCGCCCGTCCCTGTCGCGGGCAGCGGGCGCGCCGCCCAGTCGGCGAAGGCCTCCGGCCCCGGATTGGCGAAGACCGCGATCCGGCCGTGCGCCTTGGCCAGCGCCGACCCGATCGCCACGCGCCCCCCGACGGCCCGCAGCAGTCCTTCGATCCCGTCGGTGCGGGCGCCGTCCACCGCGACCGGCGCGCCGGGCGGGACCGAGGCTGCCGCGGCGGCGACCAGCGCCTGCGCCAGGGCGCGGGCGCGCGGCACCACCACCACCGCCGCAGCGAAGGGACCGACCGGCGCGACCTCGGTTGCGAACCCCGCCGCGGCGAAGAAGTCGTGATCGCAGCGGTTGCCGGTGATCACCGTCACCCGCGGCTTCGGCAGTGCCGACAGGTCGGCCCCCGCCGCGGGGCGGAACACCGCAATCCTGCCCTCGGGCGGCAGCACGAAGGCGCCGGCGGTGCAGGCAAGCGTCAGACGCGACGAGGACATGGGCGACGCGGAGACCCGCGCCCTATTCCTTTTCCATGGTGCACTGCAGCGGGTGCTGATGGCGGCGGGCGAAGTCCATCACCTGCGCCACCTTCGTCTCGGCCACCTCGAACGAGAACACGCCCACCACCGCCACGCCCTTCTTGTGCACCGTCAGCATGAGTTCGAAGGCATGCGCGTGGCTCATCCCGAAGAAGCGTTCCAGCACATGCACGACGAACTCCATCGGCGTGTAGTCGTCGTTGAGCAGAAGCACCTTGTAGAGCGGCGGGCGCTGGGTCTTGGGCCGTGTCTTGGTCACCACCCCGGTTTCGCCTTCCGGGGCGCCCTTGCGGTCTGACATCAGGACGGGGCGAGGGCTCAACTGTGCCGCGCTCCTCGGGACGGGAAGGGATGAGATCACGCCCCCGAGTATATAGCGGCGCGGGGTATCCTGAAAAGGGGGCGGCGGGACGGCATGGCTCGACGTGACCGGCCTCGACGCCGGCGACGGGCTCGGGCAGAACGCGGCGGTCTTCCGGCTGACGCGGGAACGGTTCGCCGGACCGCGGTTCGACCCTGCCGACCCGCGCCAGACCGATCGACCGGCCGCAGGCCGCCCGGCGGCGCAGAACCGGCGCCCGCCGCTTCGGGATGACGGGTTTCGTGCCGCCGAGGATCGAGACCGCGATCGGGGTGACCGCAGGCCGCGCGCCCGCCGCGGCGATCGGCGCGTTCCCCGCCGCGGGGCGCGCGACCGGGTCGACCCGCCCGAGGACCGCACCCGCGGTGTCGAGGTGCCAGACCTGCCGCACCCGGTCGCCGCCCTTGCCGGGATCAAGGCAGGCTGACATCTTGTGGTCGCGGCCTGCGGTCGCCCAAGTTGTGGTCGCGGCCCGCGGTCGCCCAAGATCTGCGCGGCCATGGCAAGCACGCCGCGAAAATGCCTGAATCTCCGGTATTTTCTGCCGGGCGATGCTGTGCTAGTCTCGGCGTCAGGGCAAGGACCGCCGCAACCGGAACACCGGGCGGCAGGGCACGAGGCAGGGGCAGATCCCGTGGCGTCACGGCTTGCACGCTTGGCGAAGGGCGCGCTTGCGCGCATCGCGCTGGCCATTGCAGTGCTGGCCGCGCCGGTCACGGCACTGGCGGCGCCCTATGCGGCGCTGGTGATGGATGCCCGCACCGGCGAGGTTCTGCACGCGGTGAATGCCGATGCGCGGCTGCATCCGGCGTCCCTGACCAAGATGATGACGCTCTACATCGCCTTCGAGGCGATCCGGCGGGGCGAGATCTCGCTCGACAGCCAGGTGGTGATCTCGGCCAAGGCGGCCTCGGAACCGCCCTCGAAACTCGGCCTGCGCGCCGGGCAGCGGGTGCAGCTGCGCTATCTGATCCGTGCCGCCGCGGTGAAGTCGGCCAACGACGCCGCCACCGCCATCGCCGAGGCGATCGAGGGCAGCGAAGCGGCCTTCGCCCGCCGCATGAACCGCACCGCCCGCGCGCTTGGCATGACCAACTCGCAATTCCGCAATGCCCACGGGCTGACCCAGGCCGGGCACTACTCGTCTGCCCGCGACATGACCATCCTCGGCCGGCACCTGTTCTACGACTACCCCGACTACTATCCGATCTTCTCGCGCCGCACCGCCGATGCCGGCCTGGCGCAGGTGGCGAACACCAACTCGCGCTTCCTCGACGGATATCCGGGTGCCGACGGAATCAAGACCGGGTTCACCAGCGCCGCCGGCTTCAACCTGACCGCCTCGGCCGAACGCGGCTCGAAACGCATCATCGCCACTGTCTTCGGCGGCACTTCGACGGTGCAGCGCAATGCCAAGATGATCGAGCTGATGGACCTCGGGTTCGCGCGCGCGCCCGAGCGGGCGCGCGTCGTCAAACCGGCCCTGCCGCGCTACGACCGACTGCCGCCCGAACCGGCGCAGGTGGCCGAGGCGGAAGCCGCACCCGACGGTTCGGGCCGCGTCGCCGCCGGGCGCATCCTGCGCGTCACCGGCGCGGTGACCCGGTCGCCACGACCGCGGCCCCGCCCCGGCGCACCCTCGGCCGAACCGCCGCCCGATGCGCTGATCGCCGCGATCGAGGGCAGCGTCTCGGCCGCGATCGCCGAGGTGGCGGTGACCGCGGCGGCCCCGCCGCCGGAACCGGCCGCACAGCCCGAAGCCACCGCGGCCGCGGCCGGTCCCGTCCCCCCGCCGAGACCGCGCCCCGAGGGCCAGCCCGAAGCCGCGGCGCCCGATGCCGTGACGCGCCTCGCCGAGGCATCCGCTCCCGCGGCTGCGGAACCCGATGCCGACCCGGCTGCCGCCATCGCCGCCGATGTCGCCGCCGATGTCGCCGCCGGGGTTGCCGCCGAAGTCGCCGCCGAAGTCGCCGCCGCGGGCGCTGCGGCCGCCGTCGCCCAGGCGGCCGACGCCCGGGCTGCCCCGCCGGATGTCCCCGATACGGCCGGGGCGGACTCCGACCCGCTGCTTGCCGGGGTCGCGCCGCGGCCCCGCCCCGACCCTCAGCCCGCGGACGCGGCAGCACCCGTCGGGTCCGAGGCGGGCTTCGTGCTGGCCGAAACCGCCGTGCCGCCCCCGCAGGAGGAACAGCCGCAACCCGCGCCGGCCGATACCGCCGCCGTGGCCGAGCCGCCGGCGGCCCCGGTCGTCCTGTCCGATGCGATGCCGGCCCCCGACCTGCCCGCCGAGCCCGCCGCCGTGGCCGAGCCACCCGCGGCGGCGGTCGTCGCAGCGGCCGCCGTGGCGACGCCGCCCATCGCCGACCCCGTGCTGCGCCCCGAACCCGAGACGCCCGAGGTCGTCGTCCGCATGTCCACGTCGGGCGGCCGGCAATGGGGCGTCGCCATCGGCCAGTACCGCGCCCGCGCCGAGGCCGAGCGCGCGCTGATCACGCTTGCGCTGGCCGACATGACCGGGCTCGGCGGCGCGCTGCGCCGGGTCAACCAGCGCTCCGGCGTCTGGGAGGCAAGTTTCATGGGTCTTTCCGCCGACCAGGCTGCGCTCGCCTGCCGCCGGATGGAGGCGCGCGGAATGGCCTGCCGCACGATCGGCCCGTGACCGGCCCTCCGGACGGGGACGAGGGCGGCTTCGTCGTCCCGCCGCCGCCCCGCCCCTCGCTGCCGGTCGCGGGACGGACGGCCCGCTGGCCGGTGCGACGGATCTTCTGCGTCGGCCGGAACTATTCCGAACATGCCCGCGAGATGGGCGGGGATCCCGGCCGCGAGCCGCCCTTCTTCTTCCAGAAGCCCGCCGATGCGGCGGTCGGGGGCGGCGCCGCACTGCCCTTTCCGCCCGCCACGGCAGACCTGCATCACGAGGCGGAACTGGTGGTCGCCCTCGGCCGCGGCGGCGCCGGAATCGCGCCCGAGGCGGCGCTCGACCATGTCTGGGGCTATGCCGCCGGCAACGACCTGACCCGCCGCGACCTGCAGGCCGAAGCCAAGGCGCTGCGCCGGCCGTGGGACATGGCCAAGGGGTTCGACGCCTCGGCCGTGGTCGGTCCGCTGCACGCCGCGGCCGAGGTCGGCCACCTGTCGCAGGGGCGAATCGCCTGCCGGGTGGACGAGGTGCTGCGTCAGGAAGCCGACCTTGCCGAGATGATCTGGCCGGTTCCCTCTGTGCTTGCACATCTCTCCCGCCTGGTCCGGCTGGCGCCGGGAGACCTCGTGTTCACCGGCACGCCCGCCGGCGTCGGCCCGATCCGGCCGGGCCAGACCTGCACCGTCGAGATCGCGGGGCTCCTGCCCGCGGCCGTCCGCTTCCTCTGAAGCGGCGGCGGACCGGTTCCCGACCGGGCGGCCCTGCCCGCGCCGGATCGCCGCCCGCACCTGCGGGGTGGATCCTGCGGCCGTCAGGGTTTCGGCCGGTCGTCCCAGTCGGGGTTGAGGATCCGGCGCGCATCGCCCTCGGGGTCGTCGTACTGCCGCGTCTTCAAGGTCCAGACGAAGGCCAGAAGGCCGAGCCCGCCGAGCCCCAGCGAGATCGGGATCAGCCAGGACAGGATCTGCATCGGCTTACCTCCCCAGCCGCAGCGCGTTGAGCGTGACGGTGATCGACGATGTGGACATCGCGATCGCGGCCGCAAGCGGCGTCGCGAAGCCGAGAATCGCCACCGGCACCGCCACCAGGTTGTAGAGGTTCGAGATCACGATGTTGCCGCGCATCAGGCCGACCGCCCGCCGCGCCGTCGCCAGCGCCTCGGCCACCGGCGCGAGCGATGTGCCGGTCAGCACCACATCCGCCGCCGTGCGCGCCGCATCCAGCGCCGAGGCCGGCGAGATCGACACATGCGCGGCGGCGAGCGCGGCGGTGTCGTTCAGCCCGTCGCCCACCATCAGGACCCGCCGTCCCTGGGCCTTCAAGGCCGCCACGCGGGCCACCTTGTCCGCCGGCAGGGCGCCGGCCTGCCAGTCGTCGATCCCGAGCCGGTCGGCCAGCCCGCGCACCGGCGCCTCGGCATCGCCCGAGACGAGGGCAAGGCGCAGGCCGCGCGCCCTGAGCGTCGCGACCAGCTCCTCGGCCCCCGGCCGCAGCCGGTCGGTGAAGGTGAAGGCCCGCGCCGCCTCGCCCTCGACGCCGAGCCAGGCCGCGGTCAGGCCGCCTGCGGCACCCTCGTCGGCCGCACCCGCCCAGGCCGCGCGCCCGAACCGGACCCGCCGCCCGTCGGGCGCGCGCCCTTCGACTCCGTAGCCCGGCACCTCGTGCAGGTCCGCGACCGCGGCCGGCACGATCCCCGCCGCCTCGGCGGCCTCGATCAGCGCGCGCGCCAGCGGGTGGCCCGACCCCCGCGCGAGCCCCGCAGCCAGCGCCACCGCCCCGGCCGGATGCGCGCCGAGGTTCGCCGCCTCGGGCCGGCCGAGCGTCAGCGTTCCGGTCTTGTCGAACACCACCGCATCGACCTCGGCCAGCCGCTCGAGCGCGGTGCCGTCCTTGATCAGAAGCCCGCGCCGGAACAGCCGCCCCGAGGCGGACGTCATCACCGCCGGCACGGCGAGGCCCAGCGCGCAGGGGCAGGTGATGATCAGCACCGCCGCGGCGATGTTGAGAGACAGGCGCAGGTCGGAGGTGGACCAGAACCAGCCGAGGAAGGTCAGGAAGGCGGTCGCGTGCACGAAAGGCGTGTAGAAGCGCACCGCGCGGTCCGAGATCGACCGGAACCGCCCCCGCCCCGCCTCGGCCACGGCGACCAGTTCGGCGATGCGCGACAGCGCGGTGTCGCGCCCCGCCGCCGTCACCGTCATGACCAGCGCGCCCGTCAGGTTCACCTCGCCCGCGGCCAGCGCCGTGCCGGGGCCGGCGAAGGCCGGCAGGCTCTCGCCGGTCAAGAGCGCGCGGTCAATCTCGCTCGTGCCCTCGGCCACGATCCCGTCGGCGGGCACCCGCGCGCCGGGCAGCACGCGGACCCGGTCGCCGGGGACCAGGGCGGCGACGGGCACGAGCTGCTCCGTCCCCCCCTCGAGCTTCAGCGCGCGCGGCACCTCGAGCGCGGCCAGTTCCTGCGCCGCCGAGCGCGCCGCGGCGCGCGTGCGATGGTCGAGATAGCGGCCGACCAGCAGGAAGAAGGCCAGCATCACGGTGGCGTCGAAATAGGCGTGGCGGCCGGAGTGGATCGTCTCGTAGAGCGACACGCCCGAGGCGAGGATCAGTGCGATCGAGATCGGCACGTCCATGTTCGCCCGCCCCTGCCGCAGCACGCCCCAGGCCGAGCGGAAGAAGGGCTGGCCGGCGAAGACGACCGTGGGCAGCGCGATCGCGCCCGAAATCCAGTGAAACAGGTCGCGGGTCGCGGCCTCGGCCCCCGACCAGACGGCAACCGACAGAAGCATCACGTTCATCATCGCGAAGCCCGCGACCGCGAGCCGCATCAGGAGGTCGCGGCCGGTCGGGTCGGTGTCGGTGCCGGCCAGCATGCCCGCGTCGAGCTCATGCGCGGCATAGCCGAGCCGCCGGACCTCGGGGATGAGGTCGGCGGCGGTCAGCCCGGGGTCGGCGTCCACCGCGATCCGCTTCAGCGTCAGGTTGAGGCGGGCCGACCGCACGCCGGGCAGCGCCTCGAGCCCCTGTTCGAGGGTCGAGATGCAGGCACCGCAATGCGCCTGCGGCACCGACAGCAGGATTCGCGCCCCCTCGCCCGCGCGCGCCGCGCGCGCCATCGCCTCGGCCGCGGGCGCGGCGACGCAGGCCGGGCAGGCCGAGGCCGCGGGGGTCGCGGCGGCGTCGAGCGACAGCGCCATCGGTCAGGGCACCCCGATCCGCACCCGCTGGCGGAAGGCGGTGCCGTCCTCGGCCGTGGCGGTCAGGTGCAGGATCCAGATGCCCCGCCCGGCCTCGACCGGTGCGGCGAAGGTCGCGGGCCCGACCCGCTCGAACGCGGGCGTCTGGTCCTCGGCCGCCGAGGTTGCCCGCCCGAACCGCCCGGCGATGTCGGCCACCGCGGCAGGCCGGCCGCCGCGCCCGGTGAGGGCGACCGTCAGCACCCCGTCCTGAAGCCGCGTGTCCGCGGTCCAGCCCAGCGCCTCCTGCGCCCGGCGGTCGGCGTCGAAGGTCTGGCTGGCGACATAGGAGTTCTTCACCTCGAGGCCGGGGAAGGTCGCCACCGCCTGCCAGGCGAGGACCAGGTTGACGGCGACGATCAGCCCGAAGGCCGAGACCATGCCGATGGCGACATGGCGTCCGGTGATCTCGCGCATCTCAGTTCCCTCCTCCCTTGCCGTGGAACACGGTATCCTTGAACGCGCGCTGGCGCGTCGTGCTGTCGAGGTCGGTGACCCAGAGCCGGATGTCGGTGCGCGGCGCAAGGGCGGCGGCGGACCCTGCCGGCGCGGTGACATAGACCCGCACGATCGCCTGCTGGTTCGCGGGCACGGTCACGGTGAAGTCCTCGGCCCCCTCGACCCCGAGCAGGAAGCGCTCGCCCGCTGTCATCGAGATCAGGAAGCGCCGGTCCTCGAGCTGCATGTTGCGCAGCCGCACCTCGTAGGTGTTGCGGATCGAACCGTCCGACAGGGTCACGAAGGTCGGATTGCGCACCGGCGCCACCGTCAGCCCGATCTCGTCGCGCAGGAACAGCGCGACGGTCAGGCCGATGCCGACCGCCGCGTAGAGCGCGGTGTAAAGCAGCGTGCGCGGCCGGAAGATGTGGGTCCAGATGTTGCGGGGCTTCTCGCCCGCGCGTTCGCGCTTCTCGTCGGACAGCGCGATGTAGTCGATCAGGCCGCGCGGCTTGCCGATCTTCGCCATCACGTCGTCGCAGGCATCGATGCACAGCGCGCAGGTGATGCAGGCCAGCTGCTGGCCGTTGCGGATGTCGATGCCCATCGGGCAGACGGCGACGCAGGCGCCGCAGTCGATGCAGTCGCCCAGCGCCTCGGCGCCCTCTGCCTTGCGGTGCTTGCCGCGCGGCTCGCCGCGCCAGTCGCGGTAGGCGACGGTGATCGTCTCCTCGTCCATCATCGCCGCCTGGATGCGCGGCCAGGGACAGGCGTAGATGCAGATCTGCTCGCGGGCGAAGCCGCCGAAGAAGAAGGTGGTGAAGGTGAGAATGCCGATCGTGGCATAGGCGATCGGATGCGCCTGGAACGCGAGGAGGTCGCGCAGGAGCGTCGGCGCATCGGTGAAGTAGAACACCCAGGCCCCGCCCGTCGCCAGCCCGATCAGCAGCCAGACCGCCCATTTGGTCAGCCTGAGGCGGGTCTTGCGCGCGTCCCATTTCTGGTTCCAGAGCCTGACGCGGGCGTTGCGGTCGCCCTCGATCCAGCGCTCGACGAGGATGTAGAGGTCGGTCCAGACCGTCTGCGGGCAGGCATAGCCGCACCAGACCCGCCCCAAGGCCGAGGTGAACAGGAACAGCCCCAGACCGGCCATGATCAGAAGGCCCGCGACGAAATAGAACTCGTGCGGCCAGATCTCGATCATGAAGAAGAAGAAGCGCCGGTTCGCCAGATCGACCAGCACCGCCTGGTCGGGCAGGGCGGGGCCACGGTCCCAGCGGATCCAGGGGGTGATGTAGTAGATGCCCAGCGTCACGGCCATGATCCACCACTTGAGCGTGCGGAAGTTCCCCTTGACGCGGCGGGGGAACACCGGCTCGCGGGCGGCGTAGAGCTTGGGTTCCTGGGTTTCGGTGGTCGTCACCTGCGGGCTCCGGCTTGAGGACGGGCGTCGGGGCGGCACGGCTGGCCGCGGCGGCGGGGTTCCGGGCGACAGTGAAGCACGCCGCCCCCGGCCGGCGCGACGCGCGCTTTGCCGCGCCCCGGCGGCGATCCGGACGGTGACGTGATCGCGGCCGATATGGCAGAAAACCGGCGGAGCACCGGAAAGGGGGCAGCGATGGAGGCGGGCATCGAGTCGCAGGGGATCGCCGGGGCCGAGCTGGCGCGCGACCCCGCGCTGCGGCGCGCGGTCGGTTGGGCGGGGGGCCTCAACCTCGGCTGGTTCGCGGTGGAATTCGTCGCCGCCCTCGCCATCGGATCGGTCGCGCTGTTCGCCGATTCGATCGATTTCCTCGAGGATGCGGCGGTCAATTTCCTGATCCTCGTGGCGCTCGGCTGGAGCATGCGGGCGCGGGCGCGCCTCGGCATGGCGCTGGCGGCGCTGATCCTGGTGCCGGCGCTGGCCACGCTGTGGACCGCGGTGCAGAAGCTCGCGGCACCGGTCGCCCCGGACCCCCTTACGCTGTCGGCGGTGGCCGCCAGCGCGCTTGTCATCAACGGCACGGCGGCGCTGATCCTCGCGCGCGTCCGCCACCGGGGCGGCAGCCTCGGCCGCGCGGCCTTCCTGTCGGCGCGCAACGACATGCTGGCCAATCTCGGGATCATCGGCGCGGGGATCGTCACCGCGACGCTGTGGCACAGCGCCTGGCCCGACCTGATCGTCGGGCTGGCGATCGCCGCCCTGAACGCCGACGCCGCGCGCGAGGTCTGGAACGCCGCCCGGGCCGAGGCGCGCGCGGCGCGGCCCTGACCGGGCGGGCACGGCGTCTGCCCCGCCGCCGGTCGCGTTCC
>CALDYW010000003.1 GCA_937944395.1 uncultured Paracoccaceae bacterium | reverse complement strand
CAGGGCAGGCCGCGCTCGGCCAGCAGCGCGCGCAACTCGTCCCGGCCGATCGCGAGCATCGGCCTGAGCCACAGCACCCCCTCGGCGCGGCGCCGGGGTGCCATCGCCGCCAGCCCGTCAACGCCGGCCCCCCGTGCCAGGCGCGCAAGGAAGGTTTCGGCCACGTCGTCGCGGGTATGGCCGAGCACCACCGCCGTCGCCCCGGCAGCCCGCGCCGCCGCGGCCAGCCGCCTGTGACGCAGCCGCCGCGCCCAGTCCATCCGGTTGCCGGTCGCCGGCGGAGCGCTTCCGGCGGCAAGCACCCGGTGCGGGATCCCGAGGTTCGCCGCCACCCGGGCCGCCTGCGCGGCCTCGGCCGCCGCTTCGGGGCGCAGCCCGTGGTCGAGCATCGCTGCCGCAAGGCCGACGCCGCGCGGCGCTGCCCAGGCTGCGGCCAGCGCCATCAGCGCGGTGGAATCCCCGCCCCCCGACACCGCGAGAAGCAGGACGGGCGGCGGAGGACAGGGTCCGAGGGCTGCCGCCATCCCCGCGGCGAAGCGATCGTCGAGACCGGTCATCCCCGGCGGGCGGAACGGAGCGCCGCGGTCTTTCCGGCGGTCACGGGCAGGCGAGCAGCCGGCGTTCGGCATCGGCCTCGGCGGCGCGCGGCGAGGACCCGAAGCGGAACGGAACCTCGGCCAGCGCCAGACAGGCTTCCTGGATCTGGCCTAGCTGGGCAAGGCTTTGCCCCAGCCGGAACAGCGCGTCGGCTGCCAGCGGCCCCTGCGGCGCCCCCGAGAAGCTCTCGAGGAAGGCCCGCGCCGCGCCCGCGGTGTCGCCCTGCCGTGCCAGCGCCTCGCCGCGCCAGTAATGCGCCTGGCCGTAGAGCGGCCCCCCGGAGTAGGTTTCGGTGAAGGTCAGGAACAGACCCGCCGCCCCGGCCCAGTCGCCGGCATCGTAGGCGGCCCTGGCGCGGTCGAAATCGGCCTGCTCGCCGACCGCGAGCTGGGCGCCGCCGCTGCCCGCGGCGGGGGCGGGCGCGGCGACCGGCGCCGCCGGCGCCTCGCCGCCCAGAGGCGGGGTCGCCCCGAGCGCGGCAATGTCGCAGCCGGGCTCGATCTCGCAGACGCGGAACTCGAGATCCCCGAGCCGGTTGGTGCCGTCGGCGACGATGCGGTTGATGCGGTTCTCCAGCGCCTCGGTCGCCGCCGTCAGCCGCACGAGCTCGGCCTCCATCGCGGCCACCCGGTCGAGCACCGATCCGCTGTCGGCCGCCGCGGTGCCGGTGCCGCCGCCGGACAGCTCGGCCTGGAGTGCGCGGACCCGGGAGAGCAGCGCGGCGATGTCGGCGCGGATGGCCGCCAGCGTCTCGGCGCCGTCCTGCGCGCGCACCGCCCCGCCGCCCAGGGGTGGCAGAAGCGCCAGCGCAAGCGCCGCCAGGGCCACCTGAAGAAGCCGCCGCATGGCCCGTCGCCCGCCCGATCAGACGCCGGCGCCGGTGGTGATCACCGTCACCGCGCGGCGGTTCACGCGCCAGCAGCTCTCGTTCGAGCAGACCTGCACCGGGCGCTCCTTGCCGTAGCTGATCGTGCGCAGGCGCGAGCCCGCCACGCCCTGGCTGATCAGGAACTCGCGCACGGCATTCGCCCGCCGCTCGCCGAGCGCGAGGTTGTATTCGCGCGTGCCCTGCTCGTCGGCATGGCCCTCGATGATCGCCGAATACTGGCTGTTCGCGTTCAGCCACTGCGCCTGGGCGCGCAGCGTGGCCTGGGCGTCGGCGCTCAGCACGCTCTGGTCCACGGCGAAGAACACCCGGTCGCCCACGGTCTGGTTGAAATAGGCGACCGAGCGGGGGTCGGACGGATCGCCCAGGCCGGAGGTGCCGATGCCTCCCGCACCGCCGAAGCCGCCGTCACCGCCCGCGCCGCCCGCGCCGCCCGCGCCGAAGCGGTTGGGGTTGGTGCAGGCCGCCACGGCGAGCGCCGTGACCAGCAGAAGCACGTGGGAAAGCCGGAGCGTCATGTGATCCTCTTCTTGCTGTGGTTGGTGGCCCGATGCCGGAAGGCTAGCATCATGCCCCGGGAATGGGAACGCCGCCCGTCAGGGCAGCAGGGGCCCCCAGGCGGGGTCCGATGCGCCGGTGTCGGTGGCCACCCGGCGCAGGTTGCGCCCCGAGATGTCCACCGTGTAGAGCGCCGCCTGCCCGCCCTCGCCGGCAGTCTCGCGGGTGAACATGATGACCCGCCCGTTCGGCGCCCAGGTCGGCCCCTCGTCGAGGAACGAGGCCGTGAGCAGCCGCTCCTCCGACCCGTCCGGGCGCATCACCCCGATGTGGAAGCGCCCCGCGTGCTGCTTGGTGAAGGCGATCAGGTCGCCGCGGGGGGACCAGACCGGTGTGCCGTAGCGCCCCTCGCCGAAGCTGATCCGCCGCGGCTCGCCGCCGGCCGCCGACATCACATAGAGCTGCTGCGTGCCCGAGCGGTCGCTTTCGAACACGATCTGGCGGCCGTCGGGCGAATAGGAGGGGGCGGTCTCGATCGTCGGCGCGCTGGTCAGCCGCTGCGGCGCGCCGCCGTCGATCGTCTGCACCCAGAGGTCGGTGTTGCCGCCCTGGCTCAGCGAATAGATCACCGTGCGCCCGTCGGGGGCGAAGCGGGGGCTGAAGGTCATCGACCCCGGCTGGTCGGCCAGCGGCCGGCTGCGCACGCTGCCGAGGTCCATGACATAGATGCGCGGATTGCCGCTTTCGAAACTCGTGTAGAGCACGCGGTTGCCGTCGGGCGAGAACCTCGGCGCCAGCACGATCGCGCGCCCGTCGGTCAGGTACTGCACGCTGGCGCCGTCGTAGTCCATGATCGCCAGACGCTTCACGCGGCGGTCCTTCGGGCCGGTCTCGGCCACGAACACCACGCGGCTGTCGAAGTAGCCGCCTTCGCCGGTGATCCGCGAATAGACCGCGTCGGCCACCTTGTGCGCCATCCGCCGCCAGCTGTCGGGGCTGCCCTGGAACTGCAGGCCCTCGCCGAGCTGCGCATTCGAGAACACGTCGTAGAGGCGGAACCTGACGGTCAGCCGCCCGCCCCGGACGCCGACCTCGCCGGTGATCAGCGCCTGCGCGTTGATCGCCTTCCAGTCGGCATAGGCCACCGGCGCATCGAAGCTCGTGACCCGCGCGATATGCGCCTGCGCGCCAATCTCGCGGAACAGGCCGGTTCCCACAAGGTCGGCGGCGATCACCCGGGTGATCTGGTCGGCCAGGCGGCCGGCCTCGCGCCCCTCGGCCAGGAAGGTCGGCAGCGCGAAGGGAATGGGCTCGATCACGCCCTCGGTGATCTCGATCCTGAGCGGCCCGTCCTGCGCCGCCGCCGGCAGCGCCGGGCCGAAGGCTGCGGCGGCAAGCGCGGCAAGCGCGGCGAGGGTCCGGAAGAACGGGGTCATCTGATCCTCATGCTCTCGGGGTTGAAGGTCATCTCGATCTCGCGCCACTGCTCGAACTTCTCGGGCGGCAGCGGAAAGCCGGAGCTGCCGCAGCGCAGGATGGCGCGGCGGGCGGCGTCGAAGGCGGTGCGCACCGCGGCATCGCTGCCGGCCGTGGCCGAAACCAGCCGCACCTCGCCCTCGACCCGCGCCGACCTGTCGAGGCGGAAGCCGACGGTGACGGTCACCCGCGCGGCCTCGGAGCCGGGATCGACCACCCAGCAGGGCTGCACCGCCAGACGGAAGGCGTCGCGCTCGCCCTGCGTGAGCGGCGGGCCCGAGGCGGCGCGACCCGAGCCACCGTCGCCCCGGCCGACCTCGGCCGCAGCCCGCGCCGCCGCGGCCGCGGCGGCGGCGACCGCCTCGGCCAGGGGATCGGACGGCTCGGATGCACCCGCCGGCGCGGTTGCCGCCGCAGGGCTCTCGGCCGCAGCCGCCGGCGCGGAAGGGGCAGCGGGAGCCGACGGGGCGGCGGCTGGCGCCGCGG
>CALDYW010000002.1 GCA_937944395.1 uncultured Paracoccaceae bacterium | reverse complement strand
CCGCGGCCGGGGCCGGGGCCGCGGCCGGTCCCGAGGGGCCCGGCGGGGAGCCGGAGGGGGGTTGCCCCTCGCACGCGATCCGGGCATTGCCTGACCTGCCGGGGTCAGATTGCCGAGCCGGCCGGCCAGGAGCGCAGCACGGTGCCATGAGCGGATACCTGTCCCCGATCGACCGGGCCAAGTTCGTTGCGGCGCGGCGCGCGGTCGAGTTCGTGCAGTCGGGAATGCGCGTCGGCCTCGGGACCGGGTCGACCGCCGCCTGGATGGTCCGCTGCCTGGCCGAGCGGGTTCGCGAGGAGGGGCTGCGGATCATCGGCGTTCCGACCTCGGCGCGCACCGCGGCGCTGGCGCGCGAGGTGGGCGTGCCGGTGGTCTCGCTCGACGAGGCGAAATGGCTCGACCTGACGATCGACGGCTGCGACGAGTTCGACAGCGATCTTGCGCTGATCAAGGGCGGGGGCGGGGCGCTGCTGCAGGAGAAGATCGTGGCCACCGCCTCGGACCGGATGGTGGTGATCGCCGATGCGGCCAAGGAGGTCGCCTGTCTCGGCGCCTTCCCGCTGCCGGTCGAGGTGGTGCCCTTCGGCTGGCAGACCACCAAGGCGCTGATCGAGGAGGCTCTCGTCGGCCTCGACGTGATGGGACGCGCGGCGACGCTGCGGCTGAACGGCGACCGGCCGTTCGTGACCGACGAGGGGCACCACATCCTCGACCTGCAACTGCACCGGATCGGCAACCCCCGGCAGCTGAGCCTCGTGCTCAACCAGATCCCCGGAGTGGTGGAGAACGGCCTGTTCATCGACATCTGCGACATCGTGGTGATCGGCCATGCCGATGGCCATGTCGAGGTGCGCGACATCAACGCCGGCGCCCTGACCGAGGAGCGCATCGACCTGGTCGAGGGCGGCAACATCTTCGCCGACCTTGCCGACTGAAGAGGCCGCGACCGGCATGGCCTTCGACTT
Organism: uncultured Paracoccaceae bacterium; assembly: GCA_937944395.1. Classification (GTDB taxonomy): domain Bacteria; phylum Pseudomonadota; class Alphaproteobacteria; order Rhodobacterales; family Rhodobacteraceae; genus CALDYW01. The sequence goes on along the minus strand of CALDYW010000002.1, from coordinate 5,571 downwards.
CGACCTCTTCGTGATCGGCGGCGGATCGGGCGGGGTGCGCGCCGCGCGGCTGGCCGCCGCCGAGGCGGGTGCCCGGGTCGCTCTGGCGGAGGCCGACCGGATGGGCGGCACCTGCGTGATCCGCGGCTGCGTGCCGAAGAAGTACATGGTCTTCGCCTCGGGCTACCGCGCGGCGATGCGCGAGGCGGCCGACTATGGCTGGGACCTGCGCGCCGGCGGCTTCGACTGGGGCCGGTTCCGCGCCCGGCTGGATGCCGAGCTCGACCGGCTGGAAGCCGCCTACCGCGGCACGCTCGCCCGTGCCGGTGTCACCGTCTTCGACGAACGCGCCGAGATCGAGGATCCGCACACGCTGCGGCTGGCCTCGGGGAGGCGGCTGACGGCCCGGCACATCCTGATCGCCACCGGCGGGCGCCCCGATGTGCCCGACCGGCCGGGCGCCGGCCTCGGGCAGGTCTCGGACGACGTGTTCCGTTGGGACAGCCTGCCGGGATCGATCCTGATCGTCGGCGGCGGCTACATCGCCACCGAGATGGCCTGCATCCTGAACGGCCTCGGCGTCCGGGTCACGCAGTTCTACCGCGGCGCGCAGATCCTGCGGGGGTTCGACGACGAGGCGCGCGGGCACATTTCCGAACACATGCGCGACGCCGGGGTGACGATCCGGGTCGGCACCGATGTCATCGCCCTCGAACCCGGCCCCGCGGGCGGCGTGCGGGTGCAGGGAACCGACGGCTCCGATCAGGTCTTCGACCGGGTGCTCTGGGCCACCGGACGGCGGCCGAACAGCGGGGGCCTCGGCCTTGAGGCGGCGGGCGTGCCGACCGGCCGGCGCGGCGCGGTGCTGGTGGACCGCTTCAGCCAGACCGCGGTGCCCTCGATCTTCGCCGTCGGCGACGTGACCGACCGGCTCCAGCTCACCCCGGTGGCGATCCGCGAGGCGGCGGCCTTCGTCGAGACGGTGTTCCACGGCCGACCGACCGCCTTCGATCATTCCACCGTGCCGGGGGCGGTGTTCTCGCAGCCCGAATACGGCTATGTCGGCCTGAGCGAGGAGGCCGCGCGCGACCGCGAGGCGATCGAGGTCTATGCGACCGCGTTCCGCCCGATGCGCGGGGTGCTGATCGGCCGGACCGATCGGGTGCTGATGAAGCTGATCGTCAGCCGCGCGACGCGGCGGATCCTGGGGTGTCACATCGTCGCGGACCATGCCGCCGAGCTCGTGCAGCTCGCCGCCGTCGCGATCGGGATGGGCGCCACCAAGGAGGACTTCGACCGGACCTGTGCGGTCCACCCGACGCTGGCCGAGGAACTGGTGACGCTCAAAACCCCCGTGAGGACGGCTTGATTTGACCGTCCCGGCGACCACGTAGGGCAGAGCGTCCGCGAAGCGGGCAAGAAGGAAGGGAACCAAGGCCAGATGGCAGGCAACAGCGGCGGACCCTGGGGCGGCGGTGGCGGCGGCTTCGGCGGCGGAGGCGACAACCGCGGCGACAACGGACGCGGCGGCGACATGCGCGGCGGCGGGCGCCGGCCCGGCGGCGAGGGCCCGCAGATCCCCGAGATCGACGAGCTGATGAAGAAGGGCCAGGAGCAGCTGCGCGTGCTGATGGGCGGGCGCGGCGGCCGGGGCAACGGCGTCGGCGGCGGGGGCGGCGGGGGCGGCGGCTTCCGCGTCACCCGGGGCACGGTCGGCATCGGCGTGCTGGCGGCCCTGGCGCTCTGGGCCTTCGCCTCGTTCTACTCGGTCCGGCCCGAGGAGCAGTCGGTCGAGCTGTTCCTCGGCAAGTTCTACGCGATCGGCAATCCCGGCCTGAACTTCGCGCCCTGGCCGCTCGTCACCGCCGAGGTGATCCCGGTCACCCGCGAGAACACCGAGGACATCGGCGTGGCCAGCGGCGGCCGCGGCGAGACCGGGCTGATGCTGACCACGGATGCCAACATCGTCGACATCGACTTCCAGGTGGTCTGGAACATCAACGACGCGGCGAAATACCTGTTCAACATCGCCGATCCGCAACTGACCGTGCGCGCGGTCTCGGAGGCGGCGATGCGCGAGGTGATCGCCGAGACCGAGCTCAGCCCGATCCTGAACCGCGACCGCGGCGTGATCGCCGATCGCGTGCGCACCGCGGTGCAGGAGGCGCTCGACAGCTACGAGAGCGGGATCAACATCATCCGCATCAACCTCGACAAGGCCGACCCCCCGCGCGAGGTGATCGACGCCTTCCGCGAGGTGCAGGCGGCCGAGCAGGAGCGCGACCGGCTCGAGCGGCAGGCCGATGCCTACGCCAACCGCGTGCTCGCCGGCGCCCGCGGCGAGGCGGCGCAGATCCTCGAACAGGCCGAGGCCTACCGCGCCCAGGTGGTGAACGAGGCGCAGGGTCAGGCCAGCCGCTTCCTCGCCGTGCTTGCCGAATACCGCAACGCCCCCGAGGTGACGCGCCGGCGCCTCTACATCGAGGCGATCGAGGCGATCCTGAGCAATACCGACAAGGTTCTTCTGGACCCGGCCCTTGCGGGCGCCTCCGGCGGGCAGGGCATCGTGCCCTACCTGCCGCTGAACGAACTCAGGCGCGGGCCGGCGCCGCAGCTCGCGGGAGGGAACTGAGCCATGCGGAGATCCGCCCTCATCCTGCCCGTCGTGGTGCTCGCCATCGCCACCTTCCTGTCCTCGGTGTTCATCGTGGACGAACGCGAGAAGGCCCTCGTGCTCCAGTTCGGCCAGATCCGCGCCGTCAAGGAAGAGCCCGGGCTGGCGTTCAAGATCCCGCTGATCCAGGAGGTGGTGAAGTACGACCGCCGCATCCTGTCGCTCGACACCGACGAGATCGAGGTGACCCCCTCGGACGACCGCCGCCTGGTGGTCGATGCCTTCGCCCGCTACCGCATCGCCGACGTGGTGCGCTTCCGCCAGGCCGTCGGCGTCGGCGGCCTGCGCGCCGCCGAGGACCGTCTGTCGTCGATCCTGAACGCCCAGATCCGCGAGGTTCTGGGTTCGGAATCGGTGACTTCCGACACGATCCTGTCGCCCGGCCGGCGGATCCTGATGAACCGCATCCGCGACCAGGCACGAGACCGGGCCGCGGCGCTGGGGCTCGAGGTGGTGGATGTGCGGCTCAAGACCACGAACCTGCCGGTGCAGAACCTCGAGGCGACCTTCGCCCGGATGCGCGCCGAGCGCGAGCGCGAGGCCGCCGACGAGATCGCCCGCGGCAACGAGGCGGCGCAGCGGGTCCGCGCCCAGGCCGACCGCACCGTGGTGGAACTCGTCTCCGAGGCGAACCGCCAGGCCGAGATCACCCGCGGCGAGGCCGATGCCGAGCGCAACGCGATCTTCGCCGAAGCCTTCGGACAGGATCGCGACTTCTTCGAGTTCTACCGCTCGCTGGCCGCCTACGGCCGGGCGCTGCAGGGATCGAACACGACGCTGGTGATCACGCCCGACAGCACCTTCTTCGACTTCCTCGCCGATCCCGCCGGCCGGCCGCCGGCGGCGGAATCGCCGTCGCCCCCGTCGGTCACCGCAGCGCCCTGACCGGCCGGCATGCTGGTCACGCTGCTTACCGGGATCGCCCTGGTCCTGATCGTCGAGGGGCTGGTGCTGGCGCTGCTGCCGGGGCGGATCGAGCAGGCGCTCGCCCTTCTTGCCGCGATGCGGCCCGAGACCCGGCGCCTGGTCGGCCTCGCCGCGCTGGCCGCCGGCACCGCGCTGGTCGCGCTGGCCAGACTGCTGGGCGGCTGACCGGACTGCCGGGCGGCTGACTCCGGGCGACCGGGGGCGGCAGGAAGCGTCACGCCCCTGTGAGGGCGCGCAGTTTCCGAATTGCGCACCCCGCGGGAACGGCTATCTGATGCGCAGGCATCCGGTGCCGCCGGCGCGGCCCGGCAGATCCGAAGGAGGCAGTCCTTGAAACCGCAGGTCCTCGCCCTTGCGCAATCCCGCCGCTCCGCCGCCGCCCGGTCCCTCGAGGCCGTGGCGGCGCTGGTGATGGCGCTCGCGCTGGCCCTCGCGCTGATGCTGCCGACGATGGCGCGCGCCGCGCCCGACAGCTTCGCCGACCTCGCCGAGAGGGTCAGTCCCGCTGTCGTCAACATCACCACCTCGACCATGGTCGCGGCCCCCGGCGGACCGAACCCGATGGCCCCGGAAGGATCCCCCTTCGAGGACTTCTTCCGCGACTTCCTCGATCGCCAGAACCGCGGCGACGGACCGCGTCCGCGCCGCAGCCAGGCGCTGGGATCGGGCTTCGTCATCTCCGAGGATGGCTACATCGTCACCAACAACCACGTGATCGAGGGCGCCGACGAGATCACCATCGAGTTCTACTCGGGCGCGACCCTGCCGGCCAAGGTGGTCGGCACCGACCCCAACACCGACATCGCGCTGCTCAAGGTCGAGGCCGATGCGCCGCTGCCCTTCGTCACCTTCGGCGACAGCGACATCGTGCGCGTGGGCGACTGGGTCATGGCCATGGGCAACCCGCTGGGGCAGGGCTTCTCGGTCTCCGCCGGGATCGTCTCGGCCCGCGGGCGGGCGCTGTCGGGGTCGTTCGACGACTACATCCAGACCGACGCCGCGATCAACCGCGGCAACTCCGGCGGGCCGCTGTTCAACATGGCCGGCGAGGTGATCGGGGTGAACACCGCGATCCTCAGCCCGAACGGCGGGTCGATCGGCATCGGCTTCGCGATGTCCTCGGCGGTGGTCACGCAGGTGGTGGACCAGCTGCGCCAGTTCGGCGAGACCCGCCGCGGCTGGCTCGGCGTGCGCATCCAGGACGTGACGCCCGAGATCGCCGAGGCCCTGGGCCTGCCCAAGGTCGCCGGCGCGCTGGTGACCGACGTGCCCGATGGCCCCTCGGCCCGGGCGGGCATGCAGGCCGGCGACGTGATCCTGTCCTTCGACGGGGTCGAGGTCGTCGACACCCGCGACCTCGTGCGCCGCGTCGCCGCGACCGCGGTGGGCAAGAGCGTGCGGGTTCTCGTCTTCCGCGACGGCGCCACGCAGACGCTGACGGTCGTTCTCGGCCGCCGCGAGGAGGCCGAGGGCGCTGCGGCGCCCGGCACGGGGGCCGAGCCGCCCGCGGTGGCGGATGTGCTGGGCATGACCCTGGTGCAGATCACCCCGGACCTGCGCGCCGAACGGGGCCTCGCCGCGGGCGTGTCGGGGCTTCTGGTGCAGCAGGTGGACGAGGGTTCCGAGGCCTTCGCCAAGGGGATCCGGGCCGGAGACGTGATCACCGAGGCGGGGCAGCAGAAGCTCGAGACGCCCGCCGACCTCGAGGCGCGGATCGCCGAGGCACGCGACGCGGGCCGCCGCTCGCTGCTGCTGCTCGTCCGCCGCGACGGCGAGCCGCGCTTCGTGGCGCTGTCGGTGGCCGAGTAGGGGCTGCGGCCGGCAACGGCGGCGGGGCTCCGGCACGGGCCGGGCGCGGAGGCGTCGTCGCCGGCGGGCGCTGCCGCCGGTCCGTGCCCGATCCCTTCCTGCTGCATGTCCGGTCCGCAAATATCCCGGGGGGAGTCCGCGCCGCGCGCGGACGGGGGGCAGAGCCCCCCGTGCCCGGCCGG
>CALDYW010000001.1 GCA_937944395.1 uncultured Paracoccaceae bacterium | reverse complement strand
TCCGCCCCCGTCAGCGCCAGCGCCTGCCCCAGCACCATCTTATGGGTGATCGGGCGAACCTCGCCCGCGGCGGCAAGGCCAATCTGGGCCCCCTGCCCTCCCAGCCGCACCAGGACCGCGCCGCTTCCCGGCGGGATATGCCCCCGCCAGCCGTTGAGGCGCGACAGAGCGACCTGCCGATCCTGGCGCAGCACCTGCCCCTCGGGGTCGATCAGGCGCGGCTCCCGTGCTGGCCAGAGCCCGGTCAGTGCCAGCGCCGCGCCCTTTCCCGGATCCGAGAAGCGTAGCCCGATCAATCCTGGTGCCCCTTGCGCGGTCAACTCCAACACCGCCCGGCCCTGTGCATCGGCGACGGCCTGCACCGGCGCATCGCCCCCCGCATTCAGCGCCAGATGCCATCCCGCCGGCACGCCTTCCGCCGCGAGGCGCAGCTGCCCCCGTCTGGTCTCGCGCAGGTCGAGGCACAGGCCGGCAGGCAGCACGATCAGCCGCAGCCGGGCCAGGACCGCCTCGCCATCCACCCATTCCGCGATCTGCCCGCCGAGAAGGCGCGGCAGCGGCCGCAAGCGCAGCGGCCTGCCGGTCAGCAGGCGGATCGGCCCCTCACCCTCGGCACCCCAGACCTGCGGCTCGCCCCGATGCACGCGGCTGCCGTCGGCGCAGGCGAGGCCGGGCAGGAGCGACCCGAAGGCCATCAACCGGGCGGGTTCGCCGCCTGCCTCGGCGCCGGTCTCGATCATGACGGTCTGATCGCCGATCCACACCGGCCCGTGCCCCTCGAGCGTCCAGAGCCGCCCCCCGGGCGCCGGCGCGGGCGCGCCCAGGGTCACGCCCGCGCCCGGCCGCGGGTCGATGCCCTCGGGCAAATGCAGGAACAGCCGCGCGGCCCGCGTGCGGGCGCGCCCGGTCAGCGGCAGCAGACGTTCGGGGTGGGAATCGGCCGGATCGGCCGGGTGCCAGAACCCTGGCGCCTCGTCCGGGGCGGGCAGCCCGGCGTCAAGCACAACCTCGCCCAGAGGCTGCCCGTCGGCATAGGCGGACAGGACCACAGGCGACCAGGGGTCCAGTGCCATCTCGGCGCGGCCGCCGGCGAGCGTGAGCCGCCAGCCCTTGCCGTCGGCCGGCGCTTGCGGCCGGGCGAGAAAGCTGGCGCCGTCTGGCGCGATCAGCCGCAGGGTCCGATCCAGCGCCTCGGCCGGAAAGAACGCCTGCGGCACGATCGCGCCTTCCGAGATTTCGGCCGCAGCATGCCAGTGCCCGGCATCGTCGCACAGAAGCAGGCGCCGGACCGGCGCACCGCCCCGGTCGGGGCGCATCCGCGCCGCCGCCAGAGCCGGGCGGACGATGGCCTCGAGCGCCCGGTCGGACAGCCGCAGGGGCAGGCGCTCGCGCCAGTCCGGCCGCTGCTTGTCAAGCCAGGCGACGGCCTCCTCGGTCGGCAATCCCTCGGGCAGGGCGCGGCGAAGGTCGATCAGCTCCAGCGCGAGCTCGGCCATCAGACGGGCCTGACCTTCGTCGCGCAGCACCTGCGGCAGATCCTGCACCGCGCGCAGCGCGGCCGCCGGCGCGGCCGCGGCCGCGAGCACCCCCTCTGCCTCGAGTTCGCCGATCAGCCCCAGAAGCACCGCCCGGTAGCGGTTGGCCTCGGCCAGCGCGCGGTCGGGCAGGCCGCCCTCGGCCAGAAGCGAGAACAGGAATTCGCGGTGCCCCGCATCGCCGCGCCGCAGCGGCCGCTTCCAGGCCCTGAGGCCGGTTTCCACGAGCCATCGGGTGAAACTGTAATCGGGCGGCGGAAGGTCGAGCCCCTTGTAGACGAACTCCCAGCTGAGCGGCCCGCCCGACCAGGTGCGCCGGATATGCTCGGCGGCCCAGAGGACGAAGCCTTGGGCCGAGGAGTCAACGCGCACGCCGAGCTCGATGCGCGCCGGTAACAGCCGTTTCAGCGCGCTCATGTCTTCGTCCGTCAGACGGTAGGCGTGCAGCGGGCGGCCATCGGGGCGGCAGGGAGCGTACCGTTGCAGGACTTTCGCCAGCGACGTCACTCCCGCCCTCCTCGTCCGATCGCAAACAGCCGCTGGAACCATCCCGAAACGCAATGCCATGACGATGCGGCGGTTTGCGTCATTCCACAAGTTTCCTCTGCACGGTTCCGCCAGTTTCCTTTGCGCGGCCTTCATCCTTGCCCCGCGCGATCGCCCGCAGCGCCCACATGGGCGGCGGCGTTTCGGGCGTGGGCCGGGGTGGCCATCGGGGAGTGCGGCCAGGGTGGAGTTTGCCGGCGTCACCCTGAGCCGGGAGGACCCGTTGACCGACGCCGGGATGGCACCGATGGCGGCGCCGCAAAGGGCCGATGACGGGACCTTCCTTCGCAGCCTCGCCGAGCCCGGTCTGCAGATCCTCACAGGCGGACGTGGCGGGGCGCGATCGGGGCCGCGCGCCACGGGCGCAGCGGCGCGCGGGCGGCCCGGCGCGACGGCAGGCCGAACCCCGGGGGCTGCGGGCGACAGCCGCGGCAATCCCATTCGGCGAGATGCGCGGCCACGCGGGCCAGATCGTGGCGCAGGTCCGGGTCGGGCGCATGGCCAGGCCGGCCGCATGGGCCGATCGGCGCGCCATCGCCGACAGGGGCCTCCCGGTCTGCCCGACCGAGGGGCGCGCCACCGGCGGCGGCACCGCGGGCAAGACCGCCATGGCCCCGCCGTCCGCGCCTGCGGCCTGTCGCCGGCCGACGACACCGGGGTCCGAGCCGTCGGGCAGGTGCCGCAGGCAACCGGCACGTGCCCGACAGAGGTGTGGAGCGGGCCGCCGAGGCCGCGGGCGCGGTTGTCCGCCGCGGCGGGCGGGGTCCGGTGCCGAACGACGTCGGACCTGCCGCCGCCCGCGGTGGCGGCGCCGGCGGTGGCATCCGGGGCGCCTTGCCGGGCGGCCTTCGCCACGGCTTGGGGGATGCAGCTTGCGGTGCGGCTGCCGGCGGCCGAGGGGGCGCGCGCGTGCGGCTTGCGCCCCGGGGCGGCCGAGGCTGACCCGGACGTGACCGCACCCGAGTGCTTCGGCGGGATCAACCGGCCGCCGCTGGCCCGGATGACGGGCGAACCGCTCGGCCCGGACGGCTGGCGGCACCGGACGGAGGAATGCTTCGCGGCGACGGGCGAGGGCGACGCCGGACGCCCCCGGCCCTCGCCCCGGACGACCGAAGGCCGCGCCCCGCGCGGGGCTTTCGCGTTGCCGCGCCGGCGGCGGATCCGCGGGAGTCGCGGACCTCGCAAGGGGGGGCTCGACCGCCCGTGCGGGGTGCGACCGCAAGCACCGGACGGCGGGGGCATCGGCGGGCGAAGGGTGGGCATCCGCAGGGGGGTGAAGCCAAAGAGGCTTCCCGCGCGTCCCCGCTACAGCGGCGACGTGCGCCGGATCGATGGTGCCCAGGAGAGGACTCGAACCTCCACGACTTGCGTCACTGGTACCTGAAACCAGCGCGTCTACCAATTCCGCCACCTGGGCACAGGAGGCCGCGAGGGCGGGGGATACCCCCGGGGCCGGCGACTGTCAACGCCCGCGAGGGGCAAGGATGCGGCGGGCTGGCGCCTTGCCGCGCCGCGGCACCCCCGGTAAGGAAGGCGGCAACCGGATGGAGGGGCGGATGTCGGGCCTGATCACCATCTACGGCGGTTCCGGCTTCGTCGGCCGCTACATCGCCCGGCGGATGGCCAGGGCGGGCTGGCGCGTGCGGGTGGCGGTGCGCCGCCCGAACGAGGCGCTGTTCGTGCGCCCCTACGGCGTCGTCGGCCAGGTCGAGCCGGTGTTCTGCAACATCCGCGACGACGACACGGTGCGCGCGGCGATGCGGGGCGCCGACGCGGCGGTGAACTGCGTGGGGATCCTCGTCGAGGAGGGCAAGAACCGCTTCGGCCTGGTGCAGGCGCACGGCGCGGCCCGGGTCGCCCGGATCGCCGCCGAAGAGGGTGTCGGGCGCTTCCTGCACCTCTCGGCGATCGGCGCCGATCCGCGCTCGGCCAGCCACTACGCCCGCACCAAGGCGGCGGGCGAGGAGGGCGTGCTCAGCCACCGTCCGCAGGCGGTGATCCTGCGCCCCTCGGTCGTGTTCGGCCCCGAGGACCAGTTCTTCAACCGCTTCGCGGCAATGGCGCGGTTCAGCCCGGTGCTGCCGGTCGTGGGCGCGCAGACGCGCTTTCAGCCGGTCTATGTGGACGACGTGGCCGCGGCGGCGGAACGGGCGCTGCTCGGGCCGGTGGCGCCGGGCATCTACGAACTGGGCGGCCCCGAGGTCGAGACCTTCCGCGCGCTGATGCAGCGCATGCTGCGCCACATCCACCGCCGCCGGCTGATCGTCAACGTCCCGTTCTGGGCCGCCGCTGCCCTGGGCACCGGGTTCGATCTGGCGCAGGCGCTCTCGCTTGGTCTGTTCACGAACCGGATCCTGACCCGCGACCAGGTGCGCAACCTCGCCCGCGACAACGTCGTGTCGCCCGGACTGCGCGGCTTCGCCGATCTGGGGATCGAACCGGTGCCGATGGACGCGGTCCTGCCCGGCTACCTCTGGCGCTTCCGGCCGGCCGGGCAGTTCGAGGCGATCAAGGACAGCGCGCGCAACCTCCGCAAGTGAAGCCCGCCGCCGGTCGGCGGTCGCGACCGCCGGCGAGGGCTGGCGCAGGGCGGAGCTTAACCCCGCATTAACCCCGATCCGTCCAGCCTCGGCCCATGCCCCGCACCGCGCCAGCCTTCGCCGAATCGCCCCTCCCGCTGTTCGCCGCGGCCGCCTCCGACGACGACGGGGCAGCCGCCGACGAGGCAGCCGCGGATGCCGCGCCGACGGTTCCCTCCGGTCCGGCGGCACGGCTGCCCTCCTACCTGCGCGACCACCGGGCGCGGCTGCGCGACCGGTTCCTGACCGGCGGGCCCGGGGCACTGCCCGACTACGAACTGCTGGAACTCGTGCTGTTCCGGGCGCTCCCCCGGATCGACGTCAAGCCGCTGGCGCGCCGCCTGATCGAGGTCTTCGGCGACTTCAACGGCGTGGTCTCGGCGCCGCCGTCGCGGCTTGCCGAGGTCGAGGGCGCAGGACCCTCGGTGGTCTGCGAACTGAAGCTGGTCGAAGCGGCGGCGCACCGGCTGGCCCGCGCCCGCATCCTGCGCCGTCACGTGATCTCGGGCTGGGACGCGCTGCTCGACTATTGCCGCACCGCGATGGCGCATCGCGAGACCGAATGCTTCCGGGTGCTCTATCTCGACCGCAAGAATGTGCTCATCGCCGACGAGGTGCAGGCGCAGGGCACCGTCGATCACGTGCCGGTCTATCCGCGCGAGGTCGTCAAGCGGGCGCTCGAGCTCAACGCCTCGGCGCTCATCCTCGTGCACAACCATCCTTCGGGCGACCCGACGCCCTCGCCCGCCGACATCGCGATGACCGAGCAGATCCGTGCGGCGGCCGAGGCGCTGGGCCTCGTGCTGCACGACCATCTGGTGATCGGCCGGGCCCGGGAACTGAGCTTCCGGTCGGCCGGCTATCTCTGAGCGCGCGGCGGCGGCCTTCGCCCGGCAGCCGCGACCGGCGGGACCGTTCCGCCGGGGGGCGCTGCCCCCCGCCCGCCTGCGGCGGGCTCCCCCCGGGATAT